>NZ_JBEZYD010000019.1:0-206478 GCF_040638335.1 Nonomuraea sp. NPDC026600
ACAGCTGGCCACACCAACGACCAATAACAATCAAGCACATCAAGGGGTCAAAATTCAGACGACGCCAGGGGGTCCAGATTCAGCCGTCGTTGACACCTGTTCCGGTTGGTGCTTGACACCTGGGCTTCAGTTGATGCTTTTTCGGGTGGTTCCAGGTGAGGTTCAGTTGTTGGGTGGTTCGTCGGTGGCTGTGCTGGGTGCGGTGCGCTGGCCGACGAAGCTGCCCAGGTTGGGGATCGTATAGATGCGCTTCTCGTCGCGGAGTCGCTGCATGGCCTTGCGGAGGGTCCCGCGAGCTACGCCGAACTCCTGCATCAACTGCACCTCGGAGAGGAGATGCTTCGGCGCGTAGGTGCCGTCGTTGATTCGCTGGCGGAGCACGTCTGCTATCTGCTCCCACCTGAAGCGATCCGGCTCGAACTCAATCACTGTCTAACCATAGGAATACCTGCCCATACAGCGTCTTTCAGCCCATGACTTGTCATGGCATGGACAGACATGTACAGCCCAGTTAAGCTGCGCCTATGGCGATGCACAGCTATGACCTTGACGCACTTCGGGCCACGTTCCCGGCTGGTCGTTCTTCCGTAGCGACGCGGGCGTGTTCTACGCGACCAGACGCGGTGTGCGGCTACGCAACGCGGAGATCGACGCGGGCCTTCAGCAGACGGTGAGCGCAGATGACATGGCATCGTTCGTGGCGCTGCTGCAAGAGCAGCAGGTCCGGGCGGTGATGTCGTGATCACCTGGACGTCTCCCCTCGATTGCCCCGGGTTGCACGTAGCCGCTCCTCAGGCGCAGCTTGAGCCGGTGCCGTGGGAACCGAGCCTTCCACGCGCGCACCGGGTACGGGTGCGCGAGCACACGTGCATCTGTCAGAGCCGCAATTCGAGCTGTGTACGGCGGGCGGCCTATGGTTCGTCCGGCGCACCTCGGCCGGCTCTTCGACCGGCATCGTCGAGAGTGCGTGGGTGTCCGCCTCGGCCTGGCCGATGTCGCGCCATCGTCGCGCTCGCGGGGGGCTAGTCAGTGCCGAGGATGCGCAGACCGTGGTGGGTCTTGAAGTCCTCGTAGTCCTTGAGGTTGAGCGTGGCCAGCGGCAGGTCGTAGGTGAGGCAGCAGGCGGCGATCCACATGTCGTTGATCGGGCGGGGGCGTCCACGCTGGATGCCGGCAGCCGACAGTCGCCCCCACATCGCCGCGACCGGCTCGTCACCGGGCAGGATCGGGATGCCGGAGAGCCAGTCGGCCAACTCCTGGCGGCTGCGGGTGCCCCAGCGGCGGATCTCGGTCCACTTGGTCAGCTCGCCGAAGGTCACGAAGGTGATCAGCGGCTTGCGGCCGATCAGGCGGGTGGCCAGCGGGCCGGTGAGTTTGCGCTTGTGGGTCAGCGAGGCGACATCGGTGTCGAAGATGACTGGTTGCACGACGTCGGTTCAGGCTACGTCGCGATGACGCTCGGCGTAGGTGAAGGCCAGGAACTCCTCCAGTTCCTCGTCCGACTCGAAAGTGTCGGCGGCGAGGTCGTCCAGGGAGCGGATCGGCTGGGTGTTCTTGGCCGCGAGCAGTTCCTCGACCGACAGGCGGGGCCTGATCGGCGGGTAGGCGAGGTGGTCCGCGTCGGGTGTGCTCATGAGGACCTCCACCGAGCGCTCTGCGGGCTGCTAGATCTCAGCATACGGTGCCCGGCCCGCCAACCACGACAGCGAGCAGGCAACAGCGGCCATGCCGGTCAAGGCCCTCAGTTGTACCTCGGTCACCACGCCCCGGGCTTCACTCTGCGGACCCACACCCACCTCATGCCGAGCAGCCTGGGGTGTACTCGGAAGGCCGTCGCCGCTGTGTTCGCCCCCGATCCGAAGCCGTGACGGCCCACAGGCGGCCCAGGCAGCCGAAACGGCCCCTACCACACGGCGTAGCCGCAGGTAGAGGCCGTATTCGACGGTCAGGCCATCTTCTTCTTGAGGTCAAGTGCTCGTTCTCACATCCGTCACAGGCCACCTGCTGTTGCCTGTGGCGAAGCGGGCGCGAGCGGAGCCCGCGCTTGGGAGGGCGTCCGAGCGGAGCGAGGTCCTTCAGGGGTCGGGCCCTTGGCCCGACTGGAAGAAACGTCTGAGTCCCCAGCGCGAAGCGCCCATCACGAAGCCCGTTGTGCGCCGGAGGCGCTTCCAGAGGAACGGCTGGAGCGAAGCGGAGGGCCTTGCGGTGCGCGTAAGCGCCTAAGGAAGTGCGCCGAGCTTCCAGGGCGCGAAGCGCCGATGGCGAGCCCTTTGTGGAGAGGCCCCAAGAGGTTGACGCAGGGCTCGTACGTGTTTACGTTTCCGGGAGCGAAATTATCGCGGTGGTTCCGAAAATTTCGGAGGCGGTATGTTACGAGGCGTTGTCGCGGTCACCCTGCTCGGTCTGCCCACCGTGCAGGCCCCGTACCAGGCGGATCCGCCCGCGATCATCGTGCACGACCGCGTACGGCACCAGGAGATCGACGGGTTCGGGATCTCGCAGGCGTTCCGTCGCAACGAGCTGGTCCGGGCGCTCAGCGAGGAACAGCAGCGGGAGATCCTCGACCTGTGGTTCAACCGCGACAAGGGTGCCGGGCTCAGCATCCTGCGGCTCGGGATCGGCTCCTCCCCTGTGGGCAGCCCATACGACCAGATGGCCTCGATCCAGCCCGTGGACCCGGGTGGGCCGGACGCCCCGCCCAAGTACGTCTGGGATGGCGAGGACAACAGCCAGGTCTGGGTGGCGAAGGCGGCCAAGGGGTACGGGGTCCAGCGGTTCTTCGCCGACGCCTGGAGTGCGCCCGCGTACATGAAGGACAACGGCGACGACAAGAACGGCGGCACGCTGAAGCCGGAGTGGCAGCAGGCCTATGCCCGTTACCTGGTGCAATACGCGAAGTTCTATGCCCGGGAGAGCATCAGGATCACCGACCTCGGCTTCACCAACGAGCCCGACTGGACGGCGACGTACGCCTCGATGCGGTTCACCCCGCAGCAGGCCGCCGAGTTTGTCAAGGTGCTCGGCCCGATCGCCAACAGCGTCAAAGGCCTCAAGGTGGCCTGTTGCGACTCGTTCGGCTGGACCGAAGCGAAGGCGTACTCCGCCGCGATCGAGGCCGACCCCCAGGCTCGCCGCTGGGTCAGGACGCACACCGGCCACACGTACGCCAGCCCGGTGGACGGACCGCTGCCGACCAGCGGAAATACCTGGATGTCGGAGTGGAATCCCAACGGCTCCACCTGGAACGAGAGCTGGGACGACGGCAGCGGCTACGACGGGTTCACGATCGCGCGGGCCGTTCATGACGCCCTTACGCTCGGCAACGTCAGCGGTTACGTCTACTGGCTGGGCGCCTCGCGCGGCGCCACCCGGGCGCTGCTCCAGATCGACGAGGCCGCGGGTACGTATCACGTCTCCAAGCGGCTGTGGGCGTTGGCGGCGTACAGCAGGTTCATCCGGCCGGGCGCGGTGCGGGTGGATGCGGTGGCGGGCGATCCGGCGCTGAAAGTTTCAGCGTTTCGCAACGCCGACGGCTCTCAGGTGGTCGAGGTGCTCAACACCGGCACCGCCGCCGTGACGTGGAAGGGTGTGAACGGGCGGGCCACCGCGTACGTGACGGACAACGCCAGCTCCCTCGCCGCGAGCCCGGTCACCGGCGGGACCGTGACCCTGCAGCCCCGAGCGCTCACGACCGTCGTCATCGGAGGGCACCGTTGACGGCCCCGGACATCCCGAGCGGCGAGTGAAGGCAGCGGTCACCCCAGCGCCGAGTGAAGACAGCGGTCATCTCGGGCGGCGAGTGAAGACAGCCGGCATCTCGAGCGCCGGACGAAAGCAACGGTCACTCTCAGCGCCGAATAAAAGCGCCGGTCACCCCGAGCATGGGGCGACCGGCGCCGGCCTTCGATCGCGGGGCCTGTAGGGAGATCGCAGGGGCCCGCAGTGAGTTCGCGGGAGCCTGCGGTGAGGGCGGGCGTCACTCGTGGAGGCGAACCCGCCCGTCAGCGCCCGGCCCACACTCGTGGAGGCGAACCCGCCCGTCAGCGTCCCGTGAACTTCGGCTGGGCCTTGTCCGCGAATGCCGTCATCCCGATCTTCGCGTCATCCGTAGCGAAGAGCCCGGAGAACTGCAGCCGCTCGATCTCCAACCCCGTATCCAGATCAACCTCCAACCCCTGATCCACCGCCTGCTTGGCCGCCCGCAGCGCCACAGCGGGCCCACCGGTAAAGGTCCCCGCCCAGGCCAGCGCCTCCGCATACACCTCGGCGTCAGGCACCACCCGATCCACCAACCCCAGCGCCAGCGCCTCCGCTGCCGCCACATGCCGGCCGGAATAGATCAGGTCCTTGGCCCGGGCGGGCCCGATCAGGCGGGGCAGGCGCTGGCTGCCGCCCGCACCGGGGATAAGGCCGAGCTGGATCTCCGGCTGCCCCAGCTTGGCCGACTCCCCCGCCACCCGGAAGTCCGCGCACAGGGCCAGCTCGCAGCCGCCGCCCAAGGCGTAACCGGTGACGGCGGCGATGACGGGCTTGCCGATGGCGGCCACCGCGGTGAAGCAGCCCTGGAGCGCGCGGGAGTGGGTGGCCATGTCGGCATAGGACATGACGACCATCTCCTTGATGTCGACCCCGGCCGCGAACACCCGCTCGCCGCCGTAGACGACGACGGCGTGCGCTTCGGGATCGGCGTCGACGGCTCGGGCCGCTTCACCGAGCTCTCGCTGCATCTGGCCGTTGAGGGCGTTCATTTTCGGACGGTCAAGCCTGATCGTGGCGATCTGGTCGGCCACTTCTACGTGTACGAACTCACCCATGCTCAGGACACTACAAGCTGCTGGCGGCGGACCAAGTCCAGCAGGTCGGTACGCGGGGTCCAGCCGAGCAGCGAGTGGAGGCGGCGGGTGTCGGCCAGCGAGTCGCCGGGCTCGTCAGGCGGGGCGGGTACGACGTCGAAGGTGAGTGAGGCTCCGGTCACCGTGGCCACCGCCTCCGCCATGGCCCGGAGGGTCTGGCCGTGGCCTGTGCCGAGGTTCACGATGCCGGGGACGCCGATGAGCTCGATCATCGCGCGGGCCGCCTGCCGTACGTCGGTGATGTCGCGGGTACGGTCGAGCGAGCCGAGCACGCGCAACCGGCGGCCCTCCTCGGCGGCGCGCAGCCACACCGACAGCGCCATGTCGGGCCGCTGCCCCTCCCCCGCGACGGTGAACGGCCGGACGATCGTGACGTCGGGACGATCGCGACAGAGTCGCTCCAGCGCGACCTTGCTCATGGCATAGCCGCCAACGGGCCGAACCGGATCCGACTCCACGCTGGCCCGGCCGCGCAACGCCCCGCCGTACACAGAACTGGACGAAGTGACCAGGAGCGGGACGCCAGGCGGCGTGAGCGCCAGCACCCGCGCGCCCGCGAGCACATTGTCCCGCTGACGCCGCCACCCGATCCCAGGAGCGGCGTCACGCACGCCCGCGCACCCGGCCAGGTGGTAGACCTCATCGGCGTCAGAAAAAACATCGAAAACATCCAAGAGGTCGGCCGTGATCACGGTGAGCCCAGGCCGCTCCTCGATGGGCCGGCGGTCGATGGCGACGACCGGCGAGCCGGACGACAGCAGGGCCGACGTCAGCGCGCGGCCGATGAATCCGGCCGCCCCGGTCACGATCGACGTCACCCGCCCCACCATAAGGCGTTAACTGCTGAAAAATATCTTCGCAAAGCTCTCGCCAGAGAAGGAAAATGTTGAAACGCTGACTCCGTCATTCCCCCAGTCGAGGAGCAGTAGATGCGCAGAGCGCTGGCGATCGCGGTGGTCGCCCTCCTGCCATTAGTCAACATGACAGCGGCGGCCGGCACCGCTGCCGAGGAACCCCCGGACCGGCAGGCGGCGTTCGCCGCGGCGGCCAAGGAGTTCCAGGTTCCGGAGAGCGTGCTGCTCGGTGTCTCCTATCTTGAGTCGCGCTGGGACGCCCATGCCGGGCAGCCCAGCAACGACGCCGGGTTCGGCCCGATGCACCTGACCGATGCCGCCGCCTTCACCGGGTCCAACCACCACGGCGAGGGCGAAGAGGACGCGCGCGGCGACGAGACCAGGCCGCTGGCCCCGGCCACGACGACGGTCGCGCCCGCGGAGATCCCGGCCTCGCTCAAGACCATGGACAAGGCCGCCGAGCTGACCGGCCAGAGCCACGAGGCGCTGCGGACGGACGCCACCGCGAACATCCGGGGCGGCGCGGCGCTGCTGGCCGACTATCAGAAGTCGATCGGCGCGCCGCTGAGCGCCGACCCGGGCGAGTGGTACGGCGCGGTCGCCAAGTACTCCGGCGCCGACGAGTCCGAGGCGGCCAAGGTCTTCGCCGACGAGGTCTACACCACGATCGAGGACGGCGCCGAGCGGGTCACCGACGACGGGCAGAAGGTCGAGCTCACGCCGATCCCCGGCCTGGAGCGGATCGAGAAGTGGCTGGAGAAGCTCGGCCTCAGGCCGCCGCGCCGCGACGGCGTCGAGTGCCCGAGGACGATCTCCTGCGAGTGGCTCCCATCGGCCTACGCGCAGAAGCCGAACGGCGACTACGGGCACTACGACCTGGCGAACCGGCCGGTCAGCCAGAAGATCAAGTACATCATCATCCATGACATGGAGGGCTACTTCGGGCCGTCGATCGGGCTGAACCAGGACGTCAACTACCCCGCGAGCTGGCAGTACTCCGTGCGCTCCACCGACGGCCACATCGCCCAGCACGTCAAGGGCAAGGACGTCGCCTGGCAGGCCGGCAACTGGTACATCAACGCCAAGTCCATCGGCATCGAGCACGAGGGCTTCCTGGCCGAGGGCAGCACCTGGTACACCGAGGCGATGTACCGCTCGTCCGCCAAGCTCGTCCGCTACCTGGCGCTCAGGTACGACATACCGCTCGACCGGGCGCACATCCTGGGGCACGACAACGTGCCGGGCACGCTGCCGACCACGGTGCGGGGCATGCACGAGGACCCGGGCCCGTTCTGGGACTGGAAGCACTACTTCGACCTGATCGGCGCGCCGCTGCATGGTTTCGGCGGCCCCAAGGCGGGCTCGGTCATGATCAGGCCGGACTTCGCCACCAACAAGCCGTACTTCTACGGCTGCGACCGCAAGAACCCCGAGAACGCCTGCCCGCCCCTCAGCGCCGGCACCGTGTGGCTGCGTACCGAGCCGCGCGACGACGCACCGCTGATCAAGGACATCGGCAAGCACCCGACCGGCACCAACGCCTCGCTCTACAGCGTGTACGACCACAGCGCCAGGGCGAGCACCGGCCAGCGGTTCGCCGTCGCGGAACGGCAGGGCGACTGGACCGCGATCTGGTACCTCGGCCAGAAGGGCTGGTTCTACAACCCGGCCTCGAAGCCGACCGCCGTCCCGTCAGCGGGCCTGGTGGTCACGCCCAAGCCGGGTCTGGCGACCGTCCCGGTGTACGGCAGGGCCTACCCGGAGCAGGAGGCCTACCCGGCCGACATCCCGTACCAGGCGGTCACCCCGCTGCAGTACACGTTCTCGGCCGGTGAGAAGTACACGCTGGCCGGGAAGGCGGCCACCGAGTACTACCGGGCGGTCACCTTCGACGAGGCCAGCCACAAGGTGGTCAAGGGCAAGACGAAGTACCTGCAGATCCAGTTCGGGCACCGGGTGATGTTCGTCAAGGCTGACGACGTACGGGTGTCGCTCGCCTGGTGAACTCCTTGACGGCGCGCCTGGTGCTCTGCAACGCCTCCTGAGAGGAGTCGAAGGTGCGCTGGGCGACGCCGACGAACACGCAGTCGACGACGAGGAGCTGGCTGATCCGGCTGGCCAGGGCGCCGGGACGGAACTCCGTCTCGCGCCCGGCCGAGATCAGCACGTGTTCGGCCAGCTCCGCGATCGATGAGCGCGGGTTGTTGGTGATGGCGACGGTCGTCGCGCCGGCCTCCCGCGCCCGCGACAGCGGTTCGAGCACGTCGGGCGTCTCGCCCGACGTGCTGATGCCGATCGCCACGTCGCCGGGCTTGAGCAGCACGGCGCTGACCAGCGCCAGGTGGACGTCCTGGAAGGCGTGGCTGGACAGCCCGATGCGCAGCAGTTTCTGGGCCATGTCCTCGGCCACCAGCCCGGAGGCGCTCACGCCGTAGGCGTCGATCCGCCTGGCGCCGACGATGGCGTCGACGACCAGGCCGAGGCGCTCCGAGGTGAGCTGGGCGACCGTGTCGTTGATCGCCTCCGACTCGGCCCTGGCCACCTTCTGGATGACCTCCGACAGCGGGTCGTCGGGCGCCAGGTCGCCGGGCACCAGCCGGTCGGGCTGGGCGGCCGCCGCGGCCAGGGCGAGGCGGAGCTGCGGGTAGCCGGCGAAGCCCAGGAGCCTGGCCGTGCGGACGATCGTCGCCTCGCTGGTGCCCGAGGCGGCGGACAGCTCGGTGATCGTGCTCCGAGCCACCGTCGCCGGGTCTTCCAGGATGAGCCGGGCGACCGTCTGCGCAGCCGGGGTCAAGGACGGAAGCACACCTCGGACCGTCGCCACCAGAGTGTCTGCCCGCAGGCCGTTGCCGCTGTCGTCCACCACGGTCCCGATTATGACGCTCCTTGGGCGTTTTCCCTATTGTGCGGTCCAACCGGTCCGTTCACCGGATCGCGCCTCACCGGATCACGCTTCACCTAAGGACGCCGTTGGTCATGCCGGCGGGTTCCTCGGGAACGGCGATGAGGCCGAGCTCGGCGCGGGAGGCGGCCAGCGCGTGGTGCGGGACCACGCGGACCGTGTAGCCGAACGGGCCCGTGCGGTCCAGCGGGATCACGCCCGCGTAGTGGGCCCGGCCGTCGTCGTCGACGCCGTCGGTCCGCAGCTCCATGTACGCGGGATGGGCCAGTTCGTCGTGCGGCCCGACCCGGCCGTAGGCGGCCTCGACCAGGACGTCGCCCGGCTCCAAATCGCCGAGCGCGACCGTGGCGTGCAGTTCGAGCGCCGCGCCGACCTCCGGGGCGTCACCGATGCCCGACGCCTCCACGTGTTCGACCCGGACTCCCGGCCAGGCCCGCGTGACGCGCACCCGCCAGGCGGCGAACCCCTTGGCCGCGGCGTAGGAGTCGCCCGACAGCGCGCGGGCCGACAACGCGGCGGGGAGGTACAGGCCGACCACGTAGTCGCGGAGCATCCGGCCCGCGAGCACCTTGGGGCCGAGCGAGGTGAGCGTGTGCTTGACCATCTCCAGCCAGCGGCGCGGCAGCCCGTCACCGGCCCGGTCGTAGAAGCGGTCGGCCACCTCGTGCTCGATCAGGTCGTAGAGGGCGGCGGCCTCCAGCTCGTCGCGCCGGTCCTGGTCGGTCACCCCGTCGGCGGTGGGGATGGCCCAGCCGTTGGTGCCGTCGTACCACTCGTCCCACCAGCCGTCGCGGATCGACAGGTTGAGCCCGCCGTTCAGCGCCGACTTCATGCCCGAGGTGCCGGACGCCTCCAGCGGCCGGAGCGGGTTGTTCAGCCACACGTCGCAGCCCTGGACGAGCAGCTGGCCGAGCGCCATGTCGTAGTCGGGCAGGAACACGATGCGGTGACGCACGTCGGCCCGGTCGGCGAACTTGACGATCTGCTGGATCAGCTTCTTGCCGCCCTCGTCGGCGGGGTGGGCCTTGCCCGCGATCAGGATCTGGACCGGCTTGTCGCTGTCGAGCAGCAGGTCCGTCAGCCGCTCGGCGTCGCGCAGCATGAGCGTGAGCCGCTTGTAGGACGGTACGCGCCTGGCGAACCCGATCGTCAGCACGTCGGGGTCGAGCGCGTCGTCGATCCAGCCGAGCTCGGCGTCGGAGGCGCCGCGGTCGCGCCACGCCTTGCGCAACCTGACCCTGGCCCCCTCGACGAGGCGCCGCCGGAGCGTGCCTCTGATGTCCCAGAGGTCTGCGTCGGGGACCTTCTGGACGCCCTCCCAGCCGCGCGACCGCTCGATCAGCGAGGGCAGCTCACGGCCGGCCAGCTCCATGAGCTCGCGGCCGACCCAGGTGGGCGCGTGGACGCCGTTGGTGATGGAGCCGATCGGCACCTCGTCGAGGTCGAAGCCGGGCCACAGTCCCTTGAACATCTCACGGCTGACCGCGCCGTGCAGCACGGAGACGCCGTTGACGCGTTGGGCCAGCCGCATGCCCATGATCGCCATGTTGAACCGGCCGGGCTGCTCCTCGGCGCCGAGTGCGAGGATGCGCTCGACGGGCACGGTCGGCCAGGCGTTGCCGCCGCCGAACTGGCGCTCGATCATGTCGACCGGGAACCTGTCGATGCCCGCGGGCACCGGCGTGTGCGTGGTGAAGACCGTGCCCGCGCGTACGGCCTCCAGCGCCTCGTCGAAGGACAGGCGGGACTCGGTCAGCTCGCGGATGCGTTCGAGGCCGAGGAAGCCGGCGTGGCCCTCGTTGGTGTGGAACACCTCGGGTTCGGAGTGCCCGGTGATGCGGCAGTACGCGCGGATCGCCCGTACGCCGCCGACGCCCAGCAGCAGCTCCTGCATGAGCCGGTGGTCGGTGCCGCCGCCGTAGAGGCGGTCGGTGACGTCGCGGGCCGCGATGTCGTTGTCGGCCACGTCGGAGTCGAGCAGCAGCAGCGGCACCCGGCCCACCTGCGCCACCCAGAGCTGCGCGTGCAGCACCCGATCGTCGGGCAGGGAGATGCGGACCTTGACGGGGGTGCCATCCTCCTCCTTCAGGAGGGTCAGCGGCAGGCCGCCCGCGTCGAGCGACGGATAGTGCTCCAACTGCCAGCCCTCTGGCGAGAGCGACTGGGTGAAGTAGCCGTGGCGGTACAGGAGCCCGACCGCGAGGATCGGCACCCCGAGGTCGCTGGCGGTCTTGAGGTGGTCTCCGGCCAGGATGCCGAGGCCGCCCGAATACTGCGGGAGCGCGGCGGCTATGCCGTACTCGGGGGAGAAGTAGGCGATGGCCTGCGCGGCGTCGGGCAGTGTCTGGTACCAGCGCGGCGCGGTCATGTATTCGCGCAGGTCGTCGGCGGCGTCGGCGAGACGCCGTAGGAAGCGGCGGTCAGCGGCCAACTCGGCAAGCCTGGCGTGGTCGACGGCGCCCAGCAGGGCGACCGGGTCGCGCCCTACCTGCTCCCAGAGGCGGGGGTCGACCTCGGCGAAGAGGTCGGTCGTCTCTGGATGCCATGACCAACGCAGATTGTGCACGAGCTCGCCGAGGGAGGCCAGCTCCGTGGGCAGGACGGTGCGGACGGTGAACCGGCGGATTGCTCTCACGTTTTCGAACCCTATGGGCTAGGAGGGACCTCTGAGTCCCTCACCTCCAGCAAGGCCGTTCAAACCCCTTCCGGGAAGAAGCATGAAGACGGACTATTTGGGCAACTTCCCCCAATGTTGGTTCTCCTGGGGACACTCGGGAGGTCTTCCACTGCTGCCCACAATTTACATGCAAGGATCGTTCCTACCACGGAAGCCTCCGGCGGTACCGAGCGTGCCGCCGCAACCTTGAAATGCGATGATCGGACGAATTCCCATCACGGACATCTCCCCCGTCGTCGACTGCGGGCAGTGGCCCGCCAAGGCGGTCGCCGGCGAGACCTTCCAGGTCTCGGCGACCGTGTTCCGAGAGGGCCACGACGCCGTGGCCGCGGGCGTGGTGCTCACCGCGCCCGATGGGCAGCGCGGTCGCCTGAGACCGATGCGTGAGCTCTCGCCGGGCACCGACCGGTGGGGCATCAGCGTGTGCCTGCCGACCGAGGGTGACTGGCTGTTCCGGGTGGAGGCGTGGAGCGACCCCATCGCCACCTGGCTGCACGACGCGGAGATCAAGATCCCGCGTGGCATGGACACCGACCTCATGTGCGAGGAGGGCGCCCGGCTGTTCGACCGGGCGGCCAGGGCCGTACGGATAGCCGAGTGCCCCGCTCCCGGCAACGGGAACGGTGACAGCACGTGCGGGCACCGCGCCGCGTTGCTGGGCATCGCCGCCACGCTCCGCGACGAGCAGCTCGACCCGCGGGCGCGGCTGTCCATCGCGCAGCTTCCGGAGACGGCGGCGCTGCTGGAGGCGCATCCGTTGCGCGCCCTGGTGACCAGGGCGCGGCCGAGGAAGATCAGGGTGGACCGGCGCAGGGCCCTGTACGGCTCGTGGTACGAGTTCTTCCCCAGGTCCGAGGGTGCGGTCGTCAGCGAGTCGGGCATCTCCAAGTCCGGAAATTTCCAGACCGCGGCCAAGCGCCTGCCCGCGGTCGCCAAGATGGGCTTCGACGTCGTCTACCTGCCGCCGATCCACCCGATCGGCCACACCTTCCGCAAGGGGCGCAACAACACCCTGAGCCCCGAGCCCGACGAGCCGGGCTCGCCCTGGGCGATCGGCTCCGAGGACGGCGGCCACGACGCGATCCACCCCGACCTGGGGACGATCGAGGACTTCGACGAGTTCACCGCCCGCAGCCGTGAGCTGGGCATGGAGGTCGCGCTCGACTTCGCCCTGCAGTGCGCCCCCGACCATCCGTGGGTCAAGGAGCATCCGGAGTGGTTCACGATCCGGGCCGACGGCACGATCGCCTACGCCGAGAACCCGCCGAAGAAGTACCAGGACATCTACCCGGTCAACTTCGACAAGGACCCCGTCGGCATCTACACCGAGGTGAAACGGGTCCTGCACCACTGGATGGACCACGGCGTGCGGATCTTCCGGGTGGACAACCCGCACACCAAGCCGGTGGGGTTCTGGGAGCGGCTGCTGGCCGACATCCACGCGACCGACCCTGACGTGATCTTCCTGGCCGAGGCGTTCACCCGGCCGGCGATGCTGCAGACGCTGGCCAAGGTGGGCTACCACCAGTCCTACACGTACTTCACGTGGAAGAACTCCAAGCCCGACGTGGAGGCGTACCTCTCCGAGCTGGCCGGGCGGACCTCGCACTTCCTGCGGCCCAATGTGTTCGTCAACACTCCGGACATTCTTCACGAATACCTACAGCAGGGCGGTAACCCGGCTTTCCGCATCCGCGCCGCGCTGGCCGCGCTCGCCTCGCCCACCTGGGGCGTCTACTCGGGGTACGAGCTGGGGGAGAATGTCCCTGTCCGTCCGGGTAGTGAGGAATACCTAGATAGTGAGAAATATCAGTACAGACCTCGCGACTGGGCGGCGGCGGAGCGGGCAGGGTGGAGCCTGGCGCCCTTCATCACCCACCTGAATTTGTTCCGAAGAGCCCATCCTGCGCTGCAGGAGTTGCGTAATCTACGGTTCCACCAGGTCGACCAACCGAACATCGTGTGCTTCTCCAAGCGACTGCCGGGCGCCTACGACCCGGCCACACGACGGCACGGGCTGGGCGACGTCGTTCTGGCGGTCATCAATCTCGACCCACACCACACCCACGAGGCCACGGTCGAAGTGGACATGCCGGCGATCGGCCTGGACTGGAATGCCGAGTTCGTCGTGGACGACGAGCTATCGGGCGAGTCGTATCGTTGGCGGCAGAGCAACTACGTACGCCTCGATCCCCACATCCAGCCTGTCCATATCTTCACCGTACGAGCCGCGCCACGGTAGAACAGAATTCAGCGGGGAGTCTTCAACGTGTGTGAAAGCGCCTCCTTCATGAGCACGAGGGAGTGCTCATGAGCTCCACACCCATTCCCAATCCCTTCGACGAGGAGAAGCCGCGCGATCCCTACTGGTACAAGCGCGCCGTCTTCTACGAGGTCCTGATCCGGGGCTTCGCCGACTCCAACGGCGACGGCACCGGTGACATCAAGGGCTTGATCGGCAAGCTCGACTATCTCCAGTGGCTCGGCGTCGACTGCCTGTGGCTGTTGCCGCTGTACGAGTCACCGCTGCGTGACGGCGGCTACGACATCGCCGACTTCATGAAGATCCTGCCGGAGTTCGGCGACCTCGGAGACTTCGTGAAGCTCGTCGACGAGGCCCACAAACGTGGCATGCGCGTCATCGCCGACCTGGTGATGAACCACACCAGCGACGCCCACCCCTGGTTCCAGGCCGCCCGCCACGATCCGGAAGGGCCGTTCGGCGACTTCTACGTCTGGTCGGACGACGACACCCCCTATCCCGACGCCCGGATCATCTTCATCGACACCGAGACGTCCAACTGGACCTATGACCAGGTCCGCGGCCAGTACTACTGGCACCGCTTCTTCCACCACCAGCCGGACCTCAACTACGAGAACCCGGCCGTGCAGGACGCGATGCTGGAGGTGCTCCGCTTCTGGCTCGACCTGGGCATCGACGGGTTCCGCCTGGACGCCGTGCCGTACCTCTTCGAGGAGGAGGGCACCAACTGCGAGAACCTGCCGCCCACGCACCAGTACCTCAAGCGGATCCGCAAGGAGATCGACCGGCTCTACAACGACCGGGTGCTGCTCGCCGAGGCCAACCAGTGGCCGTCCGACGTGGTCGAGTACTTCGGCGACCCGGTGGGCGGCGGGGACGAGTGCCACATGGCGTTCCACTTCCCGCTGATGCCGCGCATCTTCATGGCCGTACGCCGGGAATCGCGCTACCCCATTTCCGAAATCTTGGCCCAAACGCCGAAGA
Source organism: Nonomuraea sp. NPDC026600 (assembly GCF_040638335.1). Classification (NCBI taxonomy): domain Bacteria; kingdom Bacillati; phylum Actinomycetota; class Actinomycetes; order Streptosporangiales; family Streptosporangiaceae; genus Nonomuraea; species Nonomuraea sp. NPDC026600. Next base: position 14,534 of record NZ_JBEZYD010000019.1, read on the forward strand.
TTCCGGAACATTGCCAGTGGGGGATCTTCCTCCGCAACCATGATGAGCTGACGCTCGAGATGGTCACGGACGAGGAACGCGACTACATGTACACCGAGTACGCCAAGGACCCGCGGATGCGGGCCAACGTCGGCATCCGGCGGCGCCTGGCGCCCCTGCTGGAGAACGACCGCAACCAGATCGAGCTGTTCACCGCGCTGCTCCTGTCGCTGCCCGGCTCGCCGGTGCTCTACTACGGCGACGAGATCGGCATGGGCGACAACATCTGGCTCGGCGACCGCGACGGCGTACGCACGCCCATGCAGTGGGACCCCGACCGCAACGCCGGATTCTCCGACTGCGACCCGGGGCGGCTCTACCTGCCGGTCATCATGGACCCGATCTACGGCTACCAGGGACTCAACGTCGAGGCGCAGCAGAAGAACAACGGTTCGCTGCTGCACTGGACCAAGCGCATGATCGAGATCCGCAAGCGGCACCCGGTGTTCGGCCTGGGCGAGTTCATCGAGCTCAACTCCTCCAACCCGAGCGTGCTCGCGTTCGTGCGAGAGCTGGGCGACGACCGGATGCTCTGCGTGAACAACCTCTCGCGCTTCCCCCAGCCGGTCGAGCTCGACCTGCGCAGATTCGTCGGCGTCTCACCCGTTGAGACGATGGGTGGGGTACCATTTCCGGCAATTGGCGAACTTCCGTATCTTTTGACGCTTCCCGGGCATGGTTTCTACTGGTTCACACTCCCACCGGCAGTCACCCAGGAGGAGTAAGACGTGCTTGACGAGCTCCTTGCCGCATGGATCAGTCGCCAACGATGGTTCGGCGGCAAGGGGCGCGCGATCGACTCCCTGTCGATCGAGTCGGACGTCGTGATCGACGCCGACGACCCCGGGCTACGCCACCTGATCGTGTCGGTGTGGCAGGGCGCTTCGCGAGACCGCTACCAGATCCTGCTCGGCATGCGCACCGAGCTGCCCGACCGGCTGAAACACGCGCTGATCGGCACGCACGGCCCCTACGCCTTCGAAGGCGGCCCCGACCATCCCGAGTGGTACGTCTACGACGCCGTCCACGACCAGGCCCTGACCCACTGGGTCCTGGAGTGCATGGCCGAGGGCACCGGCTGGGACACCGTGCGCTTCCGCCACCTGCCCGGCGTCACGATCGACACCTCACCGCGCAGCCTGGTGCTCGGCGCGGAGCAGTCCAACACCTCGCTCGTGTACGGGGACGCCTACATCTGCAAGTTCTTCCGCCGCCTGATCCCCGGCGTGAACCCGGAGCTGGAGATCATCACCGCGCTGGCCCTCCATGAATCCCCGCACATCGCCAAACCGTACGGGTGGATCGAGACCGACCTCGACGGCACGCCCACGACGCTCGCCATCATGCAGGAGTACCTGTCCACCGCCAACGACGGCTGGGACCTGGCTCTGGCCAGCGTGCGCGACCTGTACGGCTCGATGCCCGAGCTCTCGGCGGCCGACGCCGGGGGCGACTTCGCCGCCGAGGCGCACCGGCTCGGCGTGGCCACCGCCCACGTCCACCTGGAGCTGGCCGGCGCCTTCCCCACGGACGTGGTCGAGGCGCACGAGGTCAAGCGGATGGCCGAGGGCTTCCGGCGGCGGCTGGGCCGGGCCGTGGGCGAGGTGCCGGAGCTGCGCGACCATGTCCACGCGCTGGAGGACGCCTACCACCAGGTCGAGGAGCTGACCGTCGAGGTGCCCGTACAACGGGTGCACGGCGACTACCACCTCGGCCAGGTGATGCGTACCCCGGTCGGCTGGGTGGTGCTCGACTTCGAGGGCGAGCCGGGCCAGCCCCTGGCCGAACGCCGGGCGCTGTCGTCCCCGCTGCGTGACGTGGCCGGGATGCTCCGCTCGTTCGACTACGCGGCCAGGCACCTGCTGGCCGACCACCCGGAGCCCGAGTCGCTGGAGCCACGGGCCGCCGAGTGGGCCGACCGCAACAGGCACGCCTTCCTGGAGGGCTACGCCGAGGGCGGCGGGGTGATCACCTCGGCGGACGCGGCCCTGCTGCGCGCGTTCGAGCTGTCGAAGGCGGTGTACGAGGTGGTGTACGAGGCCCGCAACCGACCCTCGTGGATCAGCATCCCGATGGCCGCCTTCCGCCGTTAATGCAGCTCTTCGATCAGGCTCGACAGGCCCTCGGCGCCGTGTCCGCCCGCCACCCGCCGGTCGAGGACGTCCTTCATGGGGAGCAGCAGGTCCGGCTTCACCCCCTGGTCCTCGAAGGCGCGGAGCAGGTTGTCCATGCCGACCCTGTTGACCTCCAGGTTGGAGACGTCGGTCGCGTAGTCGCCCGCCTCGATGTCCACCGCCCACTGGGGCTGCTGCGCGGCCATCGCGGTCAGCCACGGCACCAGCAGCTCCGTGGTGAACTCCACCACCGGCCGCTTCTCCGAGGCGATCAGCGCCGCCGCCTCCAGGAAACCGGCGATCTGGCCGTACATGCCGGTGAGCATGGCCAGGTCGTACAGCGGCGCGAGCCCCGCGTCCGCACCCAGGTAGCGCGGCCTGGCCAGGGCGCCCAGCGCCTCCTCGTACCGCTCGAAGGCGGGCTGCGAGCCGCTGTAGAGGACCAGCGCGCCGGGCGTGCCGATCATCTGGGGCACGGCCATGATGCCGCCGTCCAGGTAGTCGCCGCCGCGCGCGGCCACCCACTCCGCCAGCTCCCTGGCCTCGGCGGGCCTGCCGTTGGTGAGGTTCAGCAGGACGCGGTCGGCCAACTGGACCGAGCCGAGGACCTCCCGTACGGCCGCGTAGTCGAGCACGCAGACGATCACCAGCGGACTGGCCTCGACCGCCTCCGCCGCGGTCGCCACGCTGGTGGCGCCCAAACCGTCCGCCTTGCCTTCCGTACGGTTCCACACGGTGACGCTGTGACCGGCCTGCACGAGGGTCCGGGCCAATGCCTGGCCCATGAGCCCCAGGCCGAGGATAGAGATACGCATGCTGAGCAGTCCTTTCGGTTGACGGCTCCCACACTGCTGGCCGGGGGTTATGGTCGGATTCGGACTGGCTTATGGGGGGCTGATGAGATTCGGGGTGCTGGGCCCCCTCTCGGTGTGGACGCCGGACGGGCAGCCGGTCCAGGTGCCCGAAGCCAAGGTCCGCGCGCTGCTCGCCGACCTGCTGGCGCACCGCGGCCGGCCGGTCTCCACCGACCGGCTCATCGACGACCTGTGGGGCGACCGCCCGCCCGGCGACCCGCCGGCCGCGCTCCGGGTCAAGGTCTCCCAACTGCGCCGGGCACTCGGCGACCGCTCGCTGGTGGCCTTCCGGCCGCCGGGGTACCTGCTCGCGGTGGACGCGGAGGCGGTGGACGCGGGCCTGTTCCAGTCCCTCCTCACCCGCGCCGGACGGAGCGACGATCCGCTGGTACGGCAGGCGCTGCTGACCGAGGCGCTGGGCCTGTGGCGGGGGACTCCGTACGCCGAGTTCGGCGACTTCGCGCAGGCGGCCGCGGCCCGGCTGGAGGAGCAGCGCCTGGTGGCACTGGAGGAGCTGGCCGAGACCCGGCTGGACCTGGGCGACCACGGAGCCTTGGCGGCCGAGCTGGCCGGCCTGGTGGCCGCGCACCCGCTGCGCGAACGCCTGCGGGCCGCGCAGCTGCGGGCGCTGTACCGGGCGGGGCGGCAGAGCGAGGCGCTGGCCGGGTACGGGCAGCTACGCGGGCTGCTGGCGGACGAGCTCGGCATCGACCCGGCGCCCGAACTGACGGCCCTACATGCCGCAATCCTCCGCCAGGACCCCACCCTCGCTCCACCCCTACCACCACGCCCCGGTCCCCCACTCCGCGCTCCCTCCGGCCCCTCACCCTCCGGTCCGCCACGCCTCGACCCGGCCGCGCCGGACGCGGGTCTGCCGCACTCCGTGCCGCCGGAACCGGCCGGGGATCTACCGCATGGCGATCCACCCGCGCCATTCGCGGGCCCGCCGCACCCCGGCTCGGCCGCGCCGGACACGGACCTGCCGCACTCCGAGCCGCCTGGACCAGCTGAGGGCCTGCCACGCGCCGGGGTGGCCGGACCGGTTGTCGGGCCGCCGGGGACGAACCTGCCTGCGCCGCTTACCGGGCTGATCGGGCGGACCGTGGAGGTGGCCGAGGTGCGGGCGCTGCTGCGGGGCGGGCGGCTCGTCACGTTGACCGGGCCGGGCGGGGTGGGCAAGACGCGGCTCGCTCTGGAGGCCGCGGCCGAGCCCGGGCGGTCGTTCCCCGGAGGTGTGTGGCTGGTCGAGCTGGCCTCGATCACACCGTCCGCTGAGCCGGGCGTGGTGGCGGAGGCGGTCGCGTCGGTGCTGGGGGTCAGGGACGATCTGCCCGGGTCGGTGGTCGACCGGCACGGCGGCGAACCGGTCGATCTGCCCGGGTCGGCGGTCGACCGGCTCGCCGCCGCGCTGCGTACCCGCGCGACCCTGCTCGTCCTCGACAACTGCGAGCATGTGGTCGACCAGGTCGCCGAGCTGGCCGAGCGGCTGTTGCGGGCCGCGCCCGAGCTGCGTGTGCTGGCGACCAGCCAGGAGTCGCTGCGTGTCCCCGGTGAGGTGCTGTGGAGTGTGCCGCCGCTCGGTCCGGAGGCCGCCGCGGAGCTGCTCGCGGCGCGGGCGGGCGTCGGGGCGGGTGACGACGGCGTGGCGGAGATCTGCGCGCGGCTCGACGGGATCCCGCTCGCGCTGGAGCTGGCCGCCACCCGGCTGCGCGCGCTCACGCCGCGCCAGCTCGCGGCCCGGCTCGACGACCGGTTCCGGGTGCTCGCCACGGGACATCGGGGCGCGCCCGCCAGGCAGCGGACGCTTCGGGCGATGATCGACTGGAGCTGGGAGCTGCTGACCGGTGGCGAGCGGCTGGTGCTGCGGCGGCTGGCCGTGCACGCCGACGGGTGCACGCTCGAAGCCGCCGAGGCGGTCTGCGCCGAACCCGGCCTGGACGTGCTCGACCTGCTGGCCAGGTTGGTGGACAGGTCGCTGGTGGTGCGGGTGCCGGGCGGCAGGTTCCGGCTGCTGGAGTCGGTCGCCGCGTACTGCCTGGAACGGCTGTCCGAGGCGGACGAGACGGTGGCGGTCCGGCTGCGGCACGCCCGCCACTACGCCGACCTGGCGGAACGCGCCGAGCCCGGCCTTCGCGGACCCGAGCAACCGCGGTGGCTCGCGCTCCTCGACGCCGACACCGCCAACCTACGTACCGCGATCGAGACCTCACTCCGCCTCGCCACCCCGCACGACGCCTCCCGGCTCAAAACCACGCACGACGCCGTCCGCCCCAGCGCCGCGCACGACGCCGTCCGGCTGGTGAATGCGCTGGCCTGGTACTGGGTGTTGCGTGGCAGGCTCGGCGAGGGGCAGCGGGCGCTCGAGGCGGTGCTGGCCGTCGCCGACGACGCGCAGGCGCGTGTCTGGCTGGCCGGGCTGCGGATGCTGGCGGGGCAGGGGCGGGCCCCCGACCTGGAACGACTGGCCGACATCGCGGATCCGGCGCGCCGGGCCAGGGCGCAGTGGTTCCTGGCCTTCACGCTCTACGGCTACGACAACCCGGCGGCCACCGACGCGTACCTGGACAGCGCCATGGAGTCCTTTCTCGCCTCGGACGACCGGTGGGGCACGGCGGCGGCGCTGAGTCTGCGGGCCAGGCGGGCGCTGCTGCGCGGTGATCTGGCCGCGCTGAGGCGTGACGGAGAGCGGGGGCTGGAGCTGTTCCGTGAGGTGGGCGACCGGTGGGGCGAGATGCGGGCCGCCGAGAACCTCGGCACGCTGGCCGAGATCACCGGCGACTACGAGCAGGCCGCGGAGCTGCGACGCGACGGGCTGCGCATCGCCGAGGAGCTCGGGCTGTGGAGCGAGGTGTCGGGCGCCCTGTCCAGATTGGGCCGGGTGGCGCTGCTGACCGGTGACCTCGACGGGGCTCGGGAGCTGCACGAGCGGGCCAGGCGGCTGGCCGTCGCCAGGTCGGATGTGCCGTTGGAGGAGTTCGCCGAGGTCGGGCTGGCCTTGGTGGCCCGGCGGCAGGGACGGCTCGACGAGGCGGAAGGGCTGCTGCGCCGCTGGTTGCGCTGGGTGCGTCAGGTGGCGGGTGAGCCGGGGGCGGCGCTGATCCTGGCCGAGCTGGGGTTCGTCGCCGAGCAGCGCGGGGACGCGGCGGCGGCGCTGGAGTGGCAGCGGGAGGGGCTGGCGGTGGCGCGGCGGGTGGGCGATCCACGCGCGATCGCGCTCGCGACGGAGGGCCTGGCGGGGGCCCGGGCGCTCGGCGGCCGGCACGAGGAGGCGGCCCGGCTGCTGGACGCGGCCGGCGCGCTCAGGGCGTCGGTGGGCGCACCGCTGCCCGAGGCGGAACGCGGCGACGTCGAGCGGATCGCGACCGCGGTACGGGTGGCGCTTGACCTGCGACGGCCGCGGGCCGCCACGACAGACCCTTCCTGACCTTCAAATATCCGGGTTTGGCAGTCAAGGTAATGATTCGCCGTTACTCTATGTGGGCGTTCCCGTACACACAGGAGTGATGGTGTTCCTCCAACTCGCGCTCGCTCTGTTCGTCGCCGCCGCCGGGCACGCAGGCGCGGCCCGCGCAGATCATCCAGTACCCAGTGCAATGCCGCATTTCGACCTGGCGGCTTCTCTCGATAAACCCAAGATTCCGCACTTTCGGTGATTGTCTCCGTGATTGCGGGCAGTGGCCTGGGTTGGAGGGTTGACGTAGGGCAAGGTGGGAGCATGCCGATGAGGACAGAGCTCGACCGACTCGCGGGCGGAGCGCATCACGATCCGCATTCCGTGCTGGGAGCACATCCCGTCGAGGGTGGTATCACGTTCCGTACGCTGCGCCCGCTCGCCGAGCGGGTGCGCGTGGTGTTGGACGACGGAACGGCCCACGATCTGAAACACCAGGCCCATGGGGTGTTCGAGGTCACGGTCAAGGGGCTCGACAAGGTGCCCTCCTACGCCTTCAGCGTCCAGTACGCCGACGCCGAGCCCTACCAGGTGCGCGACCCCTACCGTCACTGGCCCACGCTGGGCGAGGTGGACCTGCACCTGATCGGCGAGGGACGGCACGAACGGCTGTGGGAGGTGCTCGGCTCGCGTGTGATGCGGCACGAGGACGTCGACGGCACCGCGTTCGCCGTCTGGGCCCCGAACGCGCGCGGCGTCAGGGTCGTCGGCGACTTCAACCACTGGGACGGCACCGCCTACCCGATGCGCTCGCTGGGCCGTTCCGGGGTGTGGGAGCTGTTCATCCCCGAGGTGGGGCAGGGCGAGCGGTACAAGTTCCACATTCTCGGCGCCGACGGCGTGTGGCGGGACAAGGCCGACCCGATGGCCAGGCGGACCGAGGTGCCGCCGCAGACCGCCTCCGTGGTCGAGCAGTCGGCCTACACCTGGGACGACACCGCGTGGATGACCGAACGCGCCGAGAAGGACGCGCAGCGAGGCCCCGAGAGCGTCTACGAGGTGCACCTGGGGTCGTGGCGGCCCGGTCTGTCCTACGTGGATCTGGCCGAGCAGCTCGTCGACTACGTCGAGGACATGGGCTTCACGCATGTGGAGTTGCTGCCGGTGGCCGAGCATCCGTTCGGCGGGTCGTGGGGCTACCAGGTGACCTCCTACTACGCGCCGACGGCCAGGTTCGGGTCGCCCGACGAGTTCCGCCATCTGGTGGACCGGATGCACCAGGCCGGGATCGGGGTGCTGCTCGACTGGGTGCCCGCGCACTTCCCGATGGACGAGTGGGCGCTGGCGCGCTTCGACGGCACCCCGCTGTACGAGCACGCCGACCCGGCCCGCGGCGAGCACCCCGACTGGGGGACCTACGTCTTCGACTTCGGCCGCCGCGAGGTGCGTAACTTCCTGGTCGCCAACGCGCTCTACTGGATGAAGGAGTTCCACATCGACGGGCTGCGGGTCGACGCGGTCGCCTCGATGCTCTATCTCGACTACTCGCGGCGCGAGGGCGAGTGGACGCCGAACATCTACGGCGGCAGGGAGAACCTCGACGCGGTGGAGTTCCTCAAGGAGATGAACTCCGTCTGCTACCGGGAGGCTCCGGGCATCACCACCGTGGCGGAGGAGTCGACGGCGTGGCCGGGCGTTTCGCGGCCCGTGCACCTGGGCGGTCTCGGATTCGGCTTCAAGTGGAACATGGGCTGGATGCACGACACGCTCAGCTATCTACGACATGAGCCGATATTTCGCCAGTACCACCACCATCAGATGACTTTTTCGCTCATGTACGCCTACTCCGAGAACTTCGTGCTGCCGTTGTCCCACGACGAGGTCGTGCACGGCAAGGGCTCGCTGCTGGGCAAGATGCCGGGCGACGAATGGCAGCGGTTCGCCCAGCTCAGGGCGCTGCTCGCGTTCATGTGGGCGCATCCGGGCAAGCAGTTGCTGTTCATGGGCGGCGAGTTCGGCCAGGGCTCGGAGTGGTCGGAGGAGCGCGGGCTCGACTGGTGGGTGCTGGAGTTCGACGGGCATGCGGGCGTACAACGGCTGGTCCGCGACCTGAACCGGCTCTACCGCGAGAACCCGGCCCTGTGGGAGCAGGACGCGTCCCCCGAGGGCTTCCGCTGGATCGACGCCGACGACGCGCGGGGTAACACGTTCTCGTTCGTCCGCTACGCGAGCGACGGGTCCGCGGTGGCGTGCGTGGCCAACTTCAGCGGCGGGCCGTACGAGACCTACCAGCTCGGCCTGCCCTACGGCGGGCAGTGGGCGGAGGCCGTCAACACCGACGCCTACGAATACTGGGGCAGCGGGGTCGGCAACATGGGCTCGGTCCAGGCCGTCGAGGAGCCCTGGCATGGCCTGCCGTACTCCGCCACGCTGCGGGTTCCGCCGCTGGGCGCCGTGTGGCTGCGTCACGACGGGCTGGGAAGTTCATGACAGTTCGCTGAGAAAGGCGCGCTGCCCCTGTGCGCGCCGGATAAATCCCCCTAAACTCCAAGATCGTGCGACTTCGCCCTTTGGTAGTGTGCGCGATCCTGCTGGCCTTGGTGCCGGCTGCTCCGGCCTTCGCCGACGACCCGACGCCAACTGCGACCCCCTCGCCGAGCGCCTCCCAGGAGAAGCTCGAAGACGGCCTGGCTCTCGATGGCGGCACCGTGCGCGCCATCGTCGAGCTGGCCGACCCGGGGCAGAACGCGCCGGTCGCCAGTAAGGCGGCGGCCGACAGCGTGGACGTCGTCCTGCGGCCGGAGAGCCAGCCGTTCCTGGTGGTCCAGGGCACCGCCGAGGAGCTCGCCGCGCTCGCCGAGGACTCGCGCATCACCTCGATCCACCGCGATCGCGCCTATCCCCCGACGGCGGCCAACAACCTCGTCCAGATCGGCGCCGACCAGGCGCACGCCCAGGGCTTCACCGGCACCGGTCAGGCGGTGGCCGTGCTCGACACCGGCATCGACGAGGACCACCCGAACTTCGGCGCCCGGATCGTGGACGAGGCGTGCTTCTCCGCGGTGGACACGGGCGTGGAGTCACTGTGCCCGAACGGCCAGACCTCGCAGACCGGAAAGGGCGCCGCCAACGCCATGACGGCCAAGTGCCTGGCGGACAGCGTGAACCTGTGCGAGCACGGCACCCACGTCGCGGGCATCGCGGCGGGCGACAGCGGCGTCGCGCCCGGCGCGGGGATCGTCGCGGTGCAGGTGTTCAGCCGGGTCAACGACGAGTCGGTCTGCGGCGACCCGTCCTGCCTGCTGGCGTACGAGTCGTCGCTGCGGCTGGCCCTGGACTACGTGGCCGCCTCGACGCAGCCGATCGCCGCGGTGAACCTGAGCCTGGGCGGCATGCCGTCCGAGACCTCGTGCGACGACAGCGAGGAGGGCGCGATCTTCAAGCCGAAGGTCGACGCCCTGCTGGCCAAGGGCATCGCGACCGTGGTCGCGGCCGGCAACGAGTACTTCGAGGGCACCTCGTTCCCCGCCTGCATCACCTCCACGGTGGCCGTGGGCGCGAACGACGACAGCGACGCGATCGCCGACTTCTCCAACCGGGGAGCCGGGGTGGACCTGTTCGCGCCGGGCGTGGACATCGAGTCGTCGGTGCCCGACAACCAGACGGCCGTCTACAGCGGCACCTCGATGGCGACGCCGCACGTGGCGGGCGCGCTGGCGCTGCTGAAGGCGCAGTCGCCGCAGGCCTCGATGACCGATCTGATCGACAAGCTCAAGTCGACCGGCCGCCCGTACGTCTACCAGGCCAACAACACCCAGGTCACCACGCCGCGCCTGGACGTACTGGCCGCGCTGACCGGTAGCACCCCGCAGCCGCCCATCACGCAGACGCCGGCGCCGGCCCCCGAAGACCCCGACCCGTCCGACCCCGAGCCCGACCCGTCGGACAGCAGCGGCCCCTCGCCGTCGCCCGAGCCCACGGAGACGAACCCGACGCCGGTCCCGCTGCCGACCCTCACCGTGACCGTGACGGTGACCGTCACCCCCACGGCTCCGGCCACGGTCTGTACGCGCGGCACGGCCGGCACCCGCATGACGGCCAAGAAGTGGGCCGTGGAGGTGCACCGGAGCAGCGGCAAGCTCTCCGACGCCACGCTCAGCTGCTACCTGAAGCTGGTGCAGAAGGCCAGCACGGTCTTCCCCGAGCTGACCAAGGCGTCATCCCTGGGCACCGCGTACCGGGTACTGAAGGCCGCCAAGACGAACAGGGAGAAGCTGGATGCCGCCCTGCTGACGGGCTGGCTGAACTGGGCCAACGGCACCAACGGGACCGCGACCTTGAAGTCCGCCGAGAAGGTGCGGCTTTCCGCGAAGTCCACGAGTACCGCGCTGAAGAAGGCGGCCAAGAGCGTCGTGCCGAAGTAGCGCAAAGGTTTCGCTGGCTTACATGCGTCACTTGGGAAACAGGGACATCACCTTTCACGTGCGTGGGGACTGAGCAGGCAAGACGGCTCACCCCACCACGGAGGAACCAGTGAAGCTACGACCGCTGCTGACCGGCCTGCTCGCGCTCGCCACGGTCTCGGCCGCGCTCGTCGCGGCCCAGGCGGGCCACGCGGACAGCCTCGGCGTCGGCGGGCCGCTCATCAGCCCGGCGCTCGTCGAGGAGATGAAGACGACGCTGCGCGTCCGTTCGATCGTCGAGCTCCATCCCGGCCAGGACGGCGAGGCCGTCGCCCGGGACATCATGGCGGCCTCCGGAACGGCGCGGATCATCGAGACGGCGAAGTCGCCGAACTTCTTCGTGGCCGAACTCGACGGCGTGTGCCTGGACAGGCTCAGGAGCGACCCCCGCGTCAAATCCGTCTACAAGGACGAGCTGAGCTCGACGTTCCTGGACGAGAGCACCAAGGTGATCGCCTCCGACCAGGCCAACGCGGCGGGCTGGACCGGCAAGGGCACCACGGTCGCCGTCCTCGACACCGGCATCGACGACGACCATCCGTTCTTCACCGGCCGGATCGCGGACGAGGCCTGCTTCTCCTCCGCGAACCCGAGCGCCGAGGCCGTCTCGCTCTGCCCGAACGGGCAGCCCAGCCAGACGGGCCGCGGCGCGGCGAACGCCGAGACCCCACTGTGCATCACGAACGGGCTCAACCAGTGCCAGCACGGCTCGCACGTGGCGGGCATAGCGGCGGGCGCGATGGTGCGGGGCGCTCCGTCCAACGGCGTGGCACCGGGGGCGGCCATTCTGCCGATCCAGGTCTTCACCCGCATCAACAGCTCCGCGGCCTGCTCGGCGGCGGGCGCCCGATCGGCTCCGTGCTTCCTGAGCTATACCTCGGACCAGAAGCTCGGGCTGGAGTACGTCGAGAGGGCGGCGAAGAGACTGCACATCGCCGCGGTCAACATAAGCTTCGGCGGCGGCATCTTCACCCAGCCGTGCGACGACGATCCGCGGGCCGGCGCGCACAAGGCGCAGTTCGACGCCCTGCGGGCGCTCGGCGTCGCGCCCGTGGTGGCGGCGGGCAACTCCGGCCACGACGGCGTCGCCTCTCCGGCCTGCGTCTCCAGCGCCATCACGGTGGGTGCCACGGACGACACCGACCAGATCGCCTGGTTCTCCAACCGCGGCGCGATGCTGGACGTGTTCGCCCCCGGAGTCAAGATCAATTCGTCGGTGCCCGACGACACCTGGGCCGAGCTGAGCGGCACCTCGATGGCCGCGCCGCACGTGACCGGCGGCTTCGCGGTGATGAGGCAGGCCTTTCCCACCATGAGCGTCGAGGAGATCGCGCGGCGGCTGCAGAACACCGGCATGGACATTCCGTACAGCGTCGACCTCGCCCAGGTGAACACCGAGCGGATCAACCTCGCCAGGGCCATCGGGCCGGCCCGCCCCGGCGTCTGAGGCCGCGCCGCGTCACGGTCGCTGACCACGTCCGGCCATCGGCAGGAGTTGGGTAACCCATGACCGACTCCTGCCGCTTAGGGTGGCTTTTATGGACGCAGGCAAGGCGATCTTGGACACGGTTGACAGGTATCGCCAGCGGCGCACCGCCCCGCTGGTGCTGGAGCTCGATCTCACCGAAGGGCTCACTGAAGGACCGCCGGCGGACCCGCTCTCCGCCGTGCTGTCCATGCGCAAGACGCGACTGTCCGATGTGCTGTCGGGGCTCAAGCGGGCCAGGCAGGACTCCAGGGTCAAGGCACTGGTCGTGAAGATCGGCGGCAATCCGCTCGGCCTGGCGATGGTGCAGGAGCTGCGCCAGGCGGTGGCCCACTTCCGCGCCTCGGGCAAGCTGACCGTCGCGTTCGCCGAGACGTTCGGCGAGTTCGGCAACGCCACCGTGCCCTACTACCTGGCCACCGCGTTCGAGCGGATCTACCTGCAGCCCAGCGGCGACGTGGGGCTGACGGGCGTGGCGCTGGAGCAGCGGTTCGTCAAGGGCAGCCTGACCAAGCTGGGCATCGGCTACGAGGGCGGCCAGCGCCACGAGTACAAGACCGCGGCCAACATGTTCACCCAGGACCACATGACCGAGCCGCACCGCGAGTCGATGACCCGCATCGTCGAGTCGGTCATCGAGCAGGTCACCGCGGGCATCGCCGAGGGCCGCCGGCTCGACCCGGCCAAGGTGCGCGAGCTCGTCGACCGCGGGCCCTTCATCGGCGCCGAGGCGCTGGAGGCCGGTCTGGTGGACGGCCTGGCCTACCGCGACGAGGTGTACGACGAGGTCAGGCAGGCCGCGGGCAGTGACCCGCACCTGCAGTACATCTCCAGGTACGCCAGAGCCGCGGCCGTGCGCAAGCTGCCGCACCCGACGGCCGACGGCATCGCGCTCATCCACGGCAACGGGCAGATCAGGTCCGGCCGCAGCGGGCGCAGCCCGCTCGGCGGCGGTGGCGCGATGGGCTCCGACACGGTGAGCGCCGCGCTGCGGGCCGCCCGGCGCGACGAGCACGTCAAGGCGATCGTGTTCCGGGTGGACAGCCCCGGAGGCTCGTACGTCGCCTCGGACACGGTCTGGCGCGAGGTGGTGCTGGCCCGCAAGGTCAAGCCGGTGATCGTGTCGATGGGCGACGTGGCCGCCTCCGGCGGCTACTTCGTCTCGATGGCCGCCGACGTGATCGTCGCCCAGCCCGGCACGCTGACCGGCTCCATCGGGGTGTTCGCCGGCAAGCCGGTGATGCGCGAGCTGCTGGAGAAGGTCGGCGTCAACTCCGAGCTGGTGGCCGAGGGCACCAACGCCGGCATGTTCTCCGCGACGCGTGCCTGGTCCCCCGAGCAGTGGGAGCGGGTCAACGCCTGGCTCGACCGTATCTACGATGACTTCGTGGGCAAGGTCGCCGAGGGTCGCGGCCTGACCCGCGACCGCGCCCACGAGCTGGCCCGCGGCCGGGTCTGGACCGGCTCCGACGCGCGGTCCTGCGGCCTGGTGGACGAGCTGGGCGGTCTCGAGGACGCGCTCGGCATGGCCAGGAAGCGCGCGGGCCTGGGCGCGGAGGCGCCCGTACGGGCCTATCCGCGGCTCAACCCGCTGGAGCGGCTGCGCGGCCCGGAGTCGAGCGAGGACAAGGCCGCCGCGCTGACCCGGGTCCGCCTGGACGCCTGGGGGCCGTTCGCCCGGCTCTCCGCCGAGCTGGGCTTCTCGGCCGCCGGGCCGCTGTCCCTCCCCGCCTGGTACAGGATCCAGTGAGCCCGCTGTACGCGCCGGGTCAGGCGCCCATCGGGCGGTAGCGGCCGCGGAGTCGTACCAGCGGCTGGAGAGAGGCCGTGACGTACGGCACCGCGAGCACGCGCGCGATGAACAGCGTGTGATCCCCGGCGGGGACCACCTGGGTGGTCTCCGCCTCCAGGGCCGCGACGCCGTTCTCGACGACGATCGCGTCCGAGTGGGTGCCGCGGTGGTGCGCGGTGCCCGCCACCAGGTGGCGGGCGCTGGGCCGGCCGGCGGCGGCGAAGCGGCTGGCGATCGCGGCCTGCCCGGCCGACAGGAGCGAGGCCGCCCAGCGGTCCTGGCGCAGCAGCACCTCGCAGAGGTAGCCGTCGCTGCGCAGGCTCACCAGCACCAGCGGCGGCTCCAGCGAGACGGACATCAGCGCCGAGACCGTGGCGCCCAGGTCGTCGCGGTCGTCGCGGACGGTGACCACCGCCACGCCCGCCGCGAGCTGCGCCATCGCCTCGGTGAACTCGCTCACGGCGAGAGCCCCCGAAGTCCGGGGACCCTCGCCGGGCGGGTCAGCCGAGGCCGTTGGAGGTCAGCCATTCCTTGGCCACCGTGGCGGGCTCGTCCTTGTTGACGGCGATCTTCTGCATCATGTCGAGCAGCGACTGCGTCGTGAGCTTGGCCGAGATGGCGTTGAGCGTGGTGGTGATCGTGTCGTTCATGGCCGCCTTGTTGACCAGCGGCGTCACGTTCTGGGCGGCGAAGAGGTTCTTCGTGTCCTGGAGCGAGACGAGGTTGTTCGCGGCGATCTTCGGGTCCGTGCTGAACACGTTGCCGACCTGGACCGTGCCGTCCTTGATGGCGTCGGCCGTGGTGGCGCCGGTGGCCTTCCAGTCCTTGAACTCGATCCCGTAGACCGACTTCAGCTCGGCCTCCCAGCGCTGCTTGAACTCGGGCGGAGCGCCGATGACCCAGGTCTTGGACACCTTGGCCAGGTCTTCCATGGAGTTGAGCGACCCCTTGGTCTGCTCGTCCTTGGTGATCGTCAGGGTGTCCTTGTCCTCGGCGGGCGAGGAGTCGAGGACCTCCAGCTCGGGCGGCAGCTTCGTCTTGAGCTCCGCGTTGACCTCCTCGGTGGTCTTCGCCTTGGTCGCCTTGTCGACGAAGGCCAGCAAGTTGCCGTTGTACTCCGGCACTATGGTCAGCCCGCCGCTCTTGACCTGGTCGTAGATGACCTCACGGGTGCCGATCCCGGGCTTCTCCTCGACCTGTACGCCCTTGGCCTCCAATGCCTGGGCATAGATGGAGGCGAGCAGCGTGTTCTCGTCGAAGTTGGCGGAACCGATGATCACCTTGCTGGCGCTCGCGGACGCCGAGCCGCTGGGCGCCGCGCTCGTGGTGCTGAGCGGGTTGCCTCCACTGCCGCCGCCCCCACACGCGGCCAACGCGAGCGTCGCCGACAGCAGCACCGCCGCAGTGCTGAACATGCGTTTCATTGATATTTCCTTCCTAAGCGGCAGGTATTAGAGAGATTAGCGGACCTTGACCCGCTGACTCACCCCTGGGGAGACCGTCACCCGCCGAACGACGGTGAACAGCACCTGCACGACAAGCGCGAACAACACAATCAGTACTGAACCCCCGACCACGCTGGCGTAATCCTGCGTGGCGAATCCGTCGATCACGAACCGGCCGAGCCCGCCCAGCCCGGTGTAGGCCGCGATCGTGGTGGTGGCCACCACCTGGATGGCCGAAAGCCGGAGTCCCAGCAGGATCAGCGGCAGCGCCACGGGCACCAGCACCCGCCCGAGCACCTGCCCGCCGCGCAGCCCCATCCCGTAGGCGGCGTCACGGAGCTCCGGGTCCACGGCCCTGATTCCCTCGAAGGTGTTGACCAGGATCGGCGGTATGGCCAGCAGCACCAGCGGGATGATCACCGGCAGGATCGACGCGGTGCCGAGCAGCAGCACGAACAGCACCAGCAGCCCCAGCGTCGGCAGCGCCCTGGCCAGGTTGGCCGTGACGACCACACCGAGACCGCCCTTGCCGGTGTGCCCGATCAGCAGGCCGAGCGGGATCGCGATCAGCACGGCCAGGACCAGCGCCATGAGCGAGAATTCCAGGTGTTCGAGCAGCCGCGTGGGGATGCTCGCGGGTCCCGACCAGTTCTCCGCCTTGCCGAAGAACTCCAGCAGCCAGTTCACGCGGACCTCCTAGCCCTGACCCAGGGGGTCAGCAGCCGCTGCGCGAGCACCAGGAGGCCGTCGGCGACCAGGGCCAGCAGCACGATCAGCACGATGCCGACGAGCGCGGGCGGCACGAACGGGTTCTGGTAGGCCCGGGTGAACAGCATCCCCAGACCACCCTGCCCGATCAGCGCGCCGACACTCACGAGGCTGATGCTGGAGACGGCGACCACCCGCAGCCCGGCGAGCACGACGGGCGTCGCGATCGGCAGCTCGACCTGCACCAGGCGGCGCAGCGGCGTGAACCCCATAGCGATGGCCGACTGCCGTACGTGCTCGGGCACCGCACCGAGCCCGTCCACCACGGACGGGATGAGCACGGCGCAGGCGTAGAGGGTCAGCGGCACGATCACGGTCGTCTTCGACAGGCCGGTGATCTGGATGAGCAGCATGAAGACCGGCAGCGAGGGGAGCGCGTAGAAGATGTTCATCACGCCGGACGTCGGCTGGAAGAGCCAGCGCCACCGTACGCAGGCCAGCCCCAGCGGCAGCGCCAGGACCAGCGCGACGACGATCGGCACCAGGGACATGATCAGGTGGTCGCCGAGCAGGTTCTTGATGCTGTCGACCCGTCCGGTGTCCCAGTTGCGGGCGATCCACTCCCATACGGAAGGAGGGCCGTCAGCCATCGGCCGCCTCCGCCAGAGCCTCGTCGAGCGCCTCTCTGGTGGCCACGCCGACGACCTTGCCGTCCTCGTTCACGGCCACCGCGCAGCCCGACGGCGACAGCAGTGCCGCGTCGAGGGTCGAGCGCATCGAGTCGCGGCCGAGCACGAACGTCCCGTACGACTCCAGCTCGGTGGGCCGCTCGCGCGAGATCCAGCCCACCGGCCGGTCATCGGCGGTGACGACGAGCAGCCACGGCTCGTCCGTCGGGCCCTCGAACCCCTCGGGCACGGTCAGGTCGGTGCGCAGACGCAGGTCCTTCGTCGAGATGAACTGCAGGCGCCTGATGCCCCGGTCATGACCGAGGAACTCACGGACGAAGTCGTCGGCGGGCTCCGACAGCAGCGTCTTGGGATCGGCCAGTTGCGCCAGCTTGCCGCCCACACGCAGGACGGCGACCCGGTCGCCGAGCTTGATGGCCTCGTCGATGTCGTGGGTGACGAAGACGATGGTCTTGTTCAGCTCCGACTGCAGTCTGAGCAGTTCCTCCTGGAGGCTGGTGCGCACGATCGGGTCGACCGCGCTGAACGGCTCGTCCATGAGCAGCACCGGCGGGTCCGCCGCGAGCGCCCTGGCCACGCCGACACGCTGCTGCTGACCGCCGGACAACTGGAACGGGTAACGCTCGCCCATGACCGGGTCGAGCCCCACGCGTTCGAGCAGCTCCATGGCCCGGTCCCGGGCCTTCTTGCGGTCCCAGCCGAGCAAATAGGGGACGGTGGCAATGTTGTCGACGATCTTCCGGTGCGGGAAGAGTCCCGCCTGCTGGATGACGTACCCGATGCCGCGCCGCAACGTCGGCGGATCGATGCCCTGCACAGGCACGCCGTCAAGGAGGATCTGCCCCTCTGAGGCATCGATCATCCGGTTGATCATTCGGAGGGACGTCGTCTTCCCACAACCCGAGGGGCCGACGAACACGGTGATCTCACCTGTCGGCGCCTCAAGGCTCAGGTGATCAACGGCGACCGTGCCGTCCGGATATCGTTTGGTGACGTCGTCAAATGTGATCACGCGCGACCTCTCGCGTTCGTGGCGGGGGCCGCAGTTCCCCCTGCTACAGCCACCGCATGATCTCTCAGAGCGACCAGACTACGGTGATCCTGCCCGCTCTGTCCCCTCAGTCCCATCTGAAACGCTTCAGGTAGCTGCAAGTTTCATGCGAAATACGGTGCTGGTAGTGCGCTTTACCTGGGTAAGTTGGCATGATTACTACCACAGACATCGACGCCGCACCCCCCACCCTCAAGCGTCCGTATTTCAGCAAGAGGATCCGGCCCCGTGACACACTCGCTCACCGATCACCCCTCCCGGGCCGAACTGATCGCGGAGCTCTACGACCGTTACGCCGCCGGGCTGTTCGCGTACTGCGCTGACCAGCTCGGGGACCACGGTTCCGCAGCCGACGCCCTGGTGTCCGTCCTCTCGGGCGTCCCGGCGACGCCGCCTCCGCGCGCCGCTCTGTTCGCGTTCGCCCGCCGCGAGATCCTCCGCCGTGATGTCGTCTACGCGCCTTCGGTGGTCGACCCGCTGATCGACCCGGCGTCCGCGCTGGTGGAGCGGGCGCTGCGGGAGCTGCGCCCGCACCAGCGCGAGGTGCTCGTGCTGGGCGAGGTGTGCGGGCTGGATCTCGCCGAGCTGGCCTGGGTGCTCGACGTGGCGCCCGACACGGCGGAGGAGCTGGCCACCAGCGCCGCGCACCGCTTTCGGCAGGCGCTCGACACCGCCCTGGCCTATGTCGGCCCCCGCGTGTCCAAGCCGGTGGCCGACGTCTACGGGGCGCTCGGCGTCGCGCCGCTGCGCGACGTGCTGGGGCGGTTGCCGTGGCCGCCGCCGCCCGACTATCTCCACAAGCGCTTCGCGCCCCGGGTCATGCCTGGTCGTACGGCGGCGCCGATGTTCGTCAAGCCGCTCTGGCCGGGGCCGCCGACGTGGCCTCTGCCGTTAGGCGAGGCGGATCCGGCGACCAGCACCGGGATCTTCCCGACGGAGCTGCTGACGCCGCCGTCGCCGTCACGGGTGCCGGAGCACGAGGCCCCCACGATGCCGATGCCGAAACTCCGCGACCCGTTCGGGCCTGACCAGACGCTTTCCGGGCTCGGGCGGCTGGAGGGGCCCGGCCGCGTTCCCACCGGTCCCGGCCAGGCACCGCTCGGCGCGGACCAGGCTCCCGCGAGACCGCGGTTCTTCACGCCCCGGCCGTCGAGCGCACGGTCATCCTGGGAGGCCCTTTTCGGCCCGCGCCCGCCCAAAGACGCACCCTCTGGCGCGAAGCCGTCCCAGGATCCGCTTTTCGGTGCGTGGCCGCCCGAGGACGCGAAATCGACGCGCGACGGGCTGTTCCGTCTGCCGCAGCCCGCCGAGCCGGGCTCTGCCAAACCGGACAGCGAGCCTGTGACGAAGCCGCCGTTCCCGCTCTCGGCGTCCATTCCGGGGGACGTGCTGGACGACGACGCGGTGACCCAGGAGCTGCCCGCCATCGGTGACATCCTCGTGCACAAGGGCCAGGCCAGGGAGCCGGGCTCCTTCTTCGTTCCGAGGACCGCCAAGGAGCCCGTCTACCGGATGCCGGCCCCGCTGTTGTTCCCGCCCAGCGTGGACGACCTGCCCATCGTGGACGACCTGCCCGCCGACGACTTCCCGGACATGCCGGCCATACCGGAAGCCCGGGTACGGCCCGTCCGGGACAAGCACTACGACTGGGCGTGGGAGCTGATGGGGTTCCTGGTCTGCGTCATCATCGCGATGCTCGTGTTCTTCGCGGTTCCGCTCATCATCGGCCCGTGACCTCCGAGCCGGCGGGTCAGTCGGCCGAGAGGATCAGGCCGCTGGTCGGGACGCCGGTGCCGGCCGTGACCAGGACGTTGCGCACTCCGCTCACCTGGTTGGCGGAGGTGCCTCTGACCTGGCGTACGGCCTCGGCGATGCCGTTCATGCCGTGGATGTAGGCCTCGCCCAACTGGCCGCCGTTCGGGTTGACGGGCAGGCGGCCGCCGAGCTCGATGCCGCCGTCCTGGAGGTAGCCGGGGGCCTCTCCCCGGCCGCAGAATCCGAGCTCCTCCAGTTGGGCCAGGACGAACGGGGTGAAGTGGTCGTACAGGATGGCTGTCTGGATGTCCTGCGGGCTCAGGCCGGACATTTCCCATAGGCGACGCCCGACGACTCCCATCTCGGGCAGACCGCTCATGTCATCGCGGTAGTAGCTGGTCATCATCATCTGCCCCACGCCCGCGCCCTGCGCGGCGGCCGTGATCACGGCCGGGGAGCGGCGCAGGTCCCGGGCCCGTTCGGCGGTCGTGACCACCAGGGCCACGGCCCCGTCGCTCTCCTGGCAGCAGTCGAGCAGGTGCAGCGGCTCCACGATCCACTTGGACGCCTGGTGTTCCGCCAGGGTGATGGGGCGGCCGTGGAACCAGGCGGCGGGGTTCGTGGAGGCGTGCCTGCGCATGGCGACGGCCACCCGGCCGAAGTCCTCTGAGGTGGCGCCGTAGGTGTGCATGTACCGCTGGGCGAACATGGCCACCCACCCGGCGGGCGTCATCAGCCCGAACGGCACGTGCCAGCTCATCTCCAGCCCCTGCGAGGTCGGCTGCCCGCCCAGACGGGCGTCGGGCTGCCCGAACCTGCGGCCGGAGCGCTCGTTGAACGCCCGGTAGCAGACGACGGTGGTCGCCGCGCCGGTCGCGACGGCCATGGCGGCCTGCGCCACCGTGCCGCACGCCGCGCCGCCGCCGTACTCGACCCGCGAGAAGTAGGTGAGCTCACCGGCGCCGATCTCGCGGGCCACGGCGATCTCCTGGTTGGTGTCCTGGGTGAAGGTCACCATCCCGTCCACGTCACCCGGCGCCACCCCGGCGTCGTCGAGCGCGGCGAACACGGCTTCGGCGGCCAGCCGCAGCTCCGACCGGCCGGACCGCTTGCTGAACTCGGTGGCGCCGATGCCCGCGATGGCGGCCTGGGACTTGAGCACTTACCGCTCCTTCGTTGAGGTGATCAGGTCTCGTGCCGCCGTTGCGTCGGCAGGACCACCCGCGAGGTCAGGGGGCCGAGGGGAGGGTGAGGGTGATCGTGCCGGTGGCGTGGTCGCCGAGGCTGACCTTGCCGCGTACCTCGACCGTGAACTCCCCCGCCTCCCGCGAGACGATCGTGCCGTTGAAGCTCAGCCGGTCGCCCGCGTACGCCGGGACTCCGAGCTTGACCTTGATGCGCCTGATGATCGCCTCAGGACCCGCCCAGTCCGTGACGTACCGTTCCACCAGCCCCATCGTGGTCAGGATGTTGAGGAAGATGTCCTTGGAGCCCTGTGCGCGGGCGCCCTCGACGTCGTGGTGGACCGGGGTGAAGTCCATGGTGGCGAGGGCGGTGGAGACGACCACCGTGGGCGTGAGGTCGATCGACAGCTCGGGAAGCACCGAACCGATCTCGACCTGGTCTTCGGTCAGCGTCCGCATCACGACTCCCATGGCGCCCACATAGGAAGAACAAGTTCGTCGTCCAAAGCACGATAAGTCGTACGCAACGACATACCGATACCCACGGCGTCCGGCGGGCAGTCCACGATGTTCCCTACGATCCTCACCCCTTCTGGCAGTTCCACCACTGCCACCACAAAGGGCGTCTCGCGTCCCGGGACCGGGGGGTGGTGGTGCACGACATAGCTGTAGACGGTGCCCTCGCCGCTCGCCACGGTGTGGGTGCGGTTGGTGGAGCGGCAGGCGGGACATATCGGGCCTGGCGGGTGGCGTAGCTCGCCGCAGTCGGCGCAGCGCTGGATGCGCAGCTCGCCCTGCTGGACGCCTTCCCAGAAGAAGGCCGTGTCGTCGTTGACGGCGGGCCGCAGCGGGTACGGCTTGCGGCTCGCCTCTGGGGAGGGTGCGGCGGCGGGTGACGGCGGCGGCGCCGCGGTGCGTGGGCGAAATTTAAGGATTCGGAACATCATCTCGGCCACTGGGTCGTCCGTGTCGCCGTACCAGGTGACGTTCCAGGTGGCGAAGTAGCCCTCGCCGAGTGCCGTCCGCTTCGGGCCCACGAGGCTGGTGAAGCGGGTCGACGGGGTCAGGCGCTCGCCCAGCCGGGCGTACCGGTGATAGGTCTGCTCGCAGTTCGTCGCCACCACGCCCGTGTAGCCGTGCGTGTTCAGGGCGGTGATCATGTCGTCGACCGGCGAGCGGTCCTTGGTGCCCCGGCGGAGGCCCTGCATGGTCCAGACCTGGATCATCGCGGGTGGGGCGAGACCTTTGTCGAGGTAGGCCGGGTTCGTGTCGCCGAGGGCGTCGAGCCAGTGCCTGATCATGGGCGCGTTCACCGGGTCCGGCGCGGCGGCACCGCGTACCTCCCCGAGAGCGGCCTGCTTGTCCGCCAGCTCGCGCAGTTCCCGGTCCGCGCTCGGGGCGTCGGTTGGCTGGGCGTCTGTCGTTGGGGCGTCTGTCGTTGAGGCGTCGGTTGGCTGGGGGTCCGTCGGCTGGGCGTCCGTCATCGGGGCGGCCTCGGGAGGCTCAGGCCGAGCATCGCGATCAGCTCGCGTTGCACCTCGTTCACCCCGCCGCCGAACGTCAGCACCACCGCCCCCTTCACCCCGTGGTCGAAGCGCTCCAGGAGCTCGGCCGTCTCCGGGTCCGACGGATCCGCGTAGCGGGCCAGGATGTCGCCGATGAGCCGGCCGACCTCCTGCACCCGCTCCGAGGCGTAGATCTTGGTGGCCGACGCGTCGGGCGCGCCCAGCCAGCCGAGGTCCATGTTCGCCGCGACCTGCCAGTTGAGCAGCTCGTTCGTCCGGAAGTAGGCCCGCACCCGGCCGAGCGCCCGTCGTACGTCCGGCTGGTCCACCAGCCCGGCACGGCGCGCCCAGGCCAGGAAGCGGTCGTAGGTCTGGCCGAGGTTCCCGGCGGGGCCGAGCGTGACGCGTTCGTGGTTGAGCTGGTTGACGATCAGGTCCCAGCCCTTGTCCACCTCGCCCACGACCATGTTCGCCGGGACGCGGACGTCGGCGTAGTAGGTGGAGTTCGTGTGGTGGCGGCCGTCCATGGTGACGATCGGCGTCCAGGAGAAGCCCGGGTCGTCGGTCGAGGCGATCATCATCGTGATGCCCTTGTGCTTCTTGGCATCGGGGTTGGTGCGGGTGGCCAGCCAGATGTGCTGGGCGTAGTGGGCGCCGCTGGTGAAGATCTTCTGGCCGTTGACGACGTAGTGGTCGCCGTCGAGCACCGCCGTGGTCCGGAGCGAGGCCAGGTCCGTGCCGGCCTCGGGCTCGCTGTAGCCGATCGCGAAGTGACACTCCCCTGCCAGGATGCTCGGCAGGAACTTCTCCTTCTGCTCCCGCGTGCCGTACTGCATCAGGGTCGGCCCGACCGTCTGCAGCGTGATGAGCGGATACGGCACGCCGGCCCGGGCGATCTCGTTGGCGAAGATCTGCTGTTCGAGCGGGCCGAAACCGCCGCCGCCGTACTCCTTCGGCCAGCCGAGTCCGAGCTTGCGGTCGCGGCCGAGCCTGCGGCAGTGCTCCATGTAGGCGGTGCCGAACGGGTCCTCGGTGATCTTGCGGCGGTCCTCCTGGGTGAGGCAGTTCTGGAAGTACTCGCGCAGCTCGTCGCGGAGCCTGCGCTGGTCGGGGGTCAGGTCGATCAGCATCAGACGAGCGCTCCGATCAGGTCGAGCTGGGCGTCGGCGCCGCCGAGCAGGTGCGTCAGGTGCTTGGCGTGTGCGAAGTAGCGGTGCAGCGGGTACGTCACGTCGAGGCCCAGGCCGCCGTGCAGGTGCTGGCAGGTGTAGAGCGCCGTGAACGCCTCGCTGACGTGGAACGCGGCCACGGCCAGGTCCTCCTCGGCCGGCAGGTCGTTGGCGAGCAGCCAGGCGCCCGACCACACGGCGACGTCGAGCGCCCGCGTGGCGATGTAGACGTCGGCGATCTGCACGGTGACCGCCTGGAACTCGGCCAGGGCCCGGCCGAACTGCTTCCTGTTCCTGATGTACTCGGTGGTCAGTTTGAGAGCACCGGCCAGCACGCCACTGGCCTGGGCCGCGACGGCCGCCGTGAAGATCTGCCGCAGACCGGAGACCGCCTCCGGACCGGCCAGCCGCTCGGCCGGCGTCCGGTCGAACACGACCGTGGCCAGCGACTCGCCGTTGGAGGCGAACTCCGGGTGCGCCGTCCACGAGCCGGTGGCCATGAACACGCCCTCGTCGGCGGTGACCAGCACGTACGCGGCTTCATTTCCGTACGGGACCCCGACCTTTCGCCCGGTCAGCACCCAGCCGTCGCCATCCCGCTCGGCGGTGGTCAGGGGCGGGTCCGCCAGCGCCCTGCCGGGTTCACGCAGCGCCACCGTGCCGACGCCGTCAGCCGACTGCGGCCGCCCCTCCGCGGGTGTTCCGTACCGGGCCATCGCCAGCGTGCTCACCAGCGTCGCCAGCGCGGGCACCGGTGCGGCCCGCGCGCCGACCTCGCGGAGCACCACGGCCAGCTCGACGGGCCCGAGCTCGGCGCCGCCCGCGTCCTCCGGTACGCACACGCTCATCAGCTCCGCCTGGCACAGCGCCTGCCAGAGCCGCTCGTCGTACGGCAGGCCGCTCTTCTCGTGCGCCTCCAGCCGCTCCGAGGTCGCCTCCTTGGCCAGGAGGTCGGCGGTCAGCGTGCGCAGGTCCTGTTGAGTGTCATCCAGGTTGAAATCCACTATTTCTCCAAAAGGTGTTGCCGGCCGTGCCGGGCGAACTCCCGCTCGATCGCCGCGACGTCCTCACCGCCCAGTAATCGGATCTCCGCGCCAGTGGGACGCCACCAGACCGGGTCGGCCGTCCGCCAGCCCTCCTTCACCAGGACCCGCTTGACGACCTTGTGCGAGGAGGTTTGGGGCAGGCCCTCGGAGATGCGTACGTACCGGGGGAACGACTTGGCCCCCAGGTCGCGGCGAGAGGCGAGGAAGCCGGCGAACGCGGCGGGGTCGAACGACGCTTCCAGGACGAGCGCCGCCATGACCTGGTCTCCGGCCGCCGCGTCCGGCACGGGGTAGACGGCCGCCTCGATCACGCCCGGGAACTCCCGCAGGACCGCCTCGATCGGGGCCACCGCCAGGTTCTCGCCGTCCACGCGGAGCCGCTCGGTGCCCCGCCCGGCGAAGAACACGTAGCCGTCGGCGTCCGCGTACGCCAGGTCGCCCGACCAGAACGCGCCCTCCCGCATCCGCTCGGCGTCGGCGTCCGGGTCGTTGTAGTAGCCGTCGAACAGGCCGAGGCCGCCGGTGTTCACCAACTCGCCGACCGCCTCGTCGGGGTTGAGCAGCCGTCCGTCCTCGACGCGGCCCGGCGGGCACGGCAGGCCGGTCAGCGGGCTGCGGATCTCGATGCCCAGCGGCAGCCTGCCGAGACAGCCGGGCGGGCCCGTCGGATCCGGGCTGAGCGAGATGGCCGTCTCCGTCGACCCGAACGCGTCGATCACATGGCAGCCGAACCGCTCCCCGAACCGCCTGGTCGCCGTGGCGCTCCCCTCGTTGCCGAAGGCGAGCCTCAGAGGGTTGTCCGCGTCGTCCGGGCGTCGTGGGGTGGCCTGGACATAGGAGAGGGCCTTGCCGACGTAGTGGAGGTACGTACAGCCGTAGCGTCTGATGTCCGGCAGCAGGCCCGACGCGGAGAACCTCCGCCGCAGCACCAGCGCCGCCCCAGACGCCACGGCCGGCGCGTAGGCCGCCATGACGGCGCCGGAGTGGAAGAGCGGCATCGCGCAGTAGACGGCGTCGGTGGGGCTGAGCATCGCGGCGAGCGAGACGCCGGGGACGGCGATCTTCCGGTGCGTGATCCGCACCGCCCGCGGCCGGCCGGACGTGCCGGAGGTGAAGATCAGCATGACCAGCGCGCCAGGATCCGGATCCGGGTCGCTTATGTCCGAGGCCGTTGTGAGTGCCGAGCCCCAGTCCGGGACGGGCGCCAACGCCACTCCCAGGGCGTCGGCCACGGAGCGCGCCACCGCCTCGTAAGGCCCGTCCCACAGCAGCAGGCCGACGTCGGTG
This sequence comes from Nonomuraea sp. NPDC026600, assembly GCF_040638335.1. Taxonomy (NCBI): domain Bacteria; kingdom Bacillati; phylum Actinomycetota; class Actinomycetes; order Streptosporangiales; family Streptosporangiaceae; genus Nonomuraea; species Nonomuraea sp. NPDC026600. The sequence continues at coordinate 40,512 of NZ_JBEZYD010000019.1, forward strand.
GCGCGGGCGTCGCGGGTCAGCTCTTCCACGGATCGGGTCGGGTTCAGAGCCACCAGCACCCGCCCCGAGAGCGCGGCCCCGCCCAGCAGGAACACCATCTCCGGCACGTTGTCGCAGAGCACCCCCACGTGCGGCGGCCCGTCGAAGGCGCAGGTGTTCAGCCAGGCGGCGGCGGTACGGCAGGCGGCCACGTGCGCGCGCCACGACCACACGCGATCCTCGAATAACAGCCCAGGACGGTCGTCGCCGGCCCGGGCCAGCAACAGAGCGGCGAGCGTGTCCGCGGCCATCGACCCTCCCAGCAAGCGCTCGGTCAACAGTTCCGAAAACTAGAACAGATTCTAATCTCTGTCCATAGGCGACACATCACAACAACTCCGGATATATGCCTGTAGCGGCTCAGACATGCGTCTATACAGGTTCTTTGTGACTCGCGGGTAACAAGCCGAGTTATCGAGAAATCAGATAACGTGTTCTCATGCGCACCCCGCAGGCGTCGTCCGCCGCGCCCCCCAGCGACACCGAGGGGATCATGGAGAGCCATTCCACGTCCGGCGGTCACAGCGTCCGTACGCGTAGCCAGCACCAGCGCCGCAAGCGCATCGTCCAGGCCGCCGCCGCCCTCGCCTCGCGCGGCGGCGTCGAGGCGATGCAGATGCGCACGGTCGCCGAGCGGGCGGGCGTCGCGCTCGGCACCCTCTACCGCTACTTCCCGTCGAAGATGGACCTGGTCGTGGCGGTCGTCGGCGAGGAGATCGACCTGCTGGAGAGCAGCATCGAACGCCGTCCGCCGAGCGCCTCCACCCCGGCGGGCCGCGCGGTCGACGTGCTGATGCGGGCCACCCGCGGCCTCATGCGCGAGCCCGAGCTGGCCGACGCGCTGATCCGGTCGCTGATCATGGCCGAGGTGGAGACCCCGTTCGGCGATCGGATGACGGGGCTGCTGCTGCGCGTCTCGGCCGGCCTCACCCGGGATCGGGCCAGCGAGGTGCAGCTCGACCTGGCGGGGTCGCTGTCCAGCGTGTGGGTGCAGGAGCTCCTGGAGATGCTCCGCGGTCGCCGCACGTACGAGCAGATCCAGCGCCGCATCGAAATCGCCGCCGCCCGGCTGGTGAACGACCTCTCCGCGCCGTAGTTCTCACGGCGCCGGTTTTCACGGCTCGGCGGCGTCAGACCGCAGTCCTGAAGGTGCGGCGATACGTGTGTGGGGACACTCCCAGCGACGCGTGCAGGTGTTGCCTCATGGAGGCCGCCGTGCCGAAGCCCGACTGCTCCGCCACCCGGTCCACCGGCAGGTCTGTGGTTTCCAGGAGGTGTCTGGCCCGTTCGATGCGTTGCCGGGTCAGCCATTGGCCGGGGCTCTGGCCTACCTCGTGGCGGAAGTGCCGGGTGAAGGTGCGTCTGCTCATGCCCGCGTGTTCGGCCAGGTCGGCCAGTTGCAGGGGGGTTGACAGGTGCTGGAGGGCCCAGGCTCTGGTGGGGGCGGTGCCCGAGGCCGATGGTTCGGGGACCGGGCGTTCGATGTACTGGGCTTGGCCGCCGTCCCGCCACGGGGGGACGATGCAGTGGCGGGCCACCTGGTTGGCGATCTCGCTGCCGTGGTCGCGCCGTACCAGGTGCAGGCAGAGGTCCACGCCCGCCGACGCGCCCGCCGAGGTGAGTACGTCGCCGTCGTCCACGAACAGCACATCGGAGTCCATCCGCACCTCCGGGAAGAGGCGGGCGAAGCGCTCGGCGTGCCGCCAGTGGGTGGTGGCCGGGCGGCCGTCGAGGAGGCCCGCGGCCGCCAGGACGAAGGTGGCGATGCAGATCGACACGACCCGGGTGCCCGGGCGTACCAGGGAGAGGGCGTCGAGCAGGCCGGGAGGCAGCGACTCCGGGCCGGTGATGTCCGCGAAGCCGGCGGCGGCGGGGATGACGACGGTGTCGGCGGTGGCCAGCGCGCTCGCGTCGTGTTCGACGGCGATCGCGTAGTCGGCGGACGTGGCGACGGGGCCGCCGTCGAGCGTGCAGGTGATCACCTCGTAGAGCGGCTCGTCTTCCGGACCGCGTGCCGTGGAAAAGATCCTGGACGGCACGCTCAGCTCGAACGGGATGACGTTCGCCGGCGCCAGTACGACCACACGATGCATGGCCCGATCTTTACACATCTTGGCCACTGGGCCACTCGCCGACCGGTACCCCGGCGCAGCAGGCTTGGCGGCATGAAGATGCGCGCAGTCAGCCAGGACACCCTGGGCGGACCAGAAGTACTGAAGACAGTCGAGGTGGACAGGCCCACGCCGGGGCCGACCGAGGTGCTCGTGCGGGTGCACGCGGCCGGGGTCAACCCCGCGGACTGGAAGACTCGGACCAGTGGCGGCCAGTTGGGTAAGCCACCGTTCGTGCTCGGCTGGGACGTCTCCGGCGTCGTCGAGCAGGTGGGCCTGGGCACGACCATCTACCAGCCCGGGGACGAGGTCTTCGGCATGCTCCGCTTTCCGTACGGCCACGGCGCCTACGCCGAGTACGTGAGCGCCCCGGCCCGCCATTTCGCCCTCAAGCCCGCGAACCTCGACCACACCCAGGCGGCCGCGATCCCCCTCGCCGCGCTGACCGCCTGGCAGGCGCTGGTGGACACCGCAGGGCTGAAGGAGGGCCAGCGGGTGCTCGTGCACGCCGCGGCGGGTGGTGTGGGGCACTTCGCCGTGCAGATCGCCAAGGCACGCGGCGCGTACGTCATCGGTACGGCCAGCGCCGCCAAGCACGAACTGCTCCGCGACCTCGGCGCCGACGAGCTGGTCGACTACCGCGACGAGGACTTCGCCGAGGTCGTCCGCGATGTCGACGTGGTGATCGAGACCATGGGCGGCGACTACGGCCCGCGCTCGCTGCGTACCCTGCGCGAGGGCGGCACGATCGTCTCGCTGGCTCTCTCGCTCCTGGACGCGGGCCTGGACGCGCAGGCGGCCGAGCGGGGCATCCGGTCGGCGGCCATGCTCGTCGAGCCCGACCACGCCGCGATGAAGGCTTTGGCCGCGCTGGCGAAGGCCGGGAAACTGCGGGCCGAGCTGGCCGCCGTGCTGCCGCTGGCGGACGCGGCCAAGGCCCACGAAATGGGTGAGTCCGGCCGCACGACGGGAAAGATCGTCCTCTCCGTGCGACAGTAACCGGGCCGGTCTCCGGGGTCTGTCGGTGGCGGAAGCTATACAGGGGGAATGACAGACAGGCCGTCAAACGAGGATTTCCTCCGGCAGGCTGATGCGCTGCGGCGTGAGTTGCTGGCGCACTGCTACCGCATGCTGGGGTCGGTGCACGACGCCGAGGACCTCGTCCAGGAGACCTACCTGCGCGCGTGGCGCGCCTACGACGGGTTCGAGGGGCGTTCGTCGGTGCGTACCTGGCTCTACCGCATCGCCACGACGGCCTGTCTGACGGCGCTCGACAGCCGGAAAAGGAGGCCGATGCCGACCGGGCTCGGCGCGCCGGCGTCCGAGGCGACCGGTCCCCTGGTCGAGGGGGGCAAGGTGCCGTGGCTGGAGCCCATACCCGACGGGATGGTCGGTGCCGGGGCCGACGATCCCGCCGCCATCGTCACCTCGCGTGACAGCATCCGGCTCGCGCTCATCGCCGCGCTGCAGCACCTGCCGCCCCGGCAGCGGGCGGTGCTGATCCTGCGTGACGTGCTCAAGTGGCGGGCCGCGGAGGTGGCCGAGGTGCTCGACACCACGACCGTCGCCGTCAACAGCACCCTGCAGCGCGCCCGTGCCCAGCTCGACGAGGTGTCGCCGAGCCTCGAGGACCCGGTCGAGCCGTTGACGGCCGAGCAGCGGGCGCAGCTCGACCGCTATGTGGCGGCGTTCCAGAATTACGACGTGGCGGGCATCGTGGAGCTGTTCACGAAGGACGCGGTCTGGGAGATGCCGCCGTTCACCGGCTGGTATCAGGGTGCCGACAACATCGGCCGGCTCATCGCGACCAACTGCCCCGCGAAGCAGCCCGGCGATCTGCGGCTGGTGCCGATCGAGGCGAACGGGCAGCCGGCGTTCGGGATGTACCTGCGGCGCGGCGACGTCTATGAGGCGTTCGGACTGCCGGTGCTCACGTTCACCGGCTCGCGGGTCAGCCATGTCGCGATGTTCTTCGACCTCGGCCTCTTCGACACCTTCGGGCTGCCTCGCACACTGAGCGGGACTTCCACCGGAAACTAGAACGCGTTACAGTCACGACCGGAGCATCGTTCTGGAGGCGACTGTGGGCACACCGGTGATCGTCGAGGCCGTCCGCACCCCCATCGGCAAGCGCGGCGGCTGGCTGTCCGAACTCAAACCGCAGCAGGTGCTGGCCACCGCGCTCAACGGCCTGATCGAGCGGTCCGGGATCAACCCGGCGATCGTCGAGCAGGTCTTCGCCGGGTGCGTGACCCAGGCGGGCGAGCAGGGCGGGCATGTGGGGCGGCACTCCTGGCTGTACGCGGGCCTGCCGTACCAGACCGGGGTGACCACGGTCGACGCGCAGTGCGGATCGTCGCAGCAGGCCGTGCACCTGGCGGCGGCGATGATCAGGGCCGGCGTGATCGACGTGGGCATCGGGTGCGGGGTCGAGGTGATGAGCCGGGCGCCGCTCGGCAGCAACGTCCTGCCCGCCAAGCCGAAGCCCGACGACTGGAGCATCGACCTGCCCGACCAGTTCACCGCGGCCGAGCGGATCGCGGAGCGGCGCGGGCTGACCCGCGAGCGGCTCGACTGGTTCGGGGCGCGCTCGCAGCAACTGGCCGCCAAGGCGTGGGCCGACGGGCGGTTCGAGCGGGAGATCGTGCCCGTCGGGCAGGTACGCAGGGACCAGGGCTTACGCGAGACCACCGTCGACGGGCTCGCCGGGCTCAAGCCGGTGCTGGGCGAGAACGGCAGGCACACCGCGGGCACCTCCTCGCAGATCTCCGACGGCGCCGCCGCCGTGCTGGTGATGGGCGAGGAGACGGCCTCGCGGTACGGCCTGCGGCCCCGGGCACGGATCCTGGCCCAGGCCCTCGTCGGCGCCGAGCCGTACTACCACCTCGACGGGCCGGTGGACGCGACGGCGAAGGTGCTCGCGACGGCCGGGATGGCGATCGGCGACATCGACAGGTTCGAGGTGAACGAGGCGTTCGCGTCGGTGGTGCTGTCGTGGGCGAGCGTGCACGAGCCCGACTTCGACCGCGTCAACGTGAACGGCGGCGCGATCGCGCTCGGCCACCCCGTCGGCGCCACGGGGGCACGGCTGCTCACGACGGCGCTGCACGAGCTGGAGCGCTCCGACTCGGCGACCGCGCTGGTCACGATGTGCGCGGGCGGCGCGCTGGCCACGGCCACGATCCTCGAGCGCATCACGTGACCCACCCCGGTTGAAATCCGGTACCCATCTCACCTTCTTTTCCCGCACACTCGACCGAGGACCAGCACGCTCAACGGGGGACACTGGATGAAGACGACCCGGCGCAGGCCGTACGCCGAGCAGCGCCCGCAGGACCTCGGCGGCGGGGTGTGGAGCGTGCCCGTGCCGATCCCCGGCAACCCGCTCGGCTACACACTCGTCTACGCCGTCGACTCCCCCAAGGGCCCCGTGCTGGTGGACGCCGGCTGGAACCACCCGGACGCCTGGGCGGCCCTCAGCGGCGGCCTGCGAACGCTCGGCCTCGACGTGACCGCGGTCAGAGGCGTGGTCGTCACCCACTTCCACCCCGACCACGCCGGGCTGGCCGGACAGGTCAGGGCGGAGTCCGGCGCCTGGATCGCGATGCACGAAGCGGACGCCGCGCTGGTCAGGCTCATGCACAGCTTCGCCGACGGCGAGCACCGCGACTTCCAGGCCGAGATGCTGCGGCGGGCGGGCGCCGGGCAGGAGGACGTGGCGATCGCGACGGCCGGTCGCCCGGACACGCCCGCGCTGCCCGACCGCGAGCTGCGCGACGGCGACCTGGTGGACCTGCCGGGCCGCAAGCTGCGGGCCGTGCACACGCCGGGCCACACCCCCGGCCACATCTGCCTGCACCTGGAGGACGCCGACCGCCTCTTCACCGGCGACCACGTCCTCCCCGACATCACCCCCCACGTCGGGATTTATCCCTATGACCGGGACGATGTTGATCCTTTGGGTGATTTCCTGGGGTCCCTGGACCGCGTCGGCGAGTTGGGCCCGCTGGACGCGCTGCCCGCCCATGAGTGGATATTTCCAGATGTAGCCGCGCGCGCCGCCGAGATCCGCCACCATCACGAGGAGAAGCTCCAGCGGCTCGGCGCCCTCCTGTCCGAGCGCGCGGAACCACTGACCATCTGGGAGACCGCCGCGATGATGACCTGGAACCGGCCCTGGGACGACCTGTCCCCCGTACTTCGCGGCATGGCCGCGGGCGAGGCCGCGGCGCACCTGCGCACGCTGGAGGCGCGTGGCGCGATTCGCCGCGTCCCCGGAGTCGATACGGTGCGCTTCCAGGCCCTAGAATCCTAGACATCCGATGTCTAGGGAGAAAAGCGTGGCGGTCACCGACGCAGCCATCGACAAGATCAAGCAGATGATTCTCTCGGGCGAGCTCACGCCCGGCGACCGGCTGCCGAAAGAGGCCGACCTGGCCGAACGCCTCGGCCTGTCGCGAAACTCGCTCCGTGAGGCCGTACGCGCGCTGGCGCTGATCAACGTCCTCGACGTACGGCAGGGCGACGGCACCTATGTCACCAGCCTCGAGCCGCGCCTGCTGCTCGACACCATGTCGTTCGTGCTCGACCTGCACCGTGACGACACGGTGATCCAGTTCTTCGAAGTACGCCGCATCCTGGAGCCCGCGGCGACGGCGATGGCGACCGAGCAGATGACCGACGCGGAGATCGACGAGCTCCGGGTGATCCTGGAGTCGCTGCCATCCGCGCCCACGGTGGAGGAGCTGGTGGCCAACGACCTCGACTTCCATCACCGGATCGCACGGGGTTCGGGCAACAGCGTGCTCTGCTCGTTCATCGAGAGCCTGTCCGGGCCGACGACCCGGGCGCGGATCTGGCGCGGGCTGACCCAGGAGGGCGCGATGGAGAAGACGCGGGAGCAGCACACCGCGATCTACGAGGCCATCGCCACCCGCCAGCCCGACGTGGCCCGCTCCTGGGCCACGGTGCACATCGCCGGAGTGGAATCCTGGCTGCGCAAGGCCCTCGACTAGGGGTAGATACCGTGCGTGCCCGACAAACTGGAGAAATATCGCAGTAAGCGCGACGCCAGCCGTACCCCCGAGCCCGTCCCCGGCGCGGCCCCCGAGCCGGGCGACGGCGCGGCGTTCGTGATCCAGGAGCACCACGCCCGCGCCCTGCACTGGGACCTGCGGCTGGAGCGCGACGGCGTGCTCGTCTCGTGGGCGGTCCCCAAGGGGCTGCCCGCCGATCCGAGCACCAACCACCTGGCCGTGCACACCGAGGACCACCCGATGGAGTACCTCGACTTCCACGGCGAGATCCCCAAGGGCGAGTACGGCGGCGGCACGATGACGGTCTGGGACCGCGGCACGTACGAGACGGAGAAGTGGTCCGACCGCGAGGTCAAGGTCGTGCTGAAGGGCTCGCGGGCCTCGGGGCGGTTCGTGCTGTTCCAGACGGGCGGCAAGAACTGGATGATCCACCGCATGGACCCGCCCTCCCGCGACCCCCTGCCTCCGCTCGACCCGATGCTCCCGGTCGAACGGACCCGGCTGCCGCGCGACGCGGACGGCCACGCCTTCGAGTTCGCCTGGGGTGGGGAACGCGTGCTGGTGCCGATCGACGGCGGGCGTACGGAGGCGGCCCGGCGCCATCCGTGGCTGCGCCCGCTCGCGGCGTCGTTCGGCAGCCGCGCGACAGTGCTGGACGGCGAGGTCGTCACGCTGGCGGGCACGGAGGTCCTGGTCTGCTACGACCTCCTCTACGACGACGGCCACTCGCTGGTCGCGCTGCCGTACACGGCCCGCCGCGCGGCCCTCGAAGCGCTCGGGCTGGCGTCCGCCCGCTGGCAGACCGCCCCCTCGTGGCCGGGCCAGGCCAAGCCGGTACGGCAGGCGGCCCGCGAACAGGGGTTGCCCGGCGTGCTCGCCAAGCGGCTGGACTCCCCCTACGAGCCGGGCGAGTCGAAGTCCTGGATCTTCGTCCCCGCCTGACGCCGACCGGCCGTCTTCGTCCTCACCTGACGCCGACCGGCCCTCTTCGTTCCCGTCGACGCCGACCGGCGATCTTCACCCCCGTAGGGCACCGACCGGTTCCTCGGGCGTGAAGTGCAGGGCGGGCACGGCGTCGGGTGTGAAGACGTCGTCCAGGCGCCAGCTCGCGTAGCGGTGCTCGCACGGCGGGCCGGACGCGATGGACAGGACGCGCTCGTCGAGGTCCATCACGATCGAGTACACCGTGGTGGACAGGTCCGCCTGCGCGGCGTCCGGGTCGCGGTGGCGGCAGATCCCGTCGGGGAAGGAGAAGTGGTCGCGCAGCGCGGCCACGATGTCCTCGACGGTCAACGCCCGTACCCGGGCCGCGTCCTCCAGCAGATGGCGGACCCGCGCGGGCCGCAGCAGCGTCAACGCCGAGGCCGCCACCTTCTCATCGTGCAGCGGGAGCGGGCACTGGAAGTGGTTGGAGTGCGCCAGCAGGCCGTCCTCCGGCAACAGGTGCCCGAACACGCCGGGCGCCACCTCCAGATCGATCGCCTCGCCTCCGGCGTCGGCGATGAGCACGTTCCCCGAGGAGACGCGGGTGACGTTCAGCGTCCTGCGCAGCGCGATGCTCATGCGCGGCGCGTTCAGCACCCCGCGCAGCAGATAGTGGTACGGCACGCCCGCGCCCCCGGTGTCCCGGTCGGAGACGAGCAGGTTGGCGCAGACCCCGAGGCCCGCGGAGTTCAGACCGCTCTTGGCCAGCATGCCCGCCTCGGCCAGCGTGAACACCGAGAAGCCCTCGGTGTCGCGGGTCGCCAGCAGGAACGTGACGGGTCCCTGCTCGGGGTGCCAGTCCCAGTTCTGCGCGAGCAGGGTGTGGTCGTCGCGCGTGTACTGCGGCAGCACCGCCAACGAGGTGCAGCCCTCGTCGTGGTAGCCGGTGCCGTAGAGCAGCTCGGTGCGCGCGTTGAGCGCCGTGATGTGCTCGACGCGCCTGCCCGCGCCCTCGGCCAGGCCCTCTATCATCTCCGCGATCGTCCGGTCGTAATCGCGCGCCACGCGGAGATAGGTGGCGCCCCAGCGCAGCACGTCCGCGTCCGACAGCCCCGCGTCGTCGCGGAACCTGCGCAGGTACGTCGCCAGGCTCCGCTCGACGAGGTCGCTGGTCCTGCGGCCGATCTCGGCCCCCATCTCACGGGGCGTCCCTTCGACGGCGACGAGCGGCGGGCCCGCCGCCGGGTTGGGCTGACCGAACTCGATCATGTTTCCTCCAGTCGTCGGCACACGCTGCGCACCTAGAAGCTGCCCTGGTTGAGCACCCCCATTACCGGCCGGTCCAGAATCCGGGATTGGCCGGGGATCCGGACGGCAACCGATTGCGCGGTACCGGGCGGGCCACGCACCGAATGTGACCGAGGCTGTACCACGCCGCTATCGGCCGGCTCAGTCCCAGCACCTTGCCGACGGTCGCGGCGCCGCGTCGTCAGGCGCGGTCCCGCCCGTCGTTCACCAGTTGCGTACGGCCGGAGCGTATCCGGCCGGCTTGTCCCCGACCTTGACGCCAGGACTGATCAGCCAGCTCTGATAGTCCGGCGTGAACATCTGGTAGACCGACCGGGGCGGCACCGCGCTCGCCTCGTCGAGCTTGGCGCGCAGCTCGTCCGGTAGCTCGAAGTCGAGGGCGGCCAGGTTCGCGGCCAGCTGTCCGGTGCTGCTCGCCCCGGCGATCGCGGCGGCGATCCCGGGCTGGGTGGCGACCCAGTTGACGGCTACCTGCGCCATCGTCACGCCGAGCTCGCCCGCGACACTTTCGAGGGTGGCCAGCAGCCGCCATTCGCGGTCCGTCCGCGAGCCTCCGGCCGCGCCCGCGTCGCCGCTGAGCCGGCCCTCCCCGACCAGGCCCTGGTCGCCGTGCCGGTACTTTCCGGTGAGGAAGCCGCCGCCGAGCGGGCTCCACGCGGTGATGCCCAGGCCGAGGCTCTGCCCCATGGCCACGTGCTCCGTCTCGATCGTCCGGTCGATGAGGGAGTAGGGCAGTTGCAGGGCGACCATCGGCGCCAGGGAGTGGGCCTCGGCGTAGGTCTGGGCGCGGGCCGCGTACCAGCTGGGCACGTCCGACAGGCCGGCGTACCGGATCTTCCCGGCCCGGGTGAGATCGTCGAGGGTCCGTACGACCTCCTCAACCGGGGTGATCCGGTCCCAGGTGTGCATCATGAACAGGTCGATGTAGTCGGTGCGCAGGCGGCGCAGCGACGCCTCGACGGCTCTGATCATGTGTTTGCGGCCGTTGCCGCCCGCGTTCGGATCGCCGGGGTCGACGCTGTTGGTGAACTTGGTGGTGATCACCACCCTGTCGCGTACTTTCGCCTCCGCGACGAGGCCGCCGAGAATCGTCTCGCTCTCGCCGGCGGTGTAGAAGTCGGCGGTGTCGATGAGGTTGCCGCCCGCTTCGAGGTAGCGGCGGAAGATGGGCCGGGCCTCCTCCTCGGTCTTGCCGTAGGAGGCATGAAAGCCGCCGGTGCCGAAGTTCATCGTGCCGAGCGCCAGCCGGCTGACGCGCAGCCCGGAGCGTCCCAGCAGGTAGTAGTGGTTCATGGACATGGGAGTGTCACTCCGTTCGTGAGCAGCGGGGACGCACCTTCCGCGCCGCGCCGGTCATCAGCCTGCGAAATCAAAAATGGACTGTCAAGTCCAGAAACCGGAGGCGCCACGCCGAAGCTAGTATGGACTGGTTGGTCCAGTTTCTGGAGGGAGCACATGCGCACGCTGACCCGTAAGGGAGCCGCGACCCGGCAGCGCATCCTTGACGGCGCGGCCGCGCACATCCGCGAGTACGGCGTGGCCGCCACGGCCCTCGACGACGTGCTGGCCAGGACCGCGACGAGCAAGAGCCAGCTGTTCCACTACTTCCCCGGGGGCCGGGAGGAACTGCTGCTCGCCGTCGCCCGCCTCGAAGCCGACCGCGTACTGGAGGACCAGCAGCCCCAGCTCGGCGAGCTCACCTCCTGGCCCGCCTGGCGGTCGTGGCGGGACAAGGTCGTCGACCGCTACCGGCGGCAGGGCCGTCTGTGCCCGCTCAACGCGGTCACCTCGCAATTGGGCGGCGCCACACCGGGCGCGCAGGCCGTGGTCACCGAGCTGATGCGGCGCTGGCAGGCCGAGATCGCCACCGGCGTGCGGCACATGCAGGCCGCCGGCGAGATCGACCCGGCCCTCGACCCCGACCGGGCCGCGGCCGCCCTGCTCGCCGGCATCCAGGGCGGCGTCCTGATCCAGATGTCGACGGGCGAGACCACTCACCTGGAGGCCGCCCTGGACATGGGCATCGCCCACCTCCGTGTCCGGCCAAGAACCGCAGATGACGATCGTGGCGGCGGCGCCGCTGAACGTGAAGCGCCGCCGGACCCTCATGGGGCCGGCGGCGTGTGGCCTCAGCGGCCGGAGATCAGGTCTGGAGCTGAAGGCTCATGATCACATGCACGCGTCGGGGCGGGCTGAGAGGACGTCGAAGCCGAAGTTCTCGACGGTCTCCCCCGGCGCGACTTCGCGGCTGTCGCCGCTGAAGCCGGGCGCCGAGAAGAAGCACCAGGCGTCGGGGGTGTTGTTCGCCGCCCAGACGATGGGCGGGTCGATGAAGGGCTCGTCGTTGAAGAGGAGCTTGAGCGCGCCTGCCGCGGTGTAAGCACACACCGCGACAATTCTGGGGCAGGGCCGCGGGGCGACGGCTTGGGCGGTGGCGGCGGTGGCTGCGGTGGGGGCGGCGGAGGCGGGTAGGGCCAGGCCGACGGCGGCCGTCGCCGTGGCCAGCAACACTGCGGCTGTGCGGAGGAGGGTCGTCACGGGGGTTCCTTTGCTGAGTGGGAGCGTCTGCAGTGGCAGACACCACTCAACAGCAGAATGTAGTTATATGACAACACAGAGTGACGAAAGCCTGGCGTTCGTGCTCACCTGCTCCCTCAACAGACCCCTCACATACCTCGGCCTCCCGATTCCCGGCTGACGTGAGCATCGAGAGTCCCGACATGCTGGGTAAACCACGGCCAGTGCGTCACGATCAATGCGGGCCGTTATCTCTTGACCGGCTCGTCCCGCCTGCTGGGTCTACGAGGACTGCCCGACACGCTTCCCGGACGGATGGAGACCATCCAGCTCTGGCCCTTCTCCCAGGGCGAGATCGACGGCACTCCCGACGGCTTCGTGGATGCCGTTTTCGCCGAAGGCGCCGCACTGCATCACACGTCCAAGATTTCGCGAGGCGACTACGCCGAACGACTCGTCAGAGGCGGTTTCCCCGAGGCTGTCGCTCGGCCGACCGCCAAGCGTAGGCAGCACTTCTTCGACTCGTACGTAGGCGAGCTGATCGCCCGCGATGTCAGCCAACTGACCGAGATCGAACGGACCACCGAAATGCGGGCCCTGGTTCGGCTGGTCGCGGCCCGCTCCGGTCAGCTCCTGGTCGGCGCCGGGCTGAGCAACGAGCTCGGCATCTCGGCCAGCACCGTCCGCCGCCACCTCGCCCTGTTGGAAGAGGTGTTCCTGATCAAACGCATCCCCGCGTGGTCGAGGAATATCAGCAGCCGGGCCGTCGGAACGCCCAAAGTCGCCTGCGTCGACTCCGGCATTGCCGCGAACCTGGTCGGCGCCGACCCGCGCGGCCTGGTCCGACCGGGCAGCCTGTTCGGCCCCTTGTTGGAGGGGTTTGTCCTGATGGAGCTCGCCCGCCAATTGACGTGGTCGTCGGAAAGAGTGGAGCTGTTCCACTTCAGGACCAAGGACAAGGTCGAAGTCGACGCGATTCTCGAGAACCGGCAGGGCCAGGTGATCGGGATCGAGGTGAAGGCGGCCTCAACCGTACGAGGTGAGGATTTCAAAGGACTGAGGCATCTGGCCGACCGGCTTGGGGGCGACTTCGTCGCGGGGCTCGTGCTCTACATCGGCGATCAGACCTACTCGTTCGGTGACCGGATGCGGGCGATGCCGGTGAGTGCGTTGTGGGAGATCGGTTAGGGGATACTCCGGGGATGCGTATTTCCGAAATATCGCCCGAAGGTGAGTCGGTGGGACCCCGGTTGCTGGCCGTTCAGCATGCCGCTTATGCGATCGAAGCGAAGATCATCGGCGATGATCGCATTCCTCCGTTGAGTGAGACGCTCGAGGAGTTGCGGGCGCGGCCGTTGAGGTGGGTGGGGGCGTTCGACGAGGGTGAGCTGTTGGTGGGGGCCATCGCGTGGGACGAGACGGTGGATGAGGTGGACATCGACCGGCTGGTGGTCGATCCCGGGGCGCATCGGCGGGGGGTGGGCCGGGCGCTGGTCGAGGAGGTCATGAGCCGGGCGGATGGCCGCAGGATCGTGGTGTCGACCGGCCGGGACAACACTCCGGCACGGACGTTGTACGAGCGGCTGGGGTTCGTGGGCCTCGACGAGGTGGAGGTGATCCCGGGGCTGTGGATCGCCAACTACGCCTACGACGGCTGAGCCGGGCCACGCTCACGGCGGCTGAGCCGGCCACGTCAATGGCGGCTCAGCCGACGCCGGCTAGCTCGATCGTGGGAGAAGGTCCTCGGCCTCCAGTTCCGACCACAGGTTGTCGGGGACCGGACGATCCCAGAGCGCGGCGTTGGTCGCGATCTCCTCCGGTGAGCGGGCGCCGATGACGATGGAGGCGACCGCCGGGTGCCGGTGCGGGAAGGCCATGGCCGCCTGCGGGAGCTCCACGCCGTACCTCTCGCAGATCTTGGCGATCCGTCCGGCGCGGCTGAGGATCTCGGTGGGGGCGGGCTCGTAGTCGTAGGTGCCCGCGGGGGTGGAGGTGGCCAGCAGGCCGCTGTTGAAGACGCCCGCCGCCAGCACGCGTACGCCCCGGTCGGCGCAGGCGTCGAGCAGCGGGAGCCCCGACTGGTCGAGCAGCGTGTAGCGGCCGGCCAGCATGACCACGTCGATGTCGGTCTCCTGGACGAACCGCAGCGGCACCTGCCACTGGTTCATGCCGATGCCGACCGCGCCGATCACACCCTGCGAGCGGAGTTCGGCCAGTGCGGGGTACGCCTCGGTGAGCGCCTGGTCGACGTGGTCGTCCGGGTCGTGGATCAGGGCGATGTCGACGCGGTCCAGGCCGAGCCGTTCGAGGGACTCCTCCAGCGATCTCCGTACGCCGTCGCGCGAGAAGTCCCAGACGCGCTCGAAGGCAGCCGGTACGTCGAAGCCCTGCCCGTCCCGGCCGCCCCCGCCGGAGGGGACGAGCAGGCGGCCGACCTTGGTGGAGAGCACGTAGTCCTGGCGACCGGCGAGGGCGGCGCCGAGGCGGCGTTCCGACAGGCCGACCCCGTAGTGCGGGGCCGTGTCGAACAAGCGCACGCCATGAGCCCAGGCGGCGTCCACGGTCGCGCGCGCCTGCTCGTCGCTGACCGCCTGGTAGAGCCCGGCGATCGGCGCCGCCCCGAAGCCGTGGTGGGGCAGCTTGATCACGTCATCTCCCAGACCAGGGCGAGAGTTCCGGCGCCCTTGTCGAAGTCGCCGTCGAGCAGCCGGTTCATCTGCACCTGCCACGCCTGGTCGGCGGGATCGTCCTTGAGCGCCGCCTGCAGCGCGGCGTAGTCGTCGACCTCGACGAAGTGGAACAGGTCGAGTCCGTCGCGGAAGATGCGCCAGGAGTGCACACCGTTCGCCCGCATGACCGCGTCCAGTTCGGCGGGGATCTGCGCGTGCTCCCGGTCGTACGTCTCCTCGTTACCGGGTTTGAGCCGGGTACGCAGTGCGATCCGTTCCATCAGTCCTGGGCCTTTCCGCCAGCGATGCGGCTGATGATGAGAGCGATCAAGATGATGCAGCCATAGACGACCGGCTGCCAGAAGCCGGAGACGCCCTTGAGCGTGAGGATGTTCTGGACCAGGCCGATCACCAGCACGCCGGTGAGCGCGCCGAGGATCGTGCCCTTGCCGCCGTCCATGCTGACGCCGCCGATGACGGCCGCGGCGAACACCATGAAGATCCAGCCCACGCCCTGGTTGGAGCCGATGGCGCCGAGCCGCCCGGTCTCCAGGACACCGGCCAGCGCCGCCAGCGTGCCGCCGAGGATGAACACGCCCCAGAGCACCCGGTCCACCCGGATGCCCGCCGCCCGCGCCGCGTCGGCGTTGCCGCCGATCGCGTAGAGCGCGCGCCCGAGCCGTAAGTAGCCGAGCCCGGCGATGCCCGCCGCGAACAGCACGGCCGCGATCCAGATCGCCGCGGGCAGGCCGAACCAGACGGCGCTGCCCAGGTAGAGAATGGATTCGGGCAGCTCGAACAGCGTCTTGCCCTCGGTCGGGCCCAGTTGCAGGCCGTGCACGATGATCAGCATGGCCAGGGTGACGATGAACGCCGACAGCTGAAACTTGATGATCAGGAACCCGTTGAACACCCCGATCGCCGCCCCGACCAGCAGGCAGAGCGGGATCACCAACGGCCCGGGCAGGCCGAGCCCGAACCCGCCGGCCGACGCCGGGATCACCAGCATCACCGCGATCGCCGGGGCCATGCCGACCGTCGACTCCAGCGACAGGTCGAACTTGCCGGCGATCAGGATCAGCGCCTCGGCCAGCACCAGCAGCGAGATCGACGCCTGCTGCTGGAGCACGTTCGTCAGGTTGCCGACCGACAGGAAGATCGGGTCCAGGAAGGCGCCCACGACGAGCAGGATCAGGATCACCGGCACCAGCGTCAGGTCCCGGAACCTGGCGAGGCGCACGCGAGGGGGTGGCGCGGTCAGTGTGGTCACTCTTGTCGTGGTCACTCTTCGATGCCTTCCATCACGGCCACGAGCTCGTGGTCGGTCCACCCACGCGGCACATCCTTCACGACCCTGCCGTGGAACATCACCAGCACCCGGTCGCAGATACGCAGGTCGTCGAGCTCGTCGGAGACCAGCACGGCCCCCGCGCCCCGCTCGACCGCGTCCTCGACCGCGCCGAGCAGGGCCTGTTTGGCCTTGACGTCGACGCCCGCGGTCGGGTTGATCACCACCAGCGCGGCCGGGTTGTCGACCAGCGCCCGGGCGAACACCACCTTCTGCGCGTTTCCTCCTGACAGGTCGCCGACGGGCTGGTCGGGCCCCTCGGTCTTGATGTCGAGCTCCTTGATCAGTTGTACGGCCTTGCTCCTGCGTCTCGCCGGTGAGATGAGGCCGTACCTGCCGAGCTTGCGGGCGATCGGCAGCGTGCCGTTCTCCCCGACCGACAGCAGGGGGACGAAACCCTCGCGGTTGCGGTCCTCGGGCACGAAGCCAAGGCCCGCGCCCAGCGCGGCCGGGACGTCGCCCGGTCTGACCCGGGTGCCGTTGACCGTGACCGTGCCCGAGTCGGGTTTGTGCAGGCCGACCAGGGTCTCGGCCAGGCCCACCTTGCCGCTGCTGCCGGACCCGGCCAGGCCGACCACCTCGCCTGTCCTGACGGCCAGATCCACCGCCTGGAAGCGGCCGGCCAGCGACAGGCTCTCCGCCGACAGGACCACGGTGCCGCTCGCCGCGCCGCGGGTCCTGGCCTCGTACGCCGTCGTGGCCTCGCCCGTCATCGCCGACACCAGCTCGTCGTGCGGCAGGTCGGCGACCGGTCTGGTCATCACCTGCCGGGCATCGCGGAAGACCGTGACACTCTGGCAGATCTCGTACACCTCATCGAGGTGGTGGGAGATGTACATCATCGTCACGCCCTGCTCGCGCAGCGCCCGCATGCGGGCGAACAGCCGCTCGATGGCCGGGCCGTCCAGCCGGGCGGTCGGCTCGTCGAGGATGATGAACCGCGCGCCGAACGACAGCGCGCGGGCGATCTCCACGAGCTGGCGCTGTTCGACGTTGAGGTCACTCGCGAGTGCCTCGGCGTCCACGTCCACCTCGTACGTGCTGAGCAGTTCGCGGGCCTTTGCCCGGAGTGCCCGCCAATTGATCATGCCGTTGGCGGTCTGGCGGTTGAGGAACAGGTTCTCGGCGACGGTCAGCGCCGGGATGATCGTCGATTTCTGGTACACACAGGCGACCCGCTGCCGCCAGGCGTCGCGATCGGCGAGGGCGGGCGCCGCCTCTCCCGAGAACAGCACCTCGCCCTCGTCCGGCCGCTGGAGCCCGGTGAGGATCGACACCAGGGTGGACTTTCCCGCGCCGTTCCTGCCGACGAGCGCGTGGGTCTCCCCTTCGGCGATCGTGATGCCCGCGCCGTTCAGCGCGACGGTCGGGCCGAAGCGCTTCACGATATTTCGGGCTTCAATGTGATTTTTCATCACTTGACCTGGTTGCCCCAAAGGCTCTTGTCGTCCACATTGTCCTTCGTGACGAGCGGGGCGGGAAGCTGGTCCTCCAGGCCGTTCGGCAACTGGATGATCGTGCTGTCGTGGTCGGTCGGTCCAGGCTTGAAGGTCTTGCCGTCGATCGCCGCTTTCGCGTAGTAGAGGGCGTACTTCGCGTACAGGTCGGCGGGCTGTGACACCGTCGCGTCGATCTCGCCCTTGCGGATCGCCTCGAACTCCTGCGGGATGCCGTCGTTCGACACCACGTACACGTGCTTGGCGTCGGCCGGCGGGACGAGCAGGCCCTTCTGCTTCAGCACCTGCAGCGTCGGGGCCAGGTGCACGCCACCGGCGTGCATGTAGATCCCCTTGATGTCAGGGTTCTGCTCCAGCCTGGTCTGCAGCATGGACGCGGCCTTGCTGCCCTCCCACTCGGTCGGCTCCTCGAAGACCGTGATCCCGGGGAACTTGCTCTTCATGCACTCGCGGAACGCCTCGGCCCGGTCGCGCCCGTTGATCGAGCTCAGGGAGCCCATCAACTGGACGACCTTGCCCTTGCCGCCGAGCTTCTCGCCGAGAAACTCGCAGGCTTTCGTCCCGTACGCCCGGTTGTCCGCGCGTACGACCATGTAGACCTGACCCTTGTCCGGCCTGGTGTCGACGGTCACGACGGGGATCTTCTTGTTCGCCAGCGTCTGGAGGGTCGTGGCGATCGCGCCGGTGTCCTGGGGGGCCATGACGATCGCCTTGGCCCCCTGGCCGATCAGCGCCTGAACGTTGTTGACCAGCTTGGTCACGTCGTTCTGCGAGTTGGTGGCGGGCATCAGGTCGACCTTGAGCTCGCCGGCCATCTGCGGGACGTACTTGATGTAGGAGTTCCAGAAGTCGGAGTCGGCGCGCGGGTGGTCGATGCCGATCTTCCCGCCGCCGCCTCCACCTCCCGTCTGAGCTCCGGAACCACACGCGGTGATGACCGCGAGGAGGGCCGCGCCTGCGGCTAAAGAACCGAATTTCATGGTGGGGGGTTACCTTCCTCGATTGCCTTGCCTGCCCGGCCCTCGAATGCCCTAGTTGACCGGCCGCAGCCGGAGCCCCTGCATGCCGCCGTCGACCGCGAGCGAGGTCCCGGTCGTGGCCCCGGCCTCGGGGCCGGCCAGGTACGCGATCGCCGCGGCCACCTCCTCCGCGCTGACCAGCCGGCCCATCGGCTGCCTGGCGTTGAGCGCCGCCCGCTCCGCCGCCGGGTCGTCGGCCGAGTCGAGCAGCCTGCCGACCCACGGGGTGTCCGCGGTGCCCGGGTTGACACAGTTGACCCTGATGCCTTCCCGTACGTGATCCGCCGCCATCGCCAGCGTGAGCGACAGGACCGCGCCCTTGGTGGCGCTGTAGAGCGCCCGGTTCGGCAGGCCCGCGGTGGCCGCGATCGAGCACGTGTTGACCACCGCCGCGTGCTCGGACTGCCTGAGGTACGGCAAGGCCGCCCGGGTCACGCGGACCATGCCGAAGACGTTGACGTCGAACGCCTTCTGCCACTCGCTGTCCGGGTTGTCCTCGACAGTGCCCTGTGCTCCGATGCCCGCGTTGTTGACCACCACGTCGATGCCGCCGAGCCGCGCGGCCGCCTCGGCCACGGCCGCGCGTACGCCGGCGTCGTCCGTGACGTCCACCTTGATGCCGATGAACGGGTCGCCGGGCGGGTTCACGTCGAGGCAGGCGACCTTCATGCCGCGCTCGGCCAATAACGTGGCGGTGGCCAGGCCGATGCCGGAGCCGCCGCCGGTGACGATCGCTTTGAGACTCATGCGTCCCTCCAGACCTCGCCGCCGGGGAAACTGTGGGCGGCGATCGATTCGGGGTGCATCGCCGCGCTGAAGCCCGGCGAGGTGGGGGCGGCGTAGCGGCCGTCCTGGATGACCACGGGGTCGACGAAGTGCTCGTGCAGGTGGTCGACGTACTCGATCACCCGGTTCTCCATCGTGCCGCTGACCGCCACGTAGTCGAACATCGACAGGTGCTGCACCAGCTCGCACAGCCCGACGCCGCCGGCGTGCGGGCAGACCGGGATGCCGAACCTGGCCGCGAGCAGCAGGATCGCGATGTTCTCGTTAACACCGCCGACCCGAGCCGAGTCCAGTTGCAGGTACGAGATCGCCTGGGCCTGCAGGAGCTGCTTGAACACGATCCGGTTCTGCACGTGCTCGCCCGTGGCCACCGGGATGGGCTTGATGCCCGCGGCGATGGCGGCGTGGCCCAGCACGTCGTCGGGGCTGGTCGGCTCCTCCACCCAGTGCGGGTTGAACTGTTGGAGAGCGTTCACCCAGTCGATGGCGGCGGGCACGTCCCAGCGCTGGTTGGCGTCGATCGCGATCGGGAAGTCGGCCCCGCACACCTCACGGGCCACCCGGAAACGTCGGATGTCGTCGTCGAGGTCGGCGCCCACCTTGAGCTTGATCTGGCCGAAGCCCGCGTCGAGCGCCTCCTTGCACAGCCTGCGCAACTTGTCGTCGTCGTACCCGAGCCAGCCCGGCGAGGTGGTGTAAGCGGGGTACCCCTCACGCTTGATGCGTTCGATCCGCTCCCCCTTCCCCTTTTCGCCCTTTTTCAGGATTTCTAGGGCTTGTTCGGGCGTCAGGACATCGCTCAGGTAGCGGAAGTCGACGAGATCGACGATCTGCTCGGGCGTCATCTCGGACAGCAGCAGCCAGAGCGGCTTGCCCGCCCGCTTCGCCTTCAGATCCCACAGCGCGTTGACCACGGCGGAGATCGCCATGTGCATGACGCCCTTCTCGGGGCCCAGCCAGCGCAGCTGCGAGTCGTAGACCATCTCCTCGTAGAGGGCGCCCAGGTCCTCGACGTCCCGGCCGATCACGTAGGGCTCGAGGGCGCTGATCGCCGCGGTCTGCACGTCGTTGCCGCGCCCGATGGTGAACGCGAACCCGTGCCCCGCGTAGCCGTCGTCGGTCTTGAGGACCACGTAGGCGGCGGAGTAGTCGGGGTCGGGGTTCATGGCGTCGGAGCCGTCCAGCTCGCGGGACGTGGGGAAGCGGATGTCGTGCGTCTCCATCTCCACGATCCGGTAGCCGCTGGGTGTGGTGGGAGTCGTCATGCCTGGCCCACCGTCTGGCGCTGGCGGCCGAGGCCCTCGATCTCCAGCTCCATCACGTCACCCGCCCGCAGGTACGGCTGGCCGGGCATCCCCATGGCCACCCCGGCCGGAGTGCCGGTGTTGATCACGTCACCCGGATCGAGCACCATGAACTGGCTCAGGTACCGGACGATCTCCGCCACATCGAAGATCATGTTCTTCGTGACGCCGTCCTGACGCACCTCACCGTTCACCGACAGCCGCATGGCCAGATTCTGCGGGTCGGGCACCTCGTCGGCGGTCACCAGCCACGGCCCGAGCGGATTGAACGTCTCGCACGACTTGCCCTTGTCCCACTGGCCGCCCCGCTCCAGCTGGAACTCGCGTTCGGAGACATCGTTGGCCACCGCGTACCCCGCGATGACGTCGCGCGCCTCCTCCCGGCTGCCCAGGTAGCGGGCCCGCTTCCCGATGATGACGGCCAGCTCCACCTCCCAGTCGGTCTTCAGGCTGCCCCTCGGCACGAGCACCTCGTCGTACGGGCCGACCATGGTGTTGGCGGCCTTCATGAAGACCACCGGTTCCGCCGGAACCTCCGCGCCGGACTCGGCCGCGTGGTCGCTGTAGTTCAGGCCAATACAGACGATCTTGCCTGGCCGCGCGACAGGAGCGCCGACACGCAACCCTTCGGCCGCGATGACCGGCAGCGCATCGCGCTCGAGCGCGTCTCGGACGCGCGCCACTCCCCCGGAAGCGAGGAAAGCCCCATCGATCTCGGGCTCTCCGATGTCGCGCAGGTTACCGGCGCCATCCATCACCACCGGGCGCTCCTGGCCGACAGGTCCTACTCGCAGCAGCTTCACACCGCATCCTTAAGTCATACATCGGATGTATCTAGCCCGATGCTGGTCGGCCTCGATGGGACCTGTCAAGCCTTCACGCGCCGATACATCGGATCCGTGAGATCGAGCTGACGGCGAAGCCGCACTACAAACGGTTGCAGCATCCAGCCGACAGCCGACATTCCTCGCAGATTCATCACATCCTAGTCGCATACATCGGATGGCATAGCGTCCACATACCGGACTCCTTTCGCCTGCGCAACCGATAGATCCTCGGATGTCTAGCGCGAATCACTAGGCGGAGCCGAGGCCATCCACCCCGCAGCCTTCCCCATCCGCCTCCACCACATGCCTCGCTTAACGGGTAAATCTCCCTAAAAGAGCCCCAAACACCCGATGAATCCGGCCAACCCGGCCCAGGAGATGAAATCGTTTACGACATACGCGCCACCGGACCAGGGGCGAGCGGACGAGGGTCGCCCACGACGCGGCCGGGAGCGGGCAGATCGGCGGACGAGAGGGTGGGAGGCGGACGACTGAACCGATGGGTGGACGAGTTAGCATGATCACGGATTGACTGGACAAAAGGCGACCTCCCCCAGCGCGCTTGGGGTTGTCGTGAGCCGGGTGGCAGGGGTCGGGATGATGGCGGGGCGGGCGGTTGACTGAGGCGGCGGAGCGTAATAGAACACGTTTCAACAAGATGCTTAACCAAGCGCTTGATCACTCCATAGGCCCGAGGTGAGTTCGAGTGCATATTGACCTTGTCGACCAGGACCACTACGCGACCTCCGGCCCACCACACGAGCAGTTGCGCTGGCTGCGCGCCAATGAGCCCGTATACCGGCACCAGGACGAGCCCGACTTCTGGGCGGTCACCC
This sequence comes from Nonomuraea sp. NPDC026600, assembly GCF_040638335.1. Taxonomy (NCBI): domain Bacteria; kingdom Bacillati; phylum Actinomycetota; class Actinomycetes; order Streptosporangiales; family Streptosporangiaceae; genus Nonomuraea; species Nonomuraea sp. NPDC026600. The sequence continues at coordinate 62,693 of NZ_JBEZYD010000019.1, forward strand.
GGTATGAGGACGTCGTACATGTGTCCCGGCACTCGGACCTGTTCTCCTCCTCCAGGAAGCTGGCGCTCTTCAACGAGGTCACCGAGGAGCAGCGGGCACTGCAGCGGCTGATGATGCTCAACCAGGACCCGCCGGAGCACACGCGCCGACGCTCGCTGGTCAACCGGGGGTTCACACCGCGCACGATTGGAGCGCTCGAACAGCACATCCGGGACATCTGCGACGACCTTCTCGACAAGTGCTCGGGCGAGGCGGACTTCGTCACCGAGGTGGCGGCCCCGTTGCCGCTCTACGTGATCTGCGAACTGCTCGGCGCCCCGGTCACCGACCGGGACAAGATCTTCAACTGGTCGAACCGCATGATCGGCGCGCAGGACCCCGACTACGCCTCCTCCCCGGACGAGGGCGGCGCGGCGGCCATGGAGGTGTACGCGTACGCCAACCAACTGGCCGCCCAGCGCAGGGCGAACCCGCGCGACGACATCGTCACCAAGCTCATCCAGCCCGACGAGAAGAGCGGCGAGACGCTCGGCGAAGATGAGTTCGACCTGTTCGTCCTCTTGCTGGTGGTCGCCGGCAACGAGACCACCCGCAACGCGGCCTCCGGCGGGATGCTCGCGCTCTTCGAGCATCCCGAGCAGTGGCAGCGGCTCGTGGCGGACCCGGGCCTGGCGGGGACGGCGTCCGACGAGATCGTCCGGTGGGTGTCGCCGGTGAACCTGTTCCGGCGCACGGCCACGGCGGACACGGTGCTGGGCGGGCAGCAGATCGGCGAGGGCGACAAGGTCGTGGTCTTCTACTCGTCGGCGAACCGGGACACTTCCGTCTTCCCGGACGCCGAGGTGTTCGACATCGGCCGCGACCCGAACCCGCACATCGGGTTCGGGGGCGGCGGGGCGCACTTCTGCCTGGGCAACCACCTGGCGAAACTGGAGCTGCGGGTGCTGTTCGAGCAACTGGCCCGGCGGTATCCACGGCTGCGGCAGACGGGTGAGGCGCGGCGGTTGCGGTCGAACTTCATCAACGGCATCAAGGAACTGCCGGTCGTCATGGGGTGATGGCCAGTCAGACGTTCGGCCGACTGGTCCTCATGGGGTGATCGCGAGCCAGCCGGCCTGTAGACGCGGGCTCGTACCGCGTCTGCTCTGCGGGGGCGTTCCTGTCACAACTTGCCGGGCTGTCCTGTCTAGACGGACGTAACCCCACCAACAACGGCAAGGAGTACATCGTGGATGCCCGCTTGAACCTCTTCGGCAACCCGATCGCAGGCAAGGTCCTGAAGCACATCATCTCGGCGGACAAGGTGATCGTGGACTCGACGCTGCCGGCCGCGACGCGGGAACTGGTGAAGCTCCGCGCCAGTCAGATCAACGGCTGCGGTTTCTGCACCGACATGCACACCAAGGACGCCGCACACGCCGGAGAGACCTCGGTACGCCTCAACCTGGTCGCGGCCTGGCGGGAGGCCACGGTGTTCACCGACGCCGAGCGCGCCGCCCTGGAGCTGGCGGAGCAGGGCACCCGCATCGCCGACGCGGCCGGTGGCGTCACGGACGATGCCTGGGCGAACGCCGCCAAGCACTACGACGAGGACCAACTCGCCGCCCTGGTATCCCTCATCGCCCTCATCAACGCCTTCAACCGACTGAACGTCATCACCCAGCAGCCCGCCGGCGGCTACCAGCCCGGCCAGTTCGGATAACGAGCAGCATCTGGCCGCTCTGATGCATGCCTTCCTCCACACGATGGCGGTATCGGTCGGCTGCGTCCTGACCCTCGCTCCGGCCCTGCTGACCGCCGCCTGGCTCTGCGGCTCCCCCTCCCGCCGCGCGGAGACCGGTCATCACATCCAGGACTTCGTGGTCATGTCCCTCCTCTTAGTGCTGACGGCGTTCAGCGGGCCTGCTCCCGCCGGCGCTTCGTCTGGGCACGCGCATGGAGGCGGGTCACTGGCCACGGTGGCCCTGGTCATCGGGCTGGCCTGGACCTGCGCGCGGCTCATCCGCGTCCTGACTGAACGGGGCGCGGATCCAAGGGCGCTCACCCAGCAGGATGCGTGCTCGGCGGGAATGGCGGCCAGCATGGCCTTCATGGCCATGCTGGCCCTCTGAACTGCGCGAATGAGATTTCCAAGCGTTGTCACACATCGAAGTGCTGTCTTGTCTGAGCTGGTGAACGGCCGGATCGAGCCGGCCACTGTCCCGCGAAGGGAAACCCCATGAAAACCGATCACACCCACCACCTCGACAACTCCGACAAGAGCGGCCCGCCGCCGAAGCTCGACGTGGTCGGCACCGTACCGGGGGCGCCGCCCGCGCCGGCGGGAGCCGAGGCGATGACGATCCTGGTCACGTTGCCCCCGAACAGCCCCGGTGCGCCGCCGCACCGCCACTCCGGACCCGCGTACGGGTACGTGATCAAGGGAGCCGTCAACTTCGAGCTCGAAGGCGACCCCGTGCGGGTCGTCCGGCCCGGTGAGACGTTCTGGGAGCCCGGTGGGGACGTGATCCACTACCAGGACGGCAACCACCTCGCCGACGAGGAGTCACAGTTCGTGGTGACGATGTTCTGCGCACCGGGGCAGCCGATGCTGATCCCGGTCAGCCCGGAGGAACTGGAAGCCCGGCGAGACCGCCGCGCGCCGCGGTCATGACCAAGGTTCCGCTGACCGCGCTCGTTCGCGATCACCTCACGCTCGCCCGTGAGGCGGACAGTGGCCGCAGTGCCACCACTGTCCACGGTGGACACGATCGTTCGTTGCGGCAGACCGTGATGGCGTTGCGGCAGGGCGAGCACATCCACGAGCACGAGCATCCTGGCGAGGTCACGGTGCAGGTGCTGCACGGGCACGTGCGGCTTGTCGCCGGGCCTGACTCGTGGGACGCGCTGCCGGGCGATCTGCTGATCATGCCCGAACACCGTCACCGCGTGGAGGCCGTCCAGGACAGCGCGTTCCTGTTCACCACCGCACGCTGAAAGTCGAAGAAGGGCGGGAACCGGATACGATTCCCGCCTTCAGCGTTGCCGGCGGCGGCGAGCGGCCCTGATGCGGGCGAGGATGCGGACCGTCTGGCGAGCGCCTGGTTGCCAGCCCTGCTGGATGAGGGTGTCCGCCACCTGATGGAGGAGGTCGGCGGTCTGGCCGGGGAAGACGTCTCGGCGGACGGCGATGATCCGCCAGCCGAGGCTACGTAGCTCCGCGCGGCGTCGCTCGTCGTGGAGTTGGTCGGCGGACGACGTGTGGTGTTGCTGGCCGTCGTATTCGACCGCCACCCGGAAGTCCGGCCAGCCGAGGTCCAGGTAGGCGAAGCGGTCGTCCGCCAGGGGGACGCGGATCTGGGTGGTGGGTCTGGGGAGGCCGCCGTCCACGAGGATCACACGGAGCCAGCTCTCCCGGGGTGAGCCGGCGCCCTGGTCGGCGAGGCTGAGCGTGTCGCGTAGGTGCCATGAGGTGGACTGGTGCCAGAGGGCCTCCAGGTCCACTCCGCGACGGAGGAACTGGTCCAGGGCGGCCACAGCCTCCATGCGGGGAAGCCAGCGGACGCAATCGAGGGCTGTGCGTTCCTGGGTGGTGAGGCGGACGCCCTTGTGCTCCGTGATGTCGGCGGCGGGCAAGGTGGTCACGTGGGTGACGCAACCGGGGATCGCCAAGTGGCCAGGGGCTATGAGCTCTACCGGCCAGTCGTCTTCGGTGGCATCGGAGCTCAGTACGTGCAGACCCCAGATATGGGCGGCCGTCCGACGGCACGCGACCGCCTGTGGGACGGACCTTGTGACGCGCCGGGTGCGTTCCACCAGAGAGGGCTGCAAGGAGGACTTTGCCGACGGGGAGGGTTCCGGGAGGGGTTGGTTCACGCTGTCCAGGATGGATGAGAGCCCATGTGATGGTCGGCGCCGAATCGGGTTCTGTGGATGGGCGGACAACTGCCAGTCGTCATGGGCTGATCACCAGCCAGACGATCCTTCGGTCAAGCCGGCGGTGCGGCACTCGGCCGTCTGATCGGACAGCGAGCCCCACAGGATGTAATGGGAGGGGTTGCCCTGGACTCGGGGCAGTGTCATCCTGGATCAAGGTCATCCTGGGCCAAGGGCGCGCAAGCAGTATGTGCCTCAATTGGCAAGAAGAGGGAATGAGCATGGAAAAGAAGATCGTCGACAACGATCCGCAGAGCCCCAGCGCTGATGCTTTTCAGATGTTTCCCCACGTGAAGAGGCTCACCGTACATTCCAAGGGGAACAGCAACGGCGAAACGGCCAACAGCAAATAGCCTCACGCATCCCCAGAATGGACACGGCTCCCCGCAGAAACGACTGCGAGGAGCCGCTTTTTTATGCCGCAGCAGCCTAATCAAGGAGAGGCGATGCGAGTTGCTCTTGTTTCCATGCCCTGGGCGTCGATAGACGCGCCATCCCTTGCGCTAGGAATTCTTACTTCGCGGCTTCACGAGGCTCTGCCAGAGGTCGACGTGGAGACACACTACGTCAACATCGCATGCGCCGAGTGGATGCGGAGCATTCTACCCGAATCAAGCGGTGAGGACTATGATTTCTTTGCGCTGAGAAGCTATTTCAAGGGCTGTGGCGACTGGGTGTTCTCCTCGGCCCTGCACGGCACGCGCGAGTGGAACGTCGAGAGCTTTGCCGAGCAGATGAACGGAAAGATCTCACCCAGAGACTACGACATCTGCATGCGCTTGCATGCCGCCGCTCCGGAATTTATCGATGCCCAGGCCACGTCGATTTCGGCCACCAAGCCCGACCTGGTCTGCTTCACCTCGACGGTTCAGCAGAACGTGGCGTCCCTGGCGTTGGCACGTCGGCTGAAAGAGATCATTCCAGACGTCCGTTGCGTCATGGGAGGTGCAAACTGCGATGGGGACCAGGGCGCAGGGTTTCATCGCGTGTTCGAACAGATCGACTTCGTCGTACGCGGTGAGGGAGAGCGGAGCTTCCCAGAGCTCATACGCCACCTCATGACCGACACGGACCTCACGGACATCCCCGGGCTCTGCTGGCGAAAGGGAGAAGAGTCGGTCGTCAATCCCATGTCGGACCGTCTGCTGACGCCTGCAGAGATGCCGGCTCCCAACTATGACGCCTACTTCTCGCGGATCGAAACCACCAGCGTATCGTCCTGGTTCGAGCCACGGCTGGTCCTCGAGTCCGCTCGTGGGTGTTGGTGGGGTGAGAAGCACCATTGTACGTTCTGCGGCCTCAACGGCTCGATGATGACCTTCCGAAGCAAGCCTCCCGAAGTATTCTCCCGTGAGCTGGAGGACCTGGCACGTCGGCACAAGGTCATGGACTTCTACGTAGTCGACAACATCCTGGACATGAACTATCTGAACACCGCCGTGCGAGAAATAGCGGAGCGAGATCACGACTTCCGAATCCATTATGAAATCAAATCAAACATGAAGATCCACCAACTGGAGCTGCTCCGCGACGCGGGAATAGTGTCCATCCAGCCGGGAATCGAGAACCTGAACGCGACTGTGCTCCGCATCATGGACAAGGGCGTCAGCGGGGTGCAGAACGTTCGTATGCTACGGGACGCAGAGAGCCTCGGCGTCTCCGTGTCCTGGAACTATCTATTCGGATTTCCGGGCGAATCGGAGGATCACTATCTCCCCGTCATCGCCCAGCTTCCGCGCCTGCATCACCTGCAACCGCCAGGAGGTGCGTCACGCATCGCTCTTGAGCGCTTCAGTCCCTATTTCGACAGGCCCGAACTCGGGTTCGCGGCCCGGCGACCGCACCGCCAGTACACGATGATCTATGACCTCCCAGAGTCGGACCTCTATGACATCGCCTACCTCTTCGACACGCCTGACAAAGGAATCGAACGCGCAGTGGTCGAGGCACTCGAAGAAGCTCTCGTCGTGTGGGACCAACAGCACCACTCCAGTACCTTGACTCATCAGGACGTCGGCGAGGCCATTCTCCTCACGAACACCAGGCCAGACTTCGACTGGCGCCAGGTCGAGCTCCGAGCACCCGAAGAGGTCCTCCTCTTCCGCATGCTCGACCAGCCGCGCACGGAGGCCGTTCTGCGTGCCGCGCTGGGCGACGTCGGCTCCCCCCTGGAAGCCGACACCGACACGACGGTCAGAAGAATCCTCGCGGAATGGCAACGCCTCGGATTGGTCTTCACCGACGAAGGGCGCCATGTTCATGTGGCCACCACCGTCGAGAACCAACAGCTCTGCCGCATCACCCGTCACGCCGAAGAGGCCGTCGCATGACAGACGCGTCCGCACCATGGCGAGCGGACCGCGCCAACCAAGCCGACTGGCTGAAGGTCCGCATGCGGGACGCTGTCCCGTTCCCCGCCGGGGACCTCTATCGCTCCGGGGTCCGCACCGTAGAGCTCGACCAGCCTGTCGACCTTGCCACACCCTCGTCACCGGATTGCCGGGGGCTGGACATCGTGCGGCTGGCAACCGCTCGTGGCATGCGCGTGATCTGGGAAGTCGGCGCGACGTCACCGTCCATCGGCGCCAACGAGCTGAGTCACCTTCACCCGCCTCGCCGAATCGGCGACGACCCTGACGGACCGAGCCAGATCGCAGCCTGGTGGGAAGGGTTCTACCTCGGGCGATGCTGCTGGCGGCAAGGGCCGGGGTTCCTGCAGATACGTGACCGCCGGGATCGCCGGCTGGTCAAGTACACGCTGACCGAACCGGACCTGATAGCCGCTCTACACGAACTCGATCAGGGGAATCACAGCGTGTCCGCCGAGGCTGTCAGGCCACTGCTGGAGGAGCGGCTCGTCCTGGCGATGGGCGAGCTGTTCTGGCTGGCCCCGTACCGCATGGTCCGCTGGCCAGACCCGTCGATGACGGTGTGAGAGGGCGTTTGATTTAAGTAGATTGCGGCTTATTTCCTAGTGATGAGGGTGTCCGTTCATGCCTGTGATTGATCAGGCGGTTTGTGGTGGCAACCCGGTGCCCAGCCGGAGCCGGGCTGAGGGCGGATGAACAGCGGCCCGAACTGGTCGAAGGCGAAGCACCGCTGCGGGAAGCGGATGGTGACCTCCTCGATCCGGTCCAGCTTGGCGTCCAGGATCGGAGAAAGGCCGGGCAGTAGTGGGCGCCGAACCGGGTTCTGTGGATGGACGAGCAGCCATCCACAGCGGCTACGCCGTGGATGCTCGCAACACCGGGAGGACGTCAGTGGCCAGCCGTTCCATCTGCCCACGGAAGTCCGCCCCCGCAGGCATGAGATTCAACGAGGTGAACCCCAGCCGCACCAACCCCAGCAATCCCTCGACCACCTCCTCCGCCGACCCCGCCACCACCGAAGGCGAGTCCGAGGTCCCGCCGACCAGAACCGGCACGTTGTACACGCACTCCACCTCCCGCCCCACCCGATCAGCAGACGCCAGCACCCGCGACCGCATCTCCGCCGCCACCGCAGGCGGCGCGAACCCCAGCGACGGGATCCACCCGTCCGCCAGCTCCCCGGTGGCCGCCAGTGCCCGGTTGCCGTAGGTGCCCAGCCAGATGGGGATCGGACTGACAGGCTTGGGCTCCAGCGCGGCATCCAGCGTGTGATACCGGTTGCCCTGGTAGCTGAACGACGGCGACGACCACAGCCCGCGGATGATGTGGATCGCCTCCACCATGCCGTCGACCTTCTCCCGCGGTGTCGGCACGCCCAGCCCGAAGGCCCGGAACTCCTCGTCCGAATAGCCGCCGCCGAGTCCCAGAATCAGCCGTCCCCCGGAGAGCCGGTGCAGGGACTCCGCCATCTTGGCCACCATCGCGGGCGGCCGGTACGGCACCCCGAGCACCCGCGTGGCGACGCGGATCCGCGAGGTGGCGGCGGCGATCCAGGTGAGCAGGGTCCAGATCTCGTACGTCGGCGACGTGCCGCACGGATGGTCGGACGTCGACACGAAGTCGAACCCCAGCTCCTCGGCCAACCGCGCGTCGCCGACCGGATCAGCGCCCGGAGCCGCCGAAGCCGAGATACCCACACCGAACATGCGCGCCCGCCCCTCAGATTTGGTTTACATGGAACCTAGAACGAGTTTGGTTACACGTCAACTAGTCTGGGAGGCATGGGTGACCCGCGCTGGTTGGATGAGGCCGAGTTCCGAGCCTGGCTCGGCTACCGCCGGATGCGGCTGCTCCTGGACGCCCAGGTGAACCGTGATCTGCTGCGGGATTCGGGGTTGTCGGCCCCCGACTACGATGTGCTCTCGTCGCTGTCGTCGGCCGAGGGGCACCGAGGGCGGCTCACCAAGCTGGCCGAGCGGATGCTGTGGTCGAAGAGCCGGCTGTCGCGGCACCTCTCACGGATGGAACAACGCGGCCTGGTGACCCGCGAGGAGTGCGAGACGGACGGCCGTGGCGCCGTGATCGTGCTGACCGAGGAGGGGCTGCGGGCCATCGAGGCGGCGGCCCCCGATCATGCGGAGTCGGTCCGCCGCCACTTCATCGACCTGCTGACTCCGGAGCAGATCGACGTTCTGGGGGCCGTAGCGGCGACCGTACTGACCCACCTGGGGGAGGAGAACAGTTAGGACACCCAGATGGGAGTCCAGCCGGCCACCTCGTGGAAGCGGCGCAGCTCGGAGAGCCCGGACAGGATGCCGCACCAGCCCGCGTACGGCGACCGGCCGAAGCCGCTCTGCACCAACGTCAGCCGCGTCTTGCCGCCGGACTCCGCCAGCTCCCAGGTGCCGATCCCGACGCCGCCCCAGTCGACGGACAGCCGGCGCCCCGGCTCCAGCTCGACGATCTTCGCCGGATCGGGGTTGTTCGCCAGGCCGCCCATGGCGTAGCGGCCGCCGACCCGCGGCTCGATCTCGATCGGGAACCCGAACCAGGCGGTCACCGCCTCCGAGTCGATCAGCGAGTCGAAGACCTTCTCCGCGGAAGCGGCGATCAGCACCTCCGCCCGCAGGTCGGAGGAGGTGAAGTCGGCCTTCGGGGTGAGCGGGCGGCCGTCGAGGTGCTCGGCCAGGTTCGCCAGCATGAGGCACCAGTACGTCTGGATCACCCCGCGGATCGTCGTCTCGCTGAGCGCCTCCTGGAAGTCGAAGTGGGTCTGCGAGACCGACACGATGGTCGTCTCGGGACCGTCCTCCTCCAGGCCGAACTCGACCGTGGTGTCCACACCGTCCAGCAGCCAGGAGAACCGCACCGTGTGGTCATCGACGTGCAGGGGCCGCTGGTGCGGCGCGTCGCCTTCGGGGGTGAAGCGCCCCCAGAACGCGTAGCGGTCCGGCAGGTCCACCTCGGCGTGCTCGGCGAGCCAGAGCCGCATCGTCGCGGCGTCGGTCAGCGCGTGGTGCACCTCCTTCACCGGTGCCTGGACACGGGCGCGGACGGTCATCGGCTCACTCATGTTCGTCTCCCTTGGGGTAGCACGCTACGGCGAGCTTGAAGGCGTCACCTTCCGCTCCGCCGTACCTCGTGAACAGGTCTTGCAGCATCCCCTGCAGCTCGTGCAGGAACTCCTGACGGTCCTCGGGGCGCACGTGGATCTCCCCCGACAGCCCGATCGACGGCAGCTCAGTCGCGGTCCTGTCGAGTCCCGCGATGTCCGCCTGAACCTCTTCCATCAGGTCCAGCAGGTAACCCAGGCTCAGCTCGTCCTGCACCGTGCGCAGGCCGATCCGGCCGACCAGGCGGGGTGACAGCCAGTACGAACGCGCGCCCGCCTGGTAGATGCCCTCGTGGACACCGCGCACCTTCCGCTCCGACACCAGGTCGACCAAGCCCGCGTCCACCAGCCGTTTGACGTGGTAATAGACGCGCTGTGGCGTCTGACCGAGCCGGGCCGCGACCTCTGTGCAGGTGCCTGGCTCGGCCAGTTGCCGCAGCACCTCGACGCGCTGCGGCTTGAGCAGCGCCTCGGCCTGCTCGATCTGCTCTAGGTACAGGACATCTTTCATCGCAAAAATCATCCTTTACGTAAAACAGTATTTTGTCAATAGGGCATGCTCGAAGGAGCACCGGCGATCGGGGTGGATCAGGGCCAGGAACTGTCCTGGTCGGGGTCGCCGCCGTTCGACAGGAGGCGGAGGTCGGACTCGACCATCGTCGCCACCAGTTCGTCGAACGGCATCGTCGGCTCCCAGCCGAGCTGCACCCGGGCCTTCTTCGGGTCGGCGCACAGCAGGTCGACCTCGGCGGGCCGATGCAGGGCCTGGTCGGTGACCACGTACTGCTCCCAGTCCAGGGAAGCCGCCGTGAAGGCGGCCTCGACCAGCTCACGGACCGACTTCATGCGCCCGGTGCCGATCACGTAGTCCTCGGGCGTGCCGGCCTGGAGCATGAGGTGCATGGCCCGTACGTAGTCGCCCGCGAAACCCCAGTCCCGCCGGGCCTCCAGGTTGCCGAGCCGGAGCTCGGTGTCGAGGCCGAGCTTGATGCGCGCCACGCCGAGCGAGACCTTGCGGGTGACGAACTCGGCGCCACGCCGGGGCGACTCGTGGTTGAACAGGATGCCGGAGACCGCGTACATGCCGTAGGACTCGCGGTAGTTCTGCGTGAGGAAGTGCCCGTACGCCTTGGCCACACCGTACGGCGAGCGCGGGTGGAAGGCGGTGCGCTCCGTCTGGGGCGTCTCGCTGACCTGGCCGAACATCTCCGAGGACGAAGCCTGATAAAAGCGGATCTGGCCGGAGGCGGGGCCGCCACGCGACACGCCCGAGCACACCCGGATGGCCTCCAGCATGCGCAGCACGCCCATCCCCGTCACCTCGGCCGTGAGCTCCGCCTGCTCCCACGACATGGGCACGAACGAGATGGCACCCAGGTTGTAGACCTCGTCGGGCTGAACCCGTTCCACCGCCGAGATCAGCGACCCCTGGTCGAGCAGGTCGCCGCGGACCACCTGAACGTCGGTCAGCAGCTTGCGCATCCGCGACACGCGCGGGTTGGCCTGGCCGCGGGCCAGCCCCCACACCTCGTATCCCTGACCGAGCAGGTACTCCGCCAAATAGGAACCGTCCTGGCCGGTGATGCCGGTGATCAGAGCGCGCCTGGCCAAGGGGTCCTCCCACTATCACGACCGCGTCCGTTTGGACGGGAATGTACAGCTAAGCGCCTCGATACAGCGCCCAAGACTCCTAGAACACGTTCCACCGAACCACGCTCGGTCGTGCCAACATCGCAGTTCGCACGGCCTTTGGCGGCAGTTGTGAACAATTCCAGATGACCTACCGAATGGTAGCCTTCTCGGACTAAGGTCATCTTCACGGTACACGCCCATCTCTGGGTGCATACCGGGCGAGAAAGGGGTGTCCGTGAGCGACACGCTGCGGATCGCACTGCTGTCCTACCGCAGCAAGCCGACCTGTGGCGGCCAGGGTGTCTACCTCCGCCACCTGAGCCGCGAGCTGGTCGCCCTGGGGCATCACGTCGAGGTGTTCTCCGGCCAGCCGTACCCGGAGCTGGACGAGGGCGTGATCCTCCAGAAGGTGCCGAGCCTCGACCTCTACCGCGACGAGGACCCGTTCAGGACGCCCAAGCTGCACGAGTACCGCGACTGGATCGACTGGCTGGAAGTCGGCACCATGTGGACCGCCGGGTTCCCCGAGCCGCTGACGTTCACGCTGCGGGCGCATCGCGCGCTGAAGAAGCGGGTCGGCGACTTCGACGTCGTCCAGGACAACCAGACGCTCGGCTACGGCCTGCTCGGCATCCAGAAGCTGTTCCCGGTGGTCGGCACCATCCACCACCCGATCAGCGTGGACCGGCGCATCGAGCTGGAGGCCGCCACCGGCGCCAAGAAGCTGACCATGCGGCGCTGGTACGCGTTCGTGAAGATGCAGGCCAAGGTCGCGCCCCGGCTGAGCCCGATCCTGACCGTCAGCGAGTCGTCGCTGGCCGACATCCACCGTGACTTCAACGTCCCGCAGGCGAACATGCGCCTGATCCCGCTCGGCGTCGACACCCGCTATTTCCACCCGCGTCCCGAGAAGCCGAAGAAAAAGGGCTCGATCGTGGCGGTGGCCAGCGCCGACTCCCCCATGAAGGGCGTCTCCACGCTGCTGCGGGCCGTGGCCAAGCTGGCCACCGAGCGCGACGTCAGCCTCACCGTGGTCAGCAAGCCGACCCCCGGCGGGCCCACCGAGCAACTCGTGCAGGAGCTGTCACTGCAGGACCGGGTCCGCTTCGTGCACGGCATCTCCGACGACGAGCTGGGCGAGCTCATCGCCACCTCTGAGGTCTCCGTGGTGCCGTCGTTGTACGAGGGGTTCTCGCTGCCGGCCGTGGAGCACATGGCCTGCGCAACGCCGCTGGTCGCCAGCCGTACGGGTGCGCTGCCCGAGGTGGTGGGGGACGCCGCGATCCAGGTCGCGCCCGGCGACTCCGAGGAACTGGCCGCGGTGCTGCGCCGCCTGCACGACTCCCCGGAGGAGCGCGAGCGGGTGGGCAAGGCCGGATACGAGCGGGTCATGGAGCGTTACACCTGGCGCGTCGTCGCCATGAAAACCGTCGAGGCGTACCGCGAGGCCATCGCGGCCCGCCGTACCCGCTGACCGAAGCTTCGAGATTCCAAGGAGATCGATAAGTGCTGACGGTGGACTTCGCCCGGCTGCCGGTCGGGCCCGGCGTGCGCGTGCTCGACCTGGGTTGTGGCGGTGGCCGGCATGCGTTCGAGGTGCTCCGCCGGGGCGCGGACGTGGTCGCCTTCGACATGGACCAGTCCGAGCTGGACAGCGTGGCGGCCATGTTCGTGGCGATGGACAAGGCGGGCGAGGTGCCGCCGGAGGCCAGTGGCGAGACCGTTCAGGGGACGGCGCTGGAGATGCCGTTCGAGGACGGCTCCTTCGACCGGGTCATCGCGGCCGAGGTGCTGGAGCACATCCCCGACGACATGGCCGCGATGCGGGAGATCTTCCGGGTGCTCAAGCCCGGCGGCACGGCCGCGATCACCGTGCCGAGCTTCCTGCCCGAGCGGATCTGCTGGGCGCTGGACGAGGACTACCACACGGCCCCCGGCGGACATGTCCGGATTTATACGCTGGCTGAGCTGTCGGCCAAGCTGAAGTCCACCGGCTTCCGCATCGGCCCTCACCACCACGCCCACGGGCTGCACGCGCCGTACTGGTGGATCAAGTGCGCGGTCGGCGTCAACAACGACGACCATCCCCTCGCCAAGGCGTACCACGAACTGCTGGTCTGGGACATCATGAAGCGCCCGCCGCTCACCCGGCTGGCCGAATCCCTGCTCAACCCGCTCATCGGCAAGAGTGTGGTGCTCTACGTCAGGAAGCCCGCCGCGTGATCTCACGCGAGGAGGCCGTTCAGACGGCCTTGAGCATCTCGGCGATCCAGCAGGACGACGGCGGCGTGCCCTGGCCGGAAGGCCACGTGGACGCGTGGAACCACGTCGAGTGCCTGATGGCGATGACCGTGGCCGGCCTGCGCGACCCCGTCACGCGGGGCTACGACTGGCTGGCCCGGCACCAGCGCGACGACGGCTCGTGGGCGATGAAGCTGGTCGACGGCGTCGCCACCGAGCCGGGCGGCGAGTCGAACCACGCCGCCTACGTCGCGGCCGGCGTCTGGCACCACCACCTGGTGACGGGCGACCAGCGGTTCACCGAGCTCAGGTGGCCGATGGTCAAGAGGGCGCTCGACTACGTCGTGGGGCTGCAGACCGAACGCGGCGAGATCGTCTGGGAGCGCGACGCCCAGGGCCGGGCCTCCTCCTACGCGCTGCTCACCGGCTGCTCGTCGATCCACCAGGGCCTGCGCTGCGGCGTCCTGCTCGCCGAACACCTCGGCGACCCGCAGCCGCACTGGGAGCTGGCCGCCGACCGCCTGGCCCACGTGCTGGCCGCGCACCCGGAGGCGTTCGCCGACAAGAGCCGCTACTCCATGGACTGGTACTACCCGGTGCTCGGCGGCGCCGTCCGGGGTCCGGCGGCGGCGGAGCTGCTGGAGCGGGAGTGGAGCACGTTCGTGGTGCCGGGGCTGGGCATCCGATGCGTCTCGGACCAGCCGTGGGTGACGGGCGCGGAGACGTGCGAGCTGGCGCTGGCCCTCGACGCGCTGGGCGACCGTGACCGCGCCGCCCGGCTGTTCGCCGACATTCAGCACTTACGCCATGAGGACGGCTCGTACTGGACGGGGTGGCAGTTCGCCAACGACCGCCACTTTCCGCACGAGCGGAGCGGATATACGGCCGCGGCGGTGGTGCTCGCGGGGGACGCGTTGTTCGCCTTCTCCCCGGGAGCGGGGATCTTCCGCGACGTCGGCGCCGCCTCCGTCTCCCCCGCCGACCCGCATCTGTGTGGTTGCACGCCCGCTCGTGCGTGATCTTGTACGCGCAAGGGCTTTTGCGGGTTCTTTGCCGGGAAATGCGGAGCGGCACCGCTGAACGCCCCATTGGGGTTACTAGCTTCGTGAGTGGCCGTACGAGGCGTCTTCGGGGGAAGCGTGGGCGACACGGGCACAACAGCGTTCTTGGAGCAGGACAGGACTGAGCCGACGCTTTCGCCGGTTCACGGACTACGAAAGCTGCTGCTGAGGGAGCAGTCCGAAGCCGATCTGGCCCGGCGGAGGTTCCGGCTACGGCAGGGACATTCCCGGGTGGTCGTCGAAGGGGCCGAGCGGTCATATCTTTTCGGCTTCAACGCCGCTGTTTCGCGTGAAGCCTGCAAAATCGATGAAATGTCTCCTGAGCAGCGGAGCTTCGCCTATGAGGGGGCCGGTGCCGCCTGCACCGTGCTCGATCTGCTCACCATGACCCGGGGCCGGCGCCTTCACGAGCTACTGGCCGGCCCCGCCCATCTTCACCCGTACGCCGTGCACATGGGCGCCGGGCGCGGCTACGCGCTGCTGCGCCTGCGGCCCATGTGGGGCATCCGGCCGACGCACCCGCTGCTCCGCTGGCTGGCCGTGGACGGGTTCGGGTTCCAGTGGAGCCTGGCGCGGGCGGACCGGATGGTCGGCGAGCGGACCATGCCCGATCTGCTCACCAGGGCCCACTGCGCGATCTTCGACCAGGGCCTGGGCCGCCTGCTCTGGTATCACGAGTGCGCCTCGCCGGACGACGTGGCCGCCAGGATCGCCTCTTTCCCTGCGGGCCGGCGGGGCGATCTGTGGAGCGGTGTCGGGTTCGCGGCCACGCACACCGGTGGCGCCAATGCCGACGAGCTGTGGTGGCTGGCCGATCACGCGGGGGCCGACGGGTTCCGTGCCCATCTGGCCCAGGGGTGCGCGTTCGCCGTGTCGGCCGGGCTCCAGGCGGGGCCGCTGCCGGATCACGTGGCGCAGGCCGTACCGATGCTGGCGGGCGCGGAGCCCGACGAGGCCGGCGCGTGGCCCGAAGGGGCGCTCATCGAACTCGGCCACGACCCGCGCACCCACGAGGACTTCCAGTCCTGGCGGGCCCACACCCGCAGGGCATGGGCACGCGGGAAGCGGCACTAGATCCCCGGAGCGACCCGTTCCAGGACGCGTAGCGAGCCCTCGGCCGAGGCCTCGGCGAACGCGCCCGAGGCGAGCGCCCGCAGGTAGACCCGGTAGGGAGCCTGGCCGCCCGCGGCCGGGTCCGGATAGATGTCGTGGAAGACCAGCGCGCCGCCCGCCATGACGTGCGGCGCCCAGCCCTCGTAGTCGCGCGTCACCGGATCGTCGGAATGGCCGCCGTCGATGAACAGCATGCCCAAAGGCGTGTTCCAGAGCCGGGCCACCTGCTCGGAGCGGCCCACCACGGCGATCACCTCGTCCTCCAGCCCGGCGGCGGCGATCGTCTGGCGGAACGTCGGCAGCGAGTCCATCTTGCCGAACCGCGGATCGACCAGCGTCGGGTCGTGGTGGGCCCAGCCCGGCTGGATCTCCTCCGAGCCGCGATGGTGGTCCACGGTGACGACCACGGACCCGGCCAGCCTGGCCGCCGCCCCGAGGTAGACGGCCGACTTGCCGCAGTAGGTGCCGATCTCACAGATCGGCCCGAGTTTGCCGTACCGGCAAGCCGCCTCGAACAGGGCCAGGCCCTCCCCTTCCGGCATGAATCCCTTGGCATGCTTGGCTGCGTAGCGCAGTTCAGGCGGCATCGTCATAGGGATGCACCCTAGTAGAACCGAACAACATTCCAGCGCCCCCTTGCCCGGCATTCTGCAACCTGTTCTACTTGGCAGCGTGAATCAGCGCGCTCGCATCGCGATGTCCGAAGACGAGGTCACAGCCTTCCTGGAAGGTGCTCGCAAGCTCCAGCTCGCGACCATCAACCCGGACGGCACGCCACATCTGGTGACCATGTTCTACGGGCTCGACGAGGGGCGGATCGCCTTCTGGAGCTACGCCAAGGCGCAGAAGGTCCGCAACCTGGAGCGCGACCCACGGGTGAGCTGCCTGATCGAGACGGGCGAGGATTACGACGAGCTGCGCGGCGTCCTGCTGTACGGCGAGGCCAAGCGAGTGGACGAGCCCGAGCAGGTCCTGGCCGTCGGCTTGCGGATCACGCGCAGGATGACCCCGGACGTGGCGGACGAGCTCCTGCTGCCCTATGTCGAACAGACCGGACGAAAGCGGGTTGCATACGTCGTCGAGCGCACCAAAGTGGTCTCATGGGACCACAGGAGGCTCACATGAAGATCAAGGTCGATGAAATGGTGTGCGAAGCCAATGCCGTGTGCATGGGGCTCGCACCCGAGGTGTTCGACGTGGATGATGACGACCAGTTGCACATCCTGCTCCCGGAACCACCGCCCGAACTCCTGGACCGCGTCCGTCACGCGGTCCGGTCCTGCCCCAAAGCCGCTCTTTCCCTTGAGGAATAGCCGGAGGAGGAACCCCCCATGCGCGCCGCCCTTCTGCATGCCGTAGGCGACGACAAGCTCGACATCCGCGACGATGTCACCCTCACCCCCGTCGGACCGACCGACGTACGGGTGCGGATCAAGGCTACGGGCGTCTGCCATTCGGACCTGTCGGCCATGTCCGGCGTGCTGCCGCAGCCCGTGCCGCTCGTCCCGGGTCACGAGGGCGCGGGCGAGGTGGTCGAGGTGGGCGAGCACGTCGGCTCGGTCCAGCCGGGCGATCACGTGATCATCAACTGGCGTCCGTCCTGCCAGGCCTGCGACCTGTGCCTGGGCGGCCAGCCGTACCTCTGCATGAAGTACGTGATCGAGGCGTTCACCAAGGGCAACTTCCGCTTCGGCGGCGACCAGACGGCGTTCGGCATGGCCGGGTGCGGCACCTGGGCCGAAGAGATCGTCATCCCCTGGCAGGGCGCGATCAAGGTCGACCCGGACATCTCGTGGGAGGCGGCCGCGCTGATCGGCTGCGGCATCACCACCGGCGTGGGCGCCGCCATCAACACCGCCAAGGTACGGCCCGGCTCGACCGTCGCCGTCATCGGCTGCGGCGGCGTCGGCCTGTCCGTCATCCAGGGCGCGCGCATCTCCGGCGCCCGGACGATCCTGGCGATCGACCCCCTTGCGTCCAAGCACGAGCTGGCCAAGAAGGTCGGCGCCACCCACGCCGTCACCCCCGAGCAGGTCCCCGAGGCGCTGAACGAGTTGACCTTCGGCAGCGGCTTCGACTACGGCTTCGAGGTGGTCGGCAAGGCCGCCACCATCCAGAGCGCGTGGCAGGTCACCCGCGCGGGCGGCGAGGTCATCGTGGTCGGCGCGGGCGCGGTGGACGACATGGTGTCGATCTCCGCGTTCAGCCTGCTGTTCGAGGGCAAGAACCTGCTCTCCAGCCTGTACGGCGAAGCGGACGTACGGCACTACTTCCCCTACTTCGCCAAGCTCTACAAGGCCGGCCAGCTGGACCTGGAGTCGATGATCAGCGCCCGGATCCGCCTGGCCGACCTGAACGACGCCGTGGCCGCGCTCAAGGGCGGCGAGGTGCTGCGCCAGATCGTCCTCATGGACTAGCGCGTCACCAGGTGACAGGGAGCGCCACCGGACCGCGGATGGCCATGCCGGTCTTCCAGCTCAACTCCTCCTCAGGCACGGCCAGCCGCAGGTCCGGCAGGCGGCGCAGCAGCGCCGCCAGCGCCACCTGAAGCTCCATCCGCGCCAGCGGCGCCCCGGGGCAGAAGTGCGGGCCGTGGCCGAAGGCGAAGTTCGGCTGCGGCTTGCGGGTGAGGTCGAGCCGCTCCGGGTCCTCGAACACCTGAGGATCCCGGTTGGCGGTGTAATAGGCGGGGAAGACCGGCTCGTTCGCGCGCACGGTGCCACCTTCGAGCTGCACGTCCTCGGTGGCGTAGCGCGGGAGGAACGTGGCGGCGATCGCCGTCACCGGGACGTGCCGGAGCAACTCCTCGACCGCGTCCGCCAGGTCCACCCGCCCCGCGCGCAGCAGGGCGAGCTGGTCGGGATGGGTCAGCAGCGCGTAGGAGAAGTTGGCGATCTGGGTGGCCGTGGTCTCGTACCCGGCGGCCAGCAGGGTCATCAGGAAGCCGATCAGCTCCTCCTCCGACAGGCTGTCCTGCTCGTCACGCGCCTGCACCAGCGCGCCGATCAGGTCGTCGGTCGGGGACTCGCGCCGCCGCGCCACCAGCCGGGCCAGGTAGCCGCCGAGCGCGCCCAGCCGCGCCATCTTCTGCTCCAGCGGTATCGCGGTCGTCGTCATGTACGCGTCGGCCCAGGACCGGAACGTCTCGCGATCCTCGTACGGCACGCCGAGCAGCTCGCAGATCATGGTCGCGGGCAGCGGCACGGCATAGCCCTCCACCAGGTCGGCGGGCGGTCCCTGGGCCGTCAGCCGATCCAGGAGGTCTTCGACGATCTCCTCGGCGCGGGGCCGCAGCAGCTCCACCCGGCGCGCGGTGAACGCCTTGCCGACCAGCCGCCGCATCCGCGTGTGCTCCGGCGGGTCGAGGTCGGAGATCCCGCCCGGCACCGGCTCCGGGTACATGCGCGGCGCGTCCCGGCCGGCCGCGGCCGCCCGGCTGAAGCGCGGGTCGGCGAAGACCGTGCGGACGTCGTCGTAGCGGGTCACCAGCCAGGCCGGCTCACCGTGCGGCATCTTGATCCGGGCCAGCGGCTCGTGCTCGCGCAGCCGGCCGTAGGTGTCGTCCAGCTCCAGCCGGTACGGTGCGCCGAGCGGGTAGTCCCTCATACGCCCAGACGCTTTCACCCACCGCCCGGCCTGTCCACCACTGGTTCGGCTCAGCTCTTCAGCCGGTCGAAACCGTCCAGCATCGCGGTGAGGCCGAGGTCGAAGTGCTGGTCGATGCCTACGGCGTCGGCGCTCTCGGCGAGCAGGTCGTAGCCGGGCGCCCCGGGCTCGGGCTTGCGGCTGCGCCGCCGCGCGCCCAACTGGACGGCGGCCAGGCCCATCGCGTGGCCGATGGTGTAGTCGCGCAGGGAGCGCGTCATCTGCAGGGCGACCTCGGGCGCGAATCCAGCCTCCCGCAGGGACGCGAGCGTCTGGTTGCCCGTGGCGATGGCCTTGGCCGACCGGATCGGCCGGGACGCGAACACCGGCACAGCATGCGGGTGCGCGACGAGCGTGTCCCGCATGCGCCCGTAGGACCGTTCGAGCAGCGCGCGCCAGGAGCCCCGCCAGGGCAGCGAGTCGACGTCGAACTCGTCGAACAGCAGCTCGGCGACGGCGTCGAACAGGGCCTCCTGATCCTCGAAGTAGTAATAGACCGCCATCGGGTCGACGCCGATCTCGGCACCGAGCTTGCGCATGGAGAACTTGCCGAGCCCCATGGAGTCGATCACCGACAACGCGACACCCGCGATGTAGTCCTGGCTCAGGGTGGGCTTGGCTGTCTTGCTCATGAGGGAAATTATCCCGGAAATACTCCCCGCGGAGATGGCGAAAAGGGGCCGGGCCAGGCTCTAGACCGGTGGGTTGAAGCGGTGGTAGCCCGGGGCCGTCCAGCCCGCCGAGACCGAGCCCGCGACGTGCGCCCACTCCTCCAGCTCGAACCGCACCAGCCGCTGCGCCCCCGGCACGTCCCCCGGATCCCAGTCCGCCAGGGCCCGGCCGGTCAGGTGCAGCGTCTCCCCGCGTTCCCAGTCCACGAACAGCAGCCCGGCCGCCGGGTTCACCTCCAGGTTCCCCAGCGTCATGTACATCGAGTTGCCGGCGTAGTCCGGGAACACCAGCGACCCCGGCCCCGTGACCTTCACGAACCCTGGATTGCCGCCCCGGTGTGAGACGTCCGCGCCGAGCTTCTCGGCGCCCGTCGCGATGAAGAACGTGTCCGCCGCGCCGATCCACGCCTGATGGCGCGCGGTCAGTGTGGTTCCGGTGCCGAGGCCGGCCGGGACGCCGCCCGGGACGGTCGTGGGCTCGCGGGTCTGGATGTACTTGGGGCAGTTCGAGTAGACCTGCTCCGTCCACACCACCAGCGCCTCGCCCGCCTGCACGGCCGTGCCGTTCACGCGCATCCGGCGCCGCGTGCAGGGCTCGATGGCGAGCAGTCCGAGGTCGCGTTCCCCGGTGAACAGCCCGTGCAGGGGGTCGGGCGCGCCGGGCAGGGCGCGTACGACGATCGTGCGGTCGTCCTCGGGGGAGGCGAAACCGGCGGGGCCGGTCAGCACGCTCGCCCAGAGACGACCCAGGTCGTCGGCCGCACCGGCGACGAGCAGCTGCTGCTCCCGCAGAAACGCGGCCGCCACCTCCGGGATCTCCGGGCGGGTGCGCGAGCTGCCGAGCTCCCCGCCCCGCGCGCCCGCCCGCCGCTGGACGGCGACCTCGCCCGGATGCGGTCCCATTAGAAGAACCCGCAGGTCGGCGCGCCAGAGGTGGGCGCGGGGCGGTCGCCGCCGCCGTCCGGGGCGAAGATCTCCAGGCGGATGCCGTCGGGGTCCTCGAAGAACACGCCTCCCGAGGACGCGCCTTCGCCGTGCGGCACGACGCCGTCGTGGTGCAGGGTGGCTCCGATCTCCCTGATGACCGCCTCGGCCTTCCGCACCGCCGCGAGGTCGGCGACCCGGAACGACAGGTGGTGCAGCCCCGGCCGCGCGGTGGCGAAGCGGCCCTCGCTCTGCTGCCAGAGGGTCAGCACGAGCGTGCCGTCCTGGGACAGGAACGCGTAGCGGCGCCCCTCGTGCTGTGACTCGCCCGCCGAGGTGAAGCCGAAGACGCGCTGGTAGAAGTCCAGGGACTTGGTGAGGTCGGTGACGTTGAGCCCGATGTGCCCGGTCTGGAACGACGACATTCCACACTCCCTCATCATCTAACGCATGAATGACCGATTGGCCGTTAGAAATCACTATATAACGGCAAACCGGCGTCGCATGCGTTAGATGTGACTCACTTCTTGTGCTCCCGGTAGTGCCTGGCCGCTCTGGCGCGGTTGCCGCAGGCGGTCGAGCACCACTCCTGACGTGGGTGTTCCTTCAGGAAATAGAGCACGCAGCGTGGGGCCTGACAGGTACGCAACCGCTCCCGTCCGGGCCCCGCCAGGAACTCGACGGCCGCCGTCGCGAGCCCGGCCCGGACTCGTGCCGACGGCTCGGCCGGTACGGCGGGCACGACGACGAGGGCCGGCTCCGGGCTCCAGGACAGTTGCGGGGCTCGCGGGGCGGCCAAGGCGGCGGCGTTGACCAGGGCCAGCGATTCCGCGAAGCCGGGCAGGGCCGCCGTGTCCGCCCGGCTCGGCGGCTCTGGGGCCACGGCCCTGGCGAACAGCGCGCGTACGGCCTGGCGCAGGCGTACGGTCTCCTCGCGCAGTTCCTCCGTGGCGGTGAAGCCGGGATCGACGTCGAGGTCGGCCGCGTGTGCGCGTACCCAGGCGGTCAGGCCTTCGACGTCGGACAGGCGGTCGATCAATCCGGACCGCTCCGCCCTGATCGTGCTGACGAAATCGAGGATCAGGGACATCTCCCCAATCTAACGCCCGCGGGCACCGTCAACCGTGAGAGCCCCCGGGTAAGAGGACGCTGCCATCGATCCCGCAGCCCGCTGAAGGTCAGGACGCCTCAGCAGTACGACGACCTAACCGGCTGAGGATGGAGACGGTCTCCTTCGAGAGACCGTGAGTGTCACATTTTCCGCGGTTGGAATGTCTTATAGGTAGCCGCCCCAGCGTCATATAAGTACCCGCCCGTGAGCCCAGGCGTCCGCGCCGGGAGTTCCTCACCGCACAGGGGAGATGAATCCCGTTGGTGTCCCTCCCGGAAGTCCCTTACACCGACCCCACCAGCTGGCGGATCGCCATGGAAGCCAGTGCGGCGAGCCTGTCGATGAGCACCCTGAACGGCCCTCGGCTCCTCGACGAGCTGCCGTGGTTCCAGGGTTCCTTTCGGCTGACTCCGGCCGGACCATTGGCGGGATTCACCCTGCGACTGCCGCTGCCGACCCGGCCGACGTGGCTGCGGGAGGAGGAGACGGCCGAACTGCTGTGGGAGTCGGTGAGCCTCGAAGCCGCCGGGATCCCGAACCAGTTCAGCGGGCGGACCCGGCTGCGGCTCGGCCGACGGGAGACCTTCACGAGCGTGTCCGCTCTGTGCGCCAAGATTCCCGTCGGTCGTTCCGGCCGCCCCTACCTGAAGATCGTCCTGGAGACGGTGTTTCCGTCTTTGAGCATGCGCTGGCCGCGCGAGGCACGACTGCGGCTGCGGCCGGTGACGCTCAAGCTGTTCAGCGAGATCCGTTTCGCCGAGACCACCCCGCTGTCGTGATCGCGGGCCCATCCGTCACTCGGCCGCCTTCGGCCGGTAAGAGGCGATGATCACGCCGCTCTTCATGACCTTGGCCATTCGTCTGCTCGCCGGCGCAGGCGGCCTCGTCAATGAATCGGCGTACGGTCATCGCCCGTGAGCTCTACCTCTCCGCGCCCGTGACCGTCATCGAGGGGGACCTTCTCGCCCCCGTACGCCTTCGACATCCGGCCGCGTAGTCTGCCCAGGGGGCCGCGCATGCCCTTCGGCGGGATGCCCGCGCTGTCGGGCTCGGCGACCGCCAACATCGGCACCGGCTCCTTGCCCCGCACGTGGGCCTCGATGTCGTCCGCCGCCGGCACGTGGGCCTCGACGAACCCGCCGCCGGGCAACCGCTTGATCACACCCGATTCAACGCCATGGGAAATGGTGCCCGCGTCGTAGCGCTGGAGCCCCAGACACATCCGGTACGTGATCACATACGCCAGCACGGGCGCCACGAAGATCAGCACCCGGCCCGCGTACGTCGTCACATTGAGGCTGATCTGGAAATTGGCGGAGATCTCGTCGTTGGCACCGAGGAGCCAGAGCACGCCATAGAACACGACGGCCGTCATGCCGATCGCCGTGCGGTGCGGGTTGTCGCGCGGGCGCTCGGCGAAGTTGTGCTCGCGCTTGTCCCCCGTCACCCACTGCTCCAGGAACGGATACAACGCCAGACCCGTCAAGACGACACCCAGCGGCACCAGCGCCGGGATGATGACGTTGAGCGGCAGTGTGCCCGCATGGTCCGTACCGAACAGGTTGATCTCCCACGGCCCCATGATGCGCAGCGCGCCTTCGAGGAAGCCCATGTAGAAGTCGGGCTGCGAACCCGCCGACACGTCAGCGGGCGTGTAGGGCCCGAACAGCCAGATCGGGTTGATCTGGGCGAAAGTCGCCAGCCCCGCGATCACCGCGAACGTGAACAGGACGTACGCACCCGCCTTGGCCATGAACGCCGGATAGAACGGCGCCCCCACCACGTTCTGGTTCGTCTGAGTCTTGCCGGCCATCTGGGTGTGCTTCTGCATCCACATGAGCACCAGGTGAGCGGAGACCAGCGCCAGAATGATGCCCGGGATGAGCAGGATGTGCAGCGAATAGAACCGGGAGATGACATCCCCGCCCGGGTACTCCCCCCCGAACAGGAAGAACGTCGCGTACGTACCGACCAGTGGCAGCGAGATCAGCACGCCCTCGGTGATCCGCAGACCGGCGCCGGACAGCAGGTCGTCAGGCAGCGAGTATCCGGTCAGCCCCTCAAGGAGCGCCAGCGTCAGCAGCAGCACGCCGATCACATGGTTGAGCTCGCGCGGCTTGCGGTAGGCGCCGTTGAAGAACACCCGCAGCGCGTGCACAAGAGTGCTCGCCACGAAGAGCAGCGCCGACCAGTGATGCATCTGCCTGAGCAAGAGGCCACCCCGGACGTCGAAGCTGAGCTCCAGCGACGACGCGTAGGCCTGGGACATCAGGACGCCCTTGAGCGGGGCGTACGACCCGTCGTAGGCGATCTCCGCCATGCTGGGCTTGAACCAGAACGTCAGGAACGTCCCGGTCAGCAGCAGGAGGATGAACGCATACAGCGCGATCTCCCCCAGCAGGAACGTCCAGTGGTCGGGGAAGATCTTGCGCATGTTGCGCTTGAGGAAGTTGGCCGCGCCGAGCCGCTCGTCGAGGAAGTTCGAGGGGCTTGAGACGGCCTTCGGGATGGTCTCGAGCTCGTTCATCCGTGATCTCCCCGCACGCCGGCCTCCGCGTCAGGCACTGTGGGCATGTCGCTCCCCGTTCTCGTGAACATCTCCCCGTATAGACACGGCAAAGTGCGTAAATGTGACATGTCCGCCCGTACTAGGCACCATCCGCACCACACACGCAGGCATGACAAAGGGGCCCGGTCGGCTCCGGACCCCTCTCCCTTGGGCGGCTAGAAGTCGAACTCTCCTCGTTCGGCGCCGTCCATGAACGCAGCCCACAAGCGCCGCGGGCCTACGGCGTCGCGGCGCCGCCGCAGCCGCGAGCGATTCGGCCCGTGGTGAAGTACGACACCAGGTCGGCGGGGCACTCCCGCAGAACGGAGCCGTGCATGTCGTCCTTGACGGTGAACACCTTGCCGCCGATGGCCGACCGCATGTGCGTCGTCCACTCGTACGGGGAAACGGCTTCGTAGCGGTGTCCGGACAGCACCAGCGAACCCGCGGTGCGGTGCACCCGGACTTTCTGCACCAGGAGGGGCCAGCCGGCGCAGCCGGCGGAGAAGCGACCGGCCCTTCCGGTCACGGGGTTCTGCTCAAGACGCCGCTGGTACGCGGTCCAGGCTGCGGAGAAGCCGAGCCGGCTGGGGTCCTCGTTGCAGAAGACCGCTTGACTCGTTGTCGTGTTGAACTGCTCAGGAGCGTCAGCCGGCGGCGGCGTCTGCGGACCTCCGCCGAGGAATTCCTTGACGGTGGGCGGCGCGGTGGTGCCGGTGTCGTCGCGCAGTTCCTTGAGCGCCTTGGCGGCTCGCGGCCAGCCCGGTGAGCTCTGGGAGGCCAGCATGGCGACCAGCCCGCCATCGGCGGGTACGGCCACGTCGGTGTACTGCTTCGGGGTCCCGTCGTAGGCGCGGCCGAGCGCCAGAATCGCGGTCCGCACCTCCTTCGCGCTGGTGCCGAAGCCGTAGGTGTCGTGGTGCCGCGCGATCCAGGCCGCCAGGCGGGAGAAGCCGCGCTCGGCCGCCGCGGCGCGTCCGTCCTCGAAATCGTCCAGCCGGAACCGCGGCAGCGCCACGCTGTCCAGGAACATGCGGCCCACGTTGCCGGGGAAAGTACTGCGGTACACCGCACCGAGCCAGGTACCCCAGGACACGCCGAAGAAGTCGAGCTTCCGCTCGCCCAGCGCGGCCCGTACCCGATCAAGGTCGCGCGCCATGTTCATGGTGGTGAGCCGGCCGAGGAAGCCGGGATCGGACTTCCCGCAGGCTTTGTTCGTAGCCACCTCGCTGTCATAGATGCTCTTGGCCGCCTCCTTGGTCAGCGGCCCAGGCGCCGGGGGCTTTCCGCCAGGGGGCGGGCAGTTGACCTTGGTGCTGAAGCCGACACCGCGAGGATCGAAGCCGATCAGGTCGTACTTGTCGTTGAGCTGGGCGTTCGTCGCGTTCATCAAGATGATCTCGATGGGCATGACGTATCCGCTGCCACCTGGCCCGCCCGGATTGAGCGCCAGGCTGCCCAGCCGGTGCAGGCGATCCACCGCCTTGAGCCGGGTGATCGCGATGGTGATCTGCCGGCCGCGCGGCTTGCGGTAGTCCAGCGGAACGCTGACCTTTCCACACTCCATACGGCTCAGCAGGGCGCGGAACTTCGGTATCTGTGCGTCGGGGAAGCCGCGAGACCGGATCACCTCGTCGGAGTAGGCAGGGCAGGAGCTCCAGTTGACCGCCGGCTCGGGCTGTCCTACCGCGGCCGTCGCGTTGGGCGTACCTGCGAGCAAGAACGCCAGCGCGAGGGCGCCTGTCGGAACTCGAAACATGGATGTACCTCACTATTCGCACGTGGGGCGGACTCAGGTGGTGGCCAGAGCGATCGTCGGGGAGAGACGAGCGGCATTCGTACATAGGCCGTACTCAAGTGGCGGCAAGGGCGATGGTCGGAGACAGGCGGGCGGCGCGCATGGCGGGATAGAGGCCGGCGATCGTGCCGATGACGAGCGTGGCGCCGACCGCCCCGCCGATCGCCCACGGCGGCACGACGGGCGGCCAGCCCCGCGACACCGCGTAGCCGGCCGTGGCCAGGACGCCCAGCACCGACCCGGCGACACCGCCGAGCGCGGAGAGCAGCAGGGATTCCGCCAGGAACTGGATGCGCACCTGCCCACGGGTGGCCCCCAGGGAGCGTCGCAGGCCGATCTCCTTGCGGCGTTCCAGCACCGAGATCACCATCGTGTTCGCCACACCGACCCCGCCGACGAGCAGCGCCACCGCGCCGAGCCCGAGCAGCAGATTGGTGAACGCGTCCGCGGCGGCGGCCCGCG
The DNA here is from genome assembly GCF_040638335.1 of Nonomuraea sp. NPDC026600. Classification (NCBI taxonomy): domain Bacteria; kingdom Bacillati; phylum Actinomycetota; class Actinomycetes; order Streptosporangiales; family Streptosporangiaceae; genus Nonomuraea; species Nonomuraea sp. NPDC026600. The sequence continues at coordinate 89,295 of NZ_JBEZYD010000019.1, forward strand.
CCGCCAGCGCGTCCGACGGCCTGCTGACCTCGACCTGCTCCGGGTTCTCCGGGTTGACGGTACGCGGCAGCACCGCCCTGACGGCCGCCACCGCCTCCTCCCCCGAACGCTCGTAGATCGTCGTGGGGTGCCCGTCGAAACCCAGGTACGTCTCGGCCGCGGGGAACCCGAGGAGCACCGAGCGTTCGATCTCCGGGGCGAGCGGCATCGGCCCCAGAATGCCGATGACGGTGAACCACTGGTCGCCCATCCACACCCGCACGCCGATCCGGCCGAGGCCAAGCCGCTTGGCGGCCGCCGAGCCGAGCACGACGGCGGGCGCCCGTTCGGTGGCGGTGTTCAGCCATGTCCCTCTGGCGACGCCGCCCTCCAGCGTGGTCAGCAGCCCGGCGCTCGCCGCCTGGACGGAGATGCCGCCGGTCACGGCCTCAGGGATGTGGTCGGTACGCCGTACGGTGGCATCGACCGTCCCGGTGGCCGAGGCCGTACTGACGGGACCGATGCGCTCGACCGCGCTGAGTGCGGAGACGGGCAGCTTGGCCTGCTCGCCGAACAGGGTACGGCCGGGCGCGGCGGTGAGCAGGTTGGTGCCGAGCCGGTCGAGCTGGCGCAGCAGTTGCTCCCGCGACGAGGACGAGATGCCGATCACCGCGATCATGGTGGCGATGCCGATGGCGATGCCGAGCGCGGACAGGATGACCCGGGCGGGGCGGGACCGTAGCCCGGCCGCCCCGACCCGCAGCACGTCAACGGTGCTGAGTCGGGCAGGTGACAACCTCCCGCGCGTCATGGGCGGGCTCCCTTCACGGTCTCCGCCGGAGAGCGGCGGCTGTCGTCGGCGACGATCTGGCCGTCACGGACCCGGACCTGCCGCGGGCACCACTCGGCGATCTCGGTGTCATGGGTGATGATCGCGATCGTGGTCCCGGCGGCGTGCAGGTCGCTCAGTACCCGCAGCACCTCGGCCCCCGAGTGCGAGTCGAGGTTGCCGGTCGGCTCGTCGGCCAGCAACAGCGGCGGATCACCCACCACGGCCCTGGCGACCGCGACCCGCTGCTGCTCACCGCCCGACAACTGGTTCGGCGTGTGCCCCAGCCGGTGGCCCAGTCCGACCCGGGTCAGGGCGGCCTCGGCCCGCTCACGGCGCTCGCGCAACGCGGCGCCGGTGTAGAGCAGGCCGTCGGCCACGTTGTCCAGCGCGCTCACGCCAACAGCCAGATGGAACTGCTGGAACACGAACCCCAGGTGACGGGCGCGCAAAGCCGACAGTTCCCGGTCCGACAGCTCGGCCACGTCGTAGCCGGCGATGCGCACCGTCCCCGACGTCGGCCGGTCCAGGGTCCCGATCAGCTGGAGCATGGTCGACTTGCCAGAACCGGAAGGGCCGACGATGGCCAGCAACTCGCCGTACTCGACCGTCAGGTCCACCCCGCGAAGCGCCTCGACCTGTCCGCCGTAGACCTTGGTCACGCCCCGTACCTCAACAATGCTCATTTCGCGAAGGCTCATGGGGCGGGCACCCCTACCTTCATGCCTTCCGCGAGGCCCGGGCCGCTGATCTCCACCTTGCCGCTGCCGAACGCGCCGACCCGCACCGTCACGATCCTGGTGGTGGCACCCTCGACGACCTCGACGCCGAACCCGCCCTCGCGCAGCGCCAGCAACGCCTCGACCGGCACGGCGAGCACGCCCTTGCGACGTTCGCTCTCCAGCTCGACGTCGACCGGGGCCTGATCGAGCTTGGTACGTGGCGTCCTGCTCAGCGTGATGTCGACATCGACGGTCGTCTCGCCACTGTCCTGCCCCTGTCCCTGCCTGGACTGGGCGGACTTGGCGACCGTACCCACCGAGGTGATCTCCCCCGTGATCCGCTCGCCGCCCGGCAGCTTGACGCTGACCTTGGCACCCTTCCTGGCCAGTGCCTGGTAATCGGTGTCGAGATCCACGTGAACCAGCCGCCGGATGCCGCTGACCGCGAGCACCCCCTGCCCCGGCCCGGTACGCCCGCCGACCTCGACCTTCGCCTCGGTCACCCGAACGGCGGCGGGCACGAACACGACCTGCGCCGCGTCCACCCGCCCCGTCCGCCGCAGACCCAGGTCGTCCTGCCACTGCCTGACCGCCAGGTAGGTCGCGTAGCTGAAGCGCTCGTCCACGGTCAGGTAGTCGCCGTAGCCGAGCGCCTTCAGATTGCGCTCCAGTTGCTCGACGTCCGGGCCGTCGCTGACACCCTGCTCCAGTTGCCGGTAGAGCGGCAGCTTGCCGTACATCAGCACGAGCGGCTTCCGGTCGACCTTGAGCAGCGGGTGGCCACGACGGATCACCGCGCCCTCCGCGGCCACCCACGTGACCGTGCCGCCGACGCCGCCGGTCAGGAGGCGCTCGCCGGAGTAGGTGAGCGCGCCGTCCACGGTCTTCGTGTCCACCAGGTCCTGCCTGACGATCGCCGCGGTGGCCGGGACCGGCGGTTTTCCGGACAAGGCCGTGCCGGTGCCGCCACCGCCGTCGAGCAGGGCCAACACCGCCCAGGCCGCCACCGCCGCGAGCAGAGCGGCGGCGGTGAACGCGAGGCCCTTCCTCATTTCGCGAGCGGGATGTCGCCGGCGAACTGCTTGCACGCCTCCTGGGCTTCCTTGACCTTCTGCTCCGGGGTTCCCTCCGGAACATTGATCTCAATGCGCCCGTCGGCGCTCGGGTCCGGCATGTCGATGCCGTGCTGGCGCATGCACTGGGCGAACTTGACCAGCAGGTCCTGCTTCTGCGGATCGAGCCCCTTCCCCTTCTCGCCTACCGCGGCCTGCATGAACTGCTTGCACGCTTCCTGAGCCTTCTGCACTTTCTGCTCGTCTCCCGGACGTTGCTGGATCGCGACCGGGCCGTTGGGCTCGGGGTCGGGCATGTCCACGCCGTGCTCGCGCATGCACTGGGCGAACTTGAGCCCCGCCGCCTGCTTGTCGGTGGACGCCGAGGCCGACGCCGCTGGACCGGCCGTGCTGCCGCTCGCGCTGGCGACGTCCCGCTCACCGGCCTTCGCGCCGCACGCTGTGAGGGCCAGGGCCAGTACGGGTACGGCTAGCAGCAGACGGATGCTCATATCTCTCCTTGTTGGGTGGTTTTTGGGCATGAGGTATCCACCGGCCGCGCGGTTGGCGGGGCCGACAGGTGCAGGTTGAAGTGAGTGGCGGAAGCCCGATTACGGCTTGCGGGTGGCGGTGCTCGGGCCGGGGCTGTCGTCCGCACCGCCGCGCTCGATGTCGCTGGCGGGACCGCCGTCTTGCTCGTTCTCGTTGCCGGACGGGTCGGCGGGGAGACGCAGAGGGGTCACCACGCAGCTCGCGGCCGCCCCCTTGACCACCTGCAGCGAGGTGGCAACGGGTGGCCTGTCCGCGCCGGCCCGATCCATGGAGATCGCCAGAACCAGCGTCTCACCTGCCCCGATCCGCCCCTTACTGATCTTGAACGTGATCCCCTTGCCGTCCTTGCCGATGCCGACTCGCATCTCTCCCCCGGCAATCCCCTGCTCGCCCCGGGGCTCCCGGCAGGTCTGGTCCGCGGGCAGATAGTCGACCACCGCCGTGATCCCCACCGCGGCGAGCTTGGCCTCCAACTCGTCGGAGTCGTGGAACTCGTTGATCCATACCTCGACCGATCCGTCCGCACCCTTCACCACCGCGTAGGCCGGTGTACCGGCTCCCCCGAACACGGTGAGCACCACGGTGGCGGTCGCCGCGGCCCCCGCCAGCGCGCCGGACAACGCCAGGAACCTCCGGTTCGAACCACGCCGCCGCACCCGGGCCGGCTGTTCCTTCACCCTTGTGGCGATCTCTTCCTTCAATGCACCGAGCAGGCGGTCTTCGAAGATGGTGTTCATGTGAGTCGCCTCTCCACATACACAGCCGAACGCCCTCCTTCGTCTCGTCGTTCGTTCGCCCCTACGTCTCTACTTGGACTGAGCACCGCCAAGCGTTTCAATGCCCGGAAACGCGAACGGAGCCCTCAGGGGGATCACCACCCGAGGACTCCGCGAAGGGTCCGCGCTAGCTGCTCGCGATATAGAAGTTCATGTCGGCATAGTCGAAGGTGATGGCGTAGGGCTTGAAGAACTCATGGGTGAAGTTCGCGATCGTCTCGAACCCGAAGAGCTCAAGCCACGGCCAGCCGCCGACGACACCGGGAATGTTCCGGCCGACCTTGCGGCCGAGGCTTATCCTGGCCGGAGTGATCGGGTAGCTCGTCACCCCGCCACCTGTCGTCGGGTGTTCGTAGTCGATCTCGATACCGGCTCGTTTCGCGTTCTCCTCGGTCGTCATGACGCCCATGCCCATGCCTCCCGTGTCGAGGGAGGCCACCCGTGGCCCGTAATCATTGAGACTGCCCAGTGTGCAGGGGACGTGGTCGCCTGCCAGCCACAAGGGCAAGCGATCGGCCCCGGCACGCCTGGCCCCCGTCTGGAAGTCCCGCAGTTGTGTTCCCGTTTTCCGCCGCAGGACGAGCGCCTGTTTCGCATAATCCATCGTGGCCAGGAAGTGATAAAGCAGCGTGGTCCCGATGACGCCCGAGGGCCGAGAGCCGTCCGGCAGGTTCGGCATTCTCAGGTCGTACCAGACGACCGGAACATTGCGCAGCACGATGTCACCCAGCCGGAACGACTCCATGACGCCGTGATACGTCGTGAGGGTCTGCCCGGCGGGATGGCTCGTGCTGGTGGAAACCGCGCGAAGACCGGCCTGCTCCGCCATTTCCATCGAGAAGGCCAGCGTCGCCCCCGTGTCGATGAGGAAGTTCTGCTGCTCACCCCCATTCACCGCGCCTTTGACGCAGGGCAGCGGATCGACGCACACGAAGGGAACGCGCGTCTGCTGCGCGCCCCGTAGCTCATACGGCGTGCCGGACACGCCGGCGTACTGGGTGGCGAATGCCGCGTCACTCGGATCGCCGGTGCCCCGCAGCAACGGAACCGCGCGGGCCACCCTGTCCTGCCGGACGAAGCATTCCGCCAGTTGCCGCTTCGAGAAGTTGTCGCCAGGGGCCAGGTCGATGGCCTTGGTCAGGAACCTCTCGGCGTCTTCGAACTTGTTGGACAGCAGCGCGATGCGTCCGCGCTGCGCCACGGCGTGCGCATTGCCGGGATCCTTGCGCAGGAGGTACGCATAGCCCCGATCGGCCTGCTTGAACTCGCCGCTCTTGAAAAGCTGGTCGGGGTCGATACTCGATGTCGCGGAACTCAGGGCCGCGGAGAAGGGCGCGCTCGTCCCGGGCGCCCCCAGTTGCGGAAGCATCACGCCGGCGCCCACGGCCAGACCGGCCCGCCGCAGGAACGTACGCCGATCCATGCTCTCGTCGCCGAACCATGTCGACGCTGATCGGTGTCGAGTCATGGGAGGCATTCAAGCCAGCAGCCTGTTTCTTCCCCGTTTCCTGCCTCGTGGAAGGTGGCGATGAACCGGCCGAAAGTACCCCCTCGGCCATCGTGAACCCTGCTTTCGACCGGTGCCGTCCGCCGGGCGGCCTTGCAGGATGAGGCCCCATGCCACACGAAGATCTCCCCCCGCAAGCGCATCCCACGGGTCCGGCCGCGCCGTCCTCCGGTCGATCCCGGATCATCGCGCTCGACGTGCTGCGCGGGCTCACGCTGTGCGAGATCCTGCTCGCCAACATCCAGTTGATAGCCAACCACGGCACCGCGGTCGCGACGAAGCCCATGGGCGACTGGGACCCCTGGCTCGGGCTCCCGACCTTCTCCCTGCTGTTCGGTATCGGGTTCTCCCTGCTGCTGGGCTCCGCCGCGAACCGAGTCCCCCGCCCACGACTGGTCCTGCTGCGCCGCTTTGTGGCGCTGCTCGCCATCGGCCTCGTGCACATGCTGCTGTGGCCGGGCGAAATCCTGACCAAGTACGCCATCGTCGGAATGCTGGTGCTGCTGCCCTCGACCTGGCTGCCGCGATGGGCCGTGACCGGCCTCGCCGCCACCCTCATCCCGGTGTCACTGATCAGCGGGGGCGGGCCCCTGCTGATCGCCGGACTGTTCCTGATGGGCTCGGCACTGGTCCGCTACGGGGTCATCGAAAAGATCGACCGGTCCACCCGAGGTCCGCTCCTGCTGGGCTTGGGCTTCGCGGCGGCGGTGGCCTGTGCTCTGTGGGTACAGGCCACCATGCACACCGGGGCGGACACGACGCAGCCGTCCTTCGCCTCCGGCCTGGCCGATCTGCTGTTCATCGGCGTGTACGTATGTGCCCTGCTGGTCCTGCTCCGAACGCCGCTGCGACCGGTGCTGCAGGCCCTCTTCGCGCCACTGGGCCGGATGGCACTGACCAACTACCTGACCGCCACACTCCTCGTCCTGGCGGCCAGCCAACTCCTCGGCCTGCCGATCGGCCAGTCCTCGCAGACGGCGTTCCTGGCCGCGGGAGCCATCCTCACCGCCCAGTGGCTTTTGTCCACCCTCTGGCTGCGCCGCTACCGCCAGGGCCCCATCGAGTGGCTCTGGCGCTGGGCGACCTGGGCGCACCGCCCGCCCCTCAGCGTTGCGCTGACACGCCGTTAGGATCGGGTCATGCCTTTGACGGTGGATGACGTCGACCGGTTCGAGCTGTCGCGGCCCCGCCTGGAGGCCATCGCCTACCGTCTCCTCGGCTCCGCGGACGAGGCACAGGACGTCGTGCAGGAGACGTTCCTGCGCTGGCAGGCCGCCGACGTCGACCGCGTCGAGGTCCCCGAGGCTTGGCTGACGAAGGTACTCACCAACCTGTGCCTCAACCAGCTCACCTCCGCGCGGGCGCGCCGCGAGACCTACGTGGGCCAATGGCTTCCCGAGCCGCTGCTCGGCGGGGACCCGATGCTCGGCCCGGCCGACACCGCCGAGCAGCGCGAATCGGTCTCGTACGCGGTCCTCACCCTCATGGAGCGCCTGTCCCCCAACGAACGGGCCGTGTACGTGCTGCGGGAGGCGTTCGACTACCCGCACCGGGATATCGCCGAGATCCTCGCCATCACCGAGGTAGCCAGCCAGCAGATCTTTCACCGCGCCAAGAAGCATGTCGCGTACGGCAAAGCCCGCGCCGAGATCGACGATGCCGCCGCCCGGCGGATCGTCGAGGAGTTCCTCGCTGCCGCCACCAGTGGCCAGACCGATGAGCTCGTACGCCTGCTCACCAAGGACGCCGTCTCCATCGGCGACGGCGGAGGGAAGGTTCCGGCACGCACCAAGGCGTTCGAGGGAGCCGTCGCGGTCGCGAAGTTCGTGTGGCGCATGTTCAAGCCCGCCGAGGCCAAGCGCGCCATCGTCGGCGGCTCGCCCGAGATGTACGCCTGGACCGCCAATGGCGAACCCGCCGTTGTGGCCGTCGTGGAGGGCCGGGTCGTCGCCATCATGTGCCTGGAGGTCACCGCCGAGGGCATCACCGCCTGCCGTACCCAGGCAAACCCCGACAAGCTCGAACGCGCGACCGAGCAATGGGCGGCCGCCAGCCATGGGGAGCCCCTGCTCGTGATGTGACGTGTCTCACAATGCGCTCCTGTCAGGAAATGGCGGGCCATCCGGTTCAAGTGACACATCCGAACCGGACAGGAGCCTGAAATGCAGCACCGCATCGTCGTTCTCGGAGCCGGATACACCGGAGCCAGCGCCGCCGGCCGCCTCGCCAAGCGGCTGCGCCGCGAGGACGTCGCCATCACCCTCGTCAACGCCGAGCCTGACTTCGTCGAACGCGTCCGCAACCACCAACTGGCGACCGGCCAGGACCTCAAGCCCCGGCCACTCAGCGAGATCTACGCCGGCACCGGCGTCGAACTGAGGCTCGCGACGGTCACCGGCGTCGACGTCGACCGCAAGACCGTCGCCATCACCGGCGCGAACGGTGCGGAAGAGCTGGAGTACGACACCCTCGTGTACGCCCTCGGCAGCGGCTGGAACAGCCAAGCCGTACCCGGGACCGCCGAGCACGCCTACCAGATCGCCGGCCGTATCGGAGCACTCGGGCTACGCGAGCGCCTGGCGAGCCTCGATGCCGGACAAACCGTGCTGGTGGTCGGCGGCGGGCTCACCGGCGTGGAGGCCTCAACCGAGATCGCCGAGGCCCGCCCGGACCTCGACGTCGCCCTCGCCGCCGGCGGCAACCTCGGCGACTGGCTCTCACCCAAGGGCCGCGAGCATGTACGGAAGGTCTTCGGCAAGCTCGGCATCACCGCGTACGAACACACCACCATCACCGGGGTCGGAGCCGGCCACGTCACCACCGCCGACGGCACGGTCATCCCCGCCGCGGTCACCGTATGGACCGCCGGTTTCGCGGTCCACCCGATCGCGAAGGCGACCTTCCTGGAGGTTTCCGGCACCGGCCAGATCGTGGTCGACCGGACCATGCGCTCGGTTTCCCACCCCGATGTGTACGCCGTCGGCGACGCGGCCATGGCGATGGGCGCCGGAGACAAGCCGCTACGGATGTCGTGCGCCTCGGGAATCCCCACCGCCTGGCTGGCCGCCGACGTCATCGCGGCGCGCCTGACCGGCCGGAAGGTCCCGGACAAGACGATCGGCTACGCCAACCAGTGCATCTCACTGGGCCGCAAGGAGGGCCTGATCCAGTACGTCACAGCCGACGACCGCGCCAAGCAGATGGTCCTGCGCGGCCGACTGGCCGCCGCCTACAAGGAACTGATCTGCAAGAGCGCCGCATGGAGCGTCGCCAACCCGACACTTGGGATGCCGACCCGGCACCACCGCGTTACGCATGAGCAGACGCTGAAGCAGGAGACTGTATGAACATCGTTGTGGACTGCCTTTCCGGCCCGCAGATCACCGAGTTCCTTGCACAGCACGTCCAGGAGATGTGATCCATCACATCCCTGAGAGGCGTCTGAAGAGCAAACACGTCCTTGATCTCACCGGGCCGCGCACTCCCGAGGTCACCTTCTGGTCGGCGATAGACGGCGACACGCTGGTGGGCCGCGGCGCGATCAAGAGGCTGGGCGGAGAACCTACTGAGCCGTGGATCGTCGGAGGTCCCCGGCCCTCAGGTGCGCGAACGCGGGCGTCCACGCTCCTGCTCCGCCACCCACAAGGCCCGGATCGTCAGCGAGCGAACTTCTCGATGGCGGCCGGGGTGACGGGGGTGAAGAAGTTGACGAGGTTGCCGTCGGGGTCGCGCAACAGGAGCGAGCGGTTTCCCCAGGGCATCGTCGTGGGCTCGTTGACAAAGTCCTCCACGAAGCCGGTCAGCTTCTCGTGCACGCTGTCCACGTCGTCGACGAGGAACTCGATGATGACGCTGCGGTTCTGGGCCGGATCGGCGCAGCCAGGCGCGAACAGCGGCACGGTATGGGTGCTGCCGATCGCGAGGGTGGCCGAGGCGGTGTTGAGTTCGGCGAAGTCATCGTTGGACCAGCTCGCCTGGACCCCAGTGGCGCGCTCGTAAAAGCCGACGAGGCGGGCGACATCGCCGGTGATGATACGGATCGAGACGAAGTTCATGGCGGGTCTCTCCAGGTAGGTCAGTGCTTCTGACCACACGCTACGAGCGATACTGGACAGAATCCGCCCGGTATCTGCAGGACACTTATGAACATGTCCCGGCCCACTGCCCGCGTGCTCGCCCTGCTGGAGCTCCTGCAAGCGGGAGGCCTTCGAACCGTGGCCGAACTCGCCGACAGGCTCGACGTCGATGAGCGCACGGTGCGACGCTACGTCGACCACCTCATCGACCTCGACATGCCCGTCGAGTCCGTGCGCGGCCGCTACGGGGGCTACCGGCTCGCTCGCGGTTACCGCATGCCACCGCTCATGCTGAGCGATGACGAAGCGCTCGCCGTGCTGCTCGGCCTGGTCGCGGGTCGGCGGGCCGGCTTGATGACGGCCACCGGCACGGCGAGCGAGACGGCAGCGGCCAAGATCCGGCGGGTGCTGCCAGAGCGGCTCGGCCACAGACTCGACGCCGTGCTCGGCTCCCTCGCCTTCACGGCTCCGCCCGGCGAGTCGGCCGCCCCGGAGACCGGAGTCCTGCTCTCGATCGCCGACGCGGTGCGCCATCACCGGCCGATCTCGATCCGGTACACCGCCGCCGACGGCCGGCGCAGCGAACGCACGCTGCACCCCTACGGGCTCGTCGCCCACTCGGGCAACTGGTACGTGACGGGTGCAGATCCCGCGGTCGGCGAGGACCGGATGTTCCGGCTGGATCGCATTACCGGCACGAGAGCTCTGCCCGGATCGTTTGAGCCGCCTGTTGGACTCGATCCGGCGAAGCGCGTCCTGACAGGGCTCGCCACCGCTCCGTACCGACACGAGGTGATTCTGCGGATCCAGGGGACAGCCGAGCAAATCCGCACCCGGCTTCCGGCCAGCGTCGCGGTCGTGGCGGAGTCGCCGTCCGCGAGCGGCGCAGATTCGGACACCAGGCAGTGGTCCCGTGTCGAGGTCCGCGCCGAACGGCTTGACTGGCTGCCGGGCGTGCTCGCTTCGCTGGACCGGCCGTTCGTCATCGAGCAACCGGATGAGCTCCGCGACCTTGTCACGGAGCTCGCCAACCGACTCATGTCTTCGGCCCGGCGAAGTCCGCCTCGCGTCTGACGGGTATCGGCAAGGCTCCCTTGGGTCAGCCCGAAACCTGGCCTTCGCAGCCGCGTCGGACGCACTTATCGCCCCATCAGCCCGATGACGTGCAGCTGTCTTGTGCAAAGACGTGCGCTCCGAGGCCGCATGCCGGTGTCTCAGGTATTGTTCGGCGTCGATCCTCTTCCCAGAGCGTCCGTCGAGTTTACGGCTCTTCCGTTCGGCTTCGCTGGTGTTCATAAACGCCGTCTGTTCTTCAAAATGAAGGATCAACCACAGCTCGAAACAAGGATTCGAGATGGCCAGGCGAATTCCATGCTCGTCCGCCGGCCGGACGGCTTGCTTGAGATTCGGATGGTTCTTGGGCCACTCGACATCGAACACACACCAGCACTCATCGACTTCGTCATCACGGCTTCGCTCGACGGCTCGCTGCACCAAAGTGAACGGAACTCCCTGTTCAGGGTGGATCTCGATGTTGATCGAGGTGTTGGCGCGAACATCCGGGAGCCGCTTCAGCCCATTGATGTAGTCGGGTTCCGAGGCTTCGCCTTCGCAGAACACAACAATGGTCTTGCGTTCTGGACGGTTGGCGATCCTCCGCCTGAGGTCCTTCGCTTTGGTTCTTCTCGGCGCCATCTCAGCTAGCCGATCAGTCCGAGGGCGCGGAGAATTTCCGCGCGGTCGACATCCGGTAGCCCACCGAACCGCCCATGCAAATAGGCTTTCTCCAGGTTTTGCGACTTCCTCACCCGCTCACCGGCGAATTCGGCCAGTGCGCCGAGCCGGGTCGCGCCGTCCTCCCCCTTCTCCGTCAACCAGACCTCATCGCGGTTGAGGTGGTTGAGCAGACTCGTGTCGTGAGAAGTGAAGACCAGCTGCGCGCCCCTAGGGTTGGTCGCCGGGTCGTGAAACAGCCGAATCAGCTGCATGGACAACGTCGGATGCAGGCTCGCATCCAGGTCGTCGAACAGCAGCAGCGAACCAGCCCTGAGCGCGGCCAGCACTGGACCGATGAGCTGGAACCAGGTGCGTGTGCCCTCCGACTCCGCCGCGAAGTCGAGCGGCACCCTCTCATGAGCCGCCCGGTGGACAAGGCGGACAGCGCGTTGTGTCCGCATGCGCGCCGACTCGGGACTGCCCTCCGGATAGGAGACCTCGGGCTCGTCGATCACCACGTCGTCGATGCCCATGTCGGCCAGCCGGAGCAAGGCCAGCGCCTGAGTACGATCCGCCGGAGAAGGCCTGTCCAGTTCCTCAAATCCCGGCAACGCGAACTGGTCGCGATCGGAGAGCTCTTCGAACCAACGAAGGGTCGAACGTGCCGGAGCGAGATTCACGGGACGCCGGCCACGCGACTTCAGCCCGAGCGTCTGCGCCGCGAGGAGGTCGCGAGCGAAACCAGAGACGAGCGGCTCATCGAATCGCCGGGCGATCGACAGGGCAAGCGCGCGCGACGTCAACAGTTCACGGGTGCCGGACAGGTTCCCAAGACCGCGCTGGAGCTTGAACTCGTCCCCTTCACGTTCGAAAATCCGTCGCCGCTTCTTCTCCGGGTAGTGGAACAGACCTTCGTAGCGGACCGCGCGCCGATCAAGTTCGACGATGTACTCGAACCGCACGCCCGATATGACGGACTCGATGGTGAACTCTGAAGGACGGACCTCACCACCGGCGAACGCGAACGGCTCGACGGGGATCTCGTCGTCCCAGAAACGCAGCGAATCCCGGATGGCGGTCCGCAACCAGGTCAGCGCAGCGATGACATTCGACTTGCCAGAGGCGTTCGGACCGAAGACGGCCGCGACGGGCAGCAGACTCTCGCCCAAGTTGGGCACCGGACGCGCCTCCGCCCGATCTCGATCGACGGCGACCATCGACAATTCGACGGGATCGAGCACTGAGCGAAAGTTCGCCACCTCGAACCGGATCAGCACATCGACCCCTCTTCCTGCATCTACGGAGCCATCATAGCCAGGATTTCGTCGATTCCTTGCGAATAACGGTTTCTGCCTGCGTGTACGACGCGATCAGGGTCTCGTCGTCCTTCTAGCCGGAGGACTGCTGTGGTCGTGCGCAGAGCAAAGGCAGGGGCAGGGCGAGCCGGGAGGGAGCCTGCCGTGCCGGTGTCCGATAAATGTCGGTTCCGTTTGCCAACGTGTTGCACTCGCCGGTAGTGATCCTGCGCGAGCCCTCCCGGCAGCTCTTCATCGTCCAATCAGAGAGGGCGTTGTCCACCGCGATCCTGCCCTCGGGATGGACGGTGCTGGGTCTCGTGGAGCACCTCGGCTACGCCGAGCGGCACTGGTTCCAGGAGATCGTCACCGGGTCCGCCCGCCATGCGAGCCACCTCGACGTCGTGCGCGAGCTCCTCGATGGAAATACGGGGCTCGGGCCTCGATAGCTCGATGTCACCGGCCTCCGGGGAGGATCGGACCGAAACTTGGCGCCTACACCGCCTATCTGCCGTCAACCCGAGGATCGCCGCGCAGACCACCCGCCAGATACCGCCCCGCACGGGTAACAAGCCTGTGACCAGGGCAGACTCACCCTGTCGGGTCCTCTTGCGGGGAGGAGACCACAAATGGACCAGAACAAGGTGACGGAGTTCCTGGGCAGGGCCATGAGCGACCTGGGGGCGACCGAGGCGGCGGGCTCCGTCGTGATCGGTCACCGGCTCGGCCTGTATCGCGCCCTCGCCGAAGGGCCGGCGACTCCCGAGGAGTTCGCCCAGCGCACCGGGTGCCACCCGCGTTACCTCACCGAATGGCTGCGTGGGCAGGCCGCCGGGGGGTACGTCGGCTACGACGCGGCGACCGGCCGGTTCTCACTCTCGGAGGAGCAGGCGTTCTGCCTGGCCGACCCGGCCGGCCCGAACATACCGGCGGCGAACCTCATCGCGCTGGGCATGCTACGCGCCGAGCCGCGCATCACCGAGGCGTTCCGAACGGGCGCCGGCTTCGGCTGGCACGAGCACGTGGAGGACGTCTTCGTCGGGTGCGACGCGTTCTACCGGCCGGCCTACGTGGCCGCGCTGGTGTCGAGCTGGATCCCGGCGCTGGACGGGATCGAGGAGAAGCTGAAGGCGGGGACCGTGGTCGCGGACGTCGGCTGCGGCCTCGGGTCGTCCTCGATCCTCCTCGCGCAGTCGTACCCGCGTACCACGGTCGTCGGCTCGGACTACCACGCCGAGTCCATCGAGCTGGCCCGCGAGCATGCCGCCGAGGCCGGGGTGGCTGACCGGGTCGACTTCGAGGTGGCCACCGCGCACACCTTCACCGGCACCGACTACGACCTGGTGACGATGTTCGACTGCCTGCACGACATGGGCGACCCGCTGGGGGCCGCTCGGCGGGTGCGGGAAGCGCTGGCTCCGGAGGGCGCGTGGCTGCTGGTCGAGCCGTACGCCGCCGATTCGGTGGAGGACAACTTCACCTACGTGGGGCGGCTGTACTACAGCGCGTCCACGTTCCTCTGCGTGCCCAACGCGCTGTCCCAGCCGGGCGGCTACGCGCTGGGCGCGCAGGCGGGCGAGGCGAGGATCCGCGAGCTGAGTCGCGAGGCGGGCTTCACCCGGTTCCGAAGGGCCGCGGAGACCCCGTTCAACCTCGTCTACGAGATCCGGCCGTAGGAGGCTCGGCCCGCCGTGGGACGGCGCGATCATCCACCCGCCGATGGACGGGTGATCTGCGTCGATGAGTTCGGGCCGCACCAGTTACCCGGCCAAGGTTGTGTGACGGGCCACTAGCCAGTGGAGACGCCTCCGGCTCGAAGACCGAATCGGCTGAGAAGTTTACTGGTCCCTCCGCCGGACAAGGCTGGGGTGCGCGAGGGGCGGGAGCCCCTCGCCTCGGGGCGAAGCCCCCAAGGAAGCACGCCTGAGCGTCATTCGCGCGAAGCGCGCCCCACCGCGAGGACCTCGCCTGTCGGGGGTCGAAGGGGGCGAAGCCCCCTGGGCAGCGCGCCCCGCCGGGAGGCCCACGGTTGTGGGCCCCCGGCGAGAAGGCGTCAGGTGGTGGAGAAGGCCGCGTCGAAGGCGGTGGTCGGTGGGGTGATGGCGTTGAGGCCACGGATGTAGCCCAGCGCCTCTCGTGCCCCGTCCAGCCGATCCATCCCCGCGTCCTCCCACTCGATCGAGATCGGCCCGCTGTACCCGATCGAGTTGAGCGCCCGGAAGCAGTCCTCCCAGGCCACGTCCCCGCGCCCGGTGGAGACGAAGTCCCAGCCGCGCCGCATGTCCGCCCACGGCAGGTGCGAGGAGAGGCGGCCGCGGCGGCCGTCGCCGACGCGGACGCGGGTGTCCTTGCAGTCCACGTGGTAGATCCGGTCGGCGAAGTCCAGGATGAACGCCACCGGGTCGAGGTCCTGCCAGACCATGTGGGACGGGTCCCAGTTGAGGCCGAACGCGGGACGGTGGCCGATGGCCTCCAGCGTGCGCTGGGTCGTCACGTAGTCGTAGGCGATCTCGCTGGGGTGGATCTCGTGGGCGAACCGGACCCCGACCTCGTCGAAGACGTCGAGGATGGGGTTCCAGCGGTCCGCGAAGTCCTGGTAGCCCGCCTCCACCATCGAGGCCGGCACCGGCGGGAACATCGCCACCGTGTGCCAGATCGACGACCCGGTGAAGCCGACCACCGTGTCGACACCCAGCAGGGCCGCGGCTCGCGCCGTGTTCTTCATGTCCTCGGCGGCCGCCTGGCGTACGGACTCGGGGTCGCCCGAGCCCCAGATCCGGGCGGGCAGGATGGCCTTGTGGCGCTCGTCAATGGGGTGGTCGCAGACGGCCTGGCCGACAAGATGGTTGGAGATGGTCCACACCTTGAGGCCATGCTTTTCGAGCTGCGCCTGCTTCGCGGAGACGTACGACGGGTCCGCGATCGCCTGCGCCACGTCGAAGTGGTCGCCGGAGCAGGCGATCTCCAGGCCGTCGTAGCCCCATTCGGCGGCGAGCCGGCAGACCTCCTCGAACGGCAGGTCGGCCCACTGGCCGGTGAACAATGTGACCGGTCTCATACGTCCTCCACGACTGTGAAGCGGCTGGAGTCAGCCGCGCTGCGCTCGACCGCGGCGAGCACGCGTTGCACTCGGAGGCCGTCCGCGAACGACGGCGCCGGGTCGTCGCCCTGGGCGATGGCCTCCAGGAAGTCCTTGATCTCGTGGGTGAAGGTGTGCTCGTACCCGAGTCCGTGCCCGGGCGGCCACCACGCCGCCGCGTAGGGGTGGTCGGGCTCTGTGACCAGGATGCGCTTGAAGCCGCCACCCCCCTCACTGACCCACAGCTCGTTCATGGCCTCGAAGTCGAAGGCGAGGCTGCCGAGCGAGCCGTTGAGCTCGATGCGCAGCGCGTTCTTGCGTCCGGTGGCGAACCGGGTGGCCTCGAAGGAGGCCACCGCTCCTCCGGAGAGCCGGCCGATGAAGAGCGCGGCGTCGTCCACGGTGACGGGTCCGGTCTCCGAAGAGCCCGGCGAGAGCGGGCGTTCCTTGACGAACGTCTCGGTGAGCGCCGAGACGCCCACCACGTTCTGGCCGGTGATGAACTGGGCGGTGTCGATGATGTGCGCCCCGATGTCGCCGAGCGAACCGGACCCCGCCTTGTCCTTCTGCAGCCGCCACACCAGCGGGAACTCCGGATCGACGATCCAATCTTGCAGGTATTGGGCTCGTACGTGCCGGATCTCGCCGAGCCGGCCCTCCTCGACGTAGCGCCGGGCCAGGGCCACCGCCGGCACCCGCCGGTAGTTGAAGGCCACCATGTTCTTGCCGGACGCCGAAGCCGCGGCACGCACCATGGCCTCCGCCTCGGCCACGCTGTTGGCCAGCGGCTTCTCGCAGATCACGTGCTTGCCGGCCGCCAGGGCGGCGATGGCGATCTCGGCATGGGAGTCGCCCGGCGTGCAGATGTCGACGATCTGCACGTCGTCGCGCCTGACCACTTCCCTCCAGTCGGTCTCGACGTCGGCCCAGCCGAGCCGGGCGGCAGCGGCGGCGGTGTGTTCCTTGGACCTACCGGCCAGCACCGCCATGCGGGGTGCCAGCGGCAGGTCGAAGAAGGCGCCGACGCTGCGCCAGGCCTGGGAGTGGACGCGGCCCATGAACGCGTAGCCGATCATGCCCACGCCGACGATGGTTTGGTCTGACATGCAACCCCCGATCAGGATTCGAAGCCGAGAGGCAAGTATTTCTCGACGTTCTCCTTGGTGATAGTCTCCGACGCCAGCGTGATCGACTGCGGGACCTGGTTCTCCACCAGGTCGCTCATGCCCTTCTCCTGCGCTATCAACCTGGCCAGTTTGATGGCCGAGGCGGCCATCGTGGGGCTGTAGGTGACGGTGGCCTTCAGCACCGAGGTGCCCGACTGGATCTCCTTCATGGCGTTCAGGGAGCCGGCGCCGCCGACCATGAAGAACTCGCTGCGCCCAGCCTCCTTGATCGCGGCCAGTACGCCCACGCCCTGGTCGTCGTCGTGGTTCCACAGGGCGTCGATCTTCTTGTGCGCCTGCAGCAGGCTGGCGGCCACCGAGTTGCCCGTCTCCACGGTGAACTTGGCGTCCTGCTTGGCCGTGACGCTGAAGCCGTACGTCTTCAACGCGTCGGCGAAGCCCTTGCTGCGGTCCTGGGTCAGCGGGAGCGTCGCGATGCCCTGGATCTCCACGATCACCGGGTTCGAGACGCCCTTGTCCTTGAGCTGCTTGCCGATGTAGTGGCCGGCCGCGACGCCCATGCCGTAGTTGTCGCCGCCGATCCACGTGCGGTACGCCAGCTTGTCGGGGAAGATCCGGTCGAGGTTGATGACCGGGATCCCGGCCTGGGTGGCCTGGAGCGCGACCTGGTTGAGCTGCTGGCCGTCGTTCGGCAGGATCACCAGCGCGCTCACCTTGGCCGCGATCAGCGACTCGACGGCGGAGATCTGCTGGTTGATGTCGTTCGTCGGCTCGACGGGCTTGAAGTCGACGTCCGCGTACTGCTTGGCGGCGGACTCGGCGTTCTTCGCGATGGCCGCGATCCAACCGTGGTCGGCCGCGGGCGCGGAGAAGCCGATGACGACCTTGGTGCCGGGCTGGTCGTTGCCGCTGGCCGCGGGAACGGGGGCGGGCGCCGCCGTCGAGGGCGCGACCGCCGGCTCGTTGCTGGTGCAGCCGGCCGCTAAGAGCACGGCTCCGCCGACAAGGAAACCTCTGCGCGCGACGTTGTTGCTCATGGTGCTCTCTCCTTCAGGTTCCGTCGCTGGAGAAGGACGGCGACGACGATGATCAGGCCCTTGGCGATCAGCTGGTCGCTGGTGTTGAGCCCGTTGAGGATGAACAGGTTCGTGATGAGAGTGAAGATCAGCAGGCCCAGGATCGAGCCGATGATCGTGCCGCGGCCGCCCGTGAGCAGGGTGCCGCCGATGATGACGGCGGCGATGGCGTCGAGCTCGTACAGGTCGCCGTGGGTGGAGGAGCCCGTGGTGGTGCGGGCCATGATGAGGATGGCGGCGATGCCGCAGCACAGCCCGGAAAGGGCGTACAGGAGCATCGTGTGCCGGCGGACGTTGATGCCGGCGAGCCGGGCCGCCTCGGGGTTGCCGCCGACCGCGTACGTGCGGCGGCCGAACGTGGTGCGGTTGAGCAGGACCCAGCCGAGCGCCACGACCAGCGCGAAGATGTACACGAGCAGCGGGACGCCGAGTAACCGGGTGGTCGACAGGTCCACGATCGCGCTGTTCTCGGGCTGGATGATCTGCGTCTTACGGTCGGACATGCGCTGGGCCAGCCCCCGCGCCGCGACCAGCATCGCCAGCGTGGCGATGAACGGCACCAGCCGCCCGTACGCGATGAGCAGCCCGTTGACCAGCCCCGTGCCGGTGCCGACGAGGATCGCGCAGATCGCCATCACGGCCGGCCCGTACGCCTGGGTGGCCAGCGTGGTGGCCCAGACGGAGGCCAAGGCCATGGTGGCGCCCACCGACAGGTCGATGCCGCCGCCGATGATGACGAACGTGGCGCCGACCGTGATGACGCCGATGGTGGCGGCCAGCGACAGGATGCTGACCAGGTTGGAGGTGGTGGCGAAGTTCTCGGGCTTGGTGACCAGGCCGACGATCGCGAGCAGCACCAGCGCGATCACCAGGCCCAGGTGCCGGGTCTCCCCTAACCAGGCCAGCGGGCCGGGCGCCCGCGCGGCGAAACGGTCGTGCGGGCCCGCTTCTGCGGGGTTGCTCATCAGGCGGCTCTCCCATCCATGATCATGTCCAGCACGCGGTGCTCGTCGAGGTCTTGGGCGTCGCCCTGGTGGATGACCGTGCCCTCGCGCAGCACCAGCACGCGGTCGGACAGGCCCAGCACCTCCGGCACCTCGCTGGACACCAGCAGCACGCCGATGCCCTGGTCGGCCAGCCCGCGGATCACCGCGTACAGCTCGGCCCTGGCGCCCACGTCCACGCCCCTGGTCGGCTCGTCGAGCAGGAGCAGCTTGCGGCTGCCGAGCAGCCAGCGGGCCAGTACGGCCTTCTGCTGGTTGCCGCCGGACAGCGTCTTGATCGGCCGTTCTGGGTCGGGCGGGCGGATGTCGAGCACCTCGACCAGCCGCTGCGCCTCGGCCTTCTCGCGGGCCCGGTCCATCCAGCCGAACCTGGCGAATCCCGGCAGGCTGCCCAAGGTGATGTTGGCGGTGACACTCTGGTCGAGCAGGAGGGCTTGGGCCTTGCGCTCTTCCGGGGCCAGGCCCATGCCTCGCCGTACGGTGCCGACGATGTCACCCCGCCGTACGGGCTTGCCCGAGAGCACGACGCTGCCGGAGGCGCGACGTGCGCCGTAGACCGCCTCCAGGATCTCCGAACGGCCGGAGCCGACCAGCCCGGCCAGCCCGACGATCTCACCGGCGCGCACCGAGAACGACACGTCGGCGAACGTGCCCGGCGAGCTGAGTCCCTCGACGCGCAGCACCTCGTCGCCCGGGGACTCCGCGGCGCGAGGTGGGAAGACGTACTCGACGTTGCGGCCGGTCATCAGCGAGACGATCTCGGAGGTGGGGGTGTCGCGGGCGGGCAGGCCGACGGCGACCGTACGGCCGTCCTTGAGCACGGTGACCCGGTCGCCGATCTCGCGGATCTCCTCCAGCCGGTGCGAGATGTAGACGACGGCGACGCCCTGGGCGGTGAGTTCGCGGATGATGCGGAACAGGTTCGCCACCTCGTCGTGGGCCAGGGCGGCCGACGGCTCGTCCATGATGATCAGGCGCGCCTCGTGCGAGAGCGCGCGGGCCATCGAGACGACCTGCTTGGCGGCCGGTGACAGGCGGCCGACCTCGGCCTTCGGCCGGATCTCCGGGTGGCCGAGCCTGGCCAGCACGGCGCCGGCGGCCCGGTTGACCGCTCCCCTGTTCACGAAGCCGGCGCGGGCGTGCTCGTGGCCGAGGAAGATGTTCTCCGCGACGCTGAGCCCGTCGACCAGGTCGAGTTCCTGGTAGATGGTGGCGAAGCCGAGCCTGATGGCGTCGATCGGGCTGCCCGCCCTGACCTGCGCGCCGTTGAACTCGATCGTGCCCTCGTCGGGCTGGTGGACGCCCGCCAGCACCTTGATGAGCGTCGACTTGCCCGCGCCGTTCTGGCCGAGCAGGCAGTGCACCTCGCCGGCCCGCACGTCGAGGTCCACCCCGTCGAGCGCGCGCACGCCGGGGAACTGCTTGACGATCCCCCTCATGACAAGCATCGGGGTCCCTTTCAGGCGTTGACGATGCGGTTGATGTTCTCGGGTGACAGGTAGTGCTCGATCGCCAGGATCCCGGCGCCCAGCGCGGCGGCGTTGATCCCGGTACGGCTCGGCACGATCGAGAGGTGGTGCGTGGCCAGCGGCAGCGACCTGCGGTAGACGGTCTCCTTGATGCCCGCGAGCAGGTGCTCGTGGACCCGGGACAGGGCGCCGCCGATGACGATCACCTCGGGGTTGAAGAAGTTGACCAGGCTGGCCAGCACCTCGCCGATGAGCCTGCCCGCCTCCCTGACCAGCCGGAGCGCCTGCGTGTTGCCCGCCTGTACGAGCGCCACCACGTCGGCCCCCGTCTCGGCGGGTGTCCCCAGCTCGGTCAGCCTCCTGGCGACGGCCACGCCGCCGGCGACCGCCTCCAGGCAGGCGCTGTTGCCGCAGCGGCAGCCGGCGTCCTCGTGGCCGGAGACCCGGATGTGGCCGATGTCGCCGGCCGACCCCTGGGCGCCGCGGTGCAGCTTGCCCTCGGCCACGATGCCGCACCCGATGCCGGTGCCGATCTTGACGAACAGCAGGTGACTGGCGCCGGGGTAGGCGTTGCGGTGCTCGCCGAGCGCCATGACGTTCACGTCGTTGTCGACGAGTACGGTGCAGCCCGCGAAGTGCTCGGGGATCGGGTAGTCGTTCCAGCCGGGCATGATCGGCGGGTTGTTGGGCCGGCCCGTGGCGAACTCCACCGGCCCCGGCACCCCCATTCCGATCGCCTTGAGCGCGGCCCGGGGGCGTCCCGCCTCGGCGAGCAGCCGTTCCAGCCGCTCGTCGACGTGCGCCAGGACCGTCTCCGGGCCCTCGGCGATCAGCAGCGGATCTTCGCACTCGGCCAGTACGTCGCCCGAGATGTCCATCAGCGCGATCCGGCAGTGCGTGGCGCCCAGATCGACGCCGGCGAAGGCGTGCTCCTCGGTCTGCAGGCGGAGTTGCCGTGGCGGGCGCCCGCCGGTGGACTCACCGCTTCCGGTCTCCGACACCAGTCCGCGTTCGATCAGCGCGTCGACCCGCTGGCTGATCGTGGACCTGGCCAGACCGGTGAGTCTGGCGAGGTCCGAGCGGGTGGTCGCGGAACCGGCGCTGATGAGCGTCAGAACGTCACCGGGCGAGCCCGGAGCGGAGGTCATGCGGCGACAATAAGATCACAGATGCGGCAAATCAAGAGTGCAAGCCGCCCAAACCCGCCCAACTTACGCCGATAATCAAACAAAGACCTCTCGATTCGGACATAAGGGCGTTTCGGCCCCAATTGCCACCGCGGCGCTCCTCCCGGCCGGGCCGGGACACCCGACACGCCGGGCGGACGCTCGGGACGCCAGAGCCGGGGCCAGCCGGGGCCGGGCGAGGCCAGTCGAGGGCCGGGCGCCGGGGCCGGCCGAGGGTCGGCCCCGCGACCCGCCGCACCCGTCGGCGCCCCGGACCGGCCTCGCCGCGAGATCAGCACGGCGGACGGCCCGGCCGGGCCGCCGCCTGTTCGTCAACATATGGAGAACCATCAGTGGTCATTCGGTAAGAACCGTGCGGCGGATGGAGCACCTATTAGTAGGGCGCATATAACGGGTTCTGTGATGAACACTTCGCTGGTATTCCGGGCGAAATGTCCCATGACCCGCACCGCCATCCATACGGGGAGTCCGAAATGAGAGAAAAAATCACGATACCTATTTTTGTGGCGATGGCCGCCGGAGGTGGGATCGCGTTCGGGACCGCCGGCTTCGCGGCGGCCGAGTCCTTCCCGACGCCGAGCCCGTCCGTGACGACCGCGACCCCGACGCCCACGTCCACGTCCACGAGGACCGCGACCCCCAGGCCGACGACCACCAGGACCATGAGCCCTAGGCCGACGCCCACGACCACGAGGACCGTGAGCCCCAGGCCGACGCCCACGACCACGACCACGACCACGGAGACCGTGAGCCCGCGGCCCTACCCGCCGAGAGTCACCTCCACCTCGTCGTCGCACATTGACGTGCACGTCGACTTCGACGATCCCAGAGACCACGGGGGGCATCCCTGGAACAACTGGGGCTGCGGTGGCCATTGCCATCACGGCCACAAGGAACTGCCGATGACAGGAGCGCCCGTGAAGGCCCTGGCAGCGGCGGGTGCGGGCATGCTGCTGATGGGAACCGCCGGCACACTGATCGCCATTCGGCGTCGCCGTTCTGCCAGTGCGAAGTAAGACACGCCGAGTCGCCATCGTCAGCCTGCTGGCTCCGGCCGCAGGTCTCACGCTGGCCGGGAGTTGGTCCGCATACCTCGGTCTGAGCGTGCGAGACCATCTGCAGGCAACCAGGGACGCACTGGTCCTGCTGCGCGCGAGCGACCCCGGCCGGCTGGCCGGGACGCTCGCGGACGCGCGATGGCACGCGTACGAGGCCCGCCGGCTCACCTCCGGCCCGGACTGGTCGTTGATCGCTCACGCTCCCGTGGTGGGAGACGGCGCGACGACCATCCGCGGGCTGGCGGAGGCGGTCGCGGAGCTGACCACCGCCCTGGCTGACGTCCACCGGGCCACCGCACAACTGATCACGGACGTCGAGCCCGCCACGGACGACCGGCGTTCCACGGACGACCGGCCTTCCATGAGCAACGTGCGGGAGTTGCTGGCCGTCCTCGATTCGGCGGCACCGGTCCTGGACGCCGCCGCCGACCGGGTCTCCCTGGCGCGCTCACGCCTGTCCGTCACCCCGGCGAACACCGGCGTGAACGCGGTGGACGAGGCGCGCGCCACGGCCCTGCGCGAAGCCGATCGGCTGCGCGGGTGGCTCGGTGCCGCGGCCGACGCCGCCGCCCTGGTGCCGCCGATGCTGGGCTACGACGGTCCCCGCCGTTATTTCCTGGCCTTCCAGACGAATGCCGAAGCGCGGGGAACCGGCGGTCTGGTGGGCGCCTTCGGCATTCTGAAAGCCGGGCGCGGCGAGCTCGGCATAGAGCGGCTCTCCGCCAACAATCGCCTCTCCCCGAGTTCCACTCCGGTCGCCGGCTACGGGCCGGCATTTCGCGCGCGTTATGGGCCGAGTGCGCTTTCCCTGCTCTCCAATTCTAATCTTTCGCCACATTTCCCGTACGCCGCACATACCTGGACCGCGCTGTGGGAACGGCAGACCGGCCGGCAGTTGGACGGCGCCCTCGCGACCGACCCGGTCGGTCTCTCCTACCTGCTGCGGCTCATCGGGCCGGTCACGCTCCCGGGTGGCGAGACTGTGACCGCCCAGAACGTCATCGACCTCACCGAGCGGGAAGCCTATGTCCGGTACCCGAACCCGGACGAGCGTAAGAAGTTCCTCATCACGATCGCCGGCGCCGTCAGCGAGGCGCTGGCCCGATCCCGTCCGGATCCCCTCACCTTGATCTCCACCTTGTCGCAGTTGGTGGAGGAGCGGCGGATCCAGGTCTGGAGCCGCCGGGACACCGAGCAGCAACGTCTGGAGACGACGCCGCTGAGCGGCGTGCTGCCGGACAAGCCGGGACCGTTCGCCGGTCTGGTCATCAACAACTCCGGCGGCAACAAGCTCGACTACTACCTCAAGCGCTCGCTCCAGTACGACCTGGGCTCCTGCCGCGCCGACGGGCAGCGCGTCACGAAGGTGCGGGTCCGTCTCACCAACGATGTGCCGCACCGGAAACTGCCCGCGTATGTCACCAGCCGCCTCGACCACCCCGACCGCCCGCGTGCCGTCGGGTCCAACCTGCTCTGGGTGTCGCTGTACACCGGAGCCGGAGCGCAGAACGGTGGCGTACGGATCGCCGGCAAGCGGGTGAAGGTCATCAAAGAGGTCGAACGATCCCATCCCGTCTACTCCACCATGCTGGAGCTCGCTCCCGGACAGTCGAAGACGCTGGAGTTCCTCCTGCTGGAGCCCGCCTCGGCCGCGCCGCCACTGGTTCCGGTGCAGCCGCTGGCTCATCCCCAGCAGACCCGGATCACCCAGGACCGCACCGGCTGCGGTCCGGAGTCCCAAAGGATCGATAGCGCGGGTTAAAGACCGGCGAGCCGCCCACGGCTGCCTGACCAGGGCGGTCTACCGTCGCGCTCATGGAAGGTACGGGGGATTTCCACATCCTGTTCGTGTGTACGGGCAACATCTGCCGCTCTCCTCTGGCGGAGCGGCTGGCCCGTTCGGCCCTCGGACCGTCGTTCCAGGTGACCAGCGCGGGCACCCACGCCGAGCCGGGCTTGGAGATGCACGAACGCACGAGGCGGACGCTGCTCCGCCTCGGCGGTGATCCCAGCGGCTTCGTCTCCCGGGCGCTCACCACCGAGGTGCTGGCCGCGGCCGACCTCGTGCTGACGGCCGCCTCCGCACACCGCGCCGAATCGGTGTCGATGCACCTCCCGGCGGCCGGGCGTACCTTCACCATCGTCGAGTTCGGCACCCTGGCCCGAGCCGTCGCGCCCACGGCGATCACGTGTCACCACGATGCCGTACGGCGGGCTCACGCGCTGGTCGACGAGGTGCGGATGCTGCGCGGCCTGGTCCCCGTGGACCGGCCCGACATCCTCGATCCCATCGGTGGCTCCCTGTGGCACCACCGGGTGGCGGGACGGCGGATCGCCAGATCGCTCGCCGTCCCGCTTCAACTCCTCAAACAGCCGGCGATATCTTGACCTCTGCCTTGGCATCCGTCTCGTACCCGTAGCCATAGCCGTAGCCGTCGTATCGGCTGGCCTTGGCCGGGACGAAGTTCATGACCGTACCCACGATGCGTGCGTTGATCGACGACAGCAGTTCCGTGCCCCGCAGGATGTGCTCCTGCCGAGTCTTGCCGTACCGGGCGACGAGCAGCACTCCGTCGCAGATCGCCGAGAGTGTCGCGGCGTCGGTGACCGGCAGCAGCGGCGGCGCGTCGATGATCACGATGTCGTAGTCGGCCGTCACCTGGTCGAGCACATTGCGCATCCCCCGGGAGCCGAGCAGCTCACTCGGGTTCGGCGGGATCCGGCCGCTCGGCAACACGAACAGGCGCGGCTCTCCCCAAGGCTGGATCACCTGGTCCAGCCGCGCCTTGCCGATCAGCACGTCCGTCAGGCCGACCGCGCCCTCGATGCCGAGGTAGGTCGGGATACGCGGACGACGAAGGTCGCCGTCGACCAGGAGCACCCGCCAGCCTGCCTGGGCCAGGGTGATCGCCAGGTTGGAGGAGGTGGAGGACTTGCCCTCGTTCGGCAGGCAACTGGTGATCACCAGTGATTTGGGCTGCCGGTCCACGCCGATGAACTGCAGGTTCGTCCGCAGCGAGCGGAACGACTCCGACCTGCTCGATCGACCTCTGGGACGGACGATCAGCGGGTGACGCCGCGCGTCCCTCTCGTACCCGATGATGCCGAGAGTCGAGCTCTTCGAGGTCCGCTGCAGCGTGTCGGAGGACTTGATGGTCGTGTCCAGGCGGTCGCGGAGCACCAGCGTGGCGACGGCGATGAGCAGCGCGATCAGTACGCCGAGCGCCAGGTTGACCATCGGCTTGGGGCTGACCGGCGCCTGAGGGGTCTCCGCCTGGTCCACCACCGTGATCTTGATCGTGGGGCGGCTGCCAGGAGCGGGCCGTTCGATCTGGTCGATCAGCTGGGTGAACCGCGTTCCCAGGGCGTTGGCCAGCTGTGCGGCGCGGGAAGGGTCGTTGTCGGTGACGGTCGCACGGAGCAGGACCGTACCGGGGACCACTTCCGCCGCGATGTTCCCCTGCAGGCGCCGGATGTCATCGGGCGTGGTGATCTGGCTGACCACCCGGCGACTGGACAGCAGGGTGGCATAGGACTGCACCCGCTGCGCCGACAGCATTCCCGCCTGGTACGCGGTGGACAGGCTGCCTTCCCTGTCGTGGCCGGAGACCAGCATGGAGATCGTCGCGACATACTGCGGCGGCGTGTTCGCGGTGACCACCACCGCCGTGCCTACCCCGATCCCCACAGAGAGGAGGAGGAGCAGCCAGTTCCTGCGCAGGAGCCGCAGGTAGTAGAGCAGATCCACTGGATCAACGCCGCCTTTCACGGATTCTTGGAGGAGCATTCAGGTCTTCGATCGGCGCGTAGACGTGCACACCCTGCAGCAGGACGATGAGAACGACCGCGGTTCCGCCCACGACCATCGTCGTGACCAGGGGCGATATCAGGCGCAGGGCCATCATCAGACAGCAGCAGCCGGCCACGGCCGCGATCGCGCCGAGCGTCGCGGCGACCGCCCGGGTGGAGAGACCCATCCGGCGGAGCCGGTGTGACACATGGTCGGTACCACCCGTCAGCGGCGAGCGACCCGCCCGCATCCGCGAGATGAACACGACACCGGTGTCGACGGTGGCGACGAAGGTCGGGAGGAGCAACCCGGCGAGCACCCTGCCGGGGCTCTGCCCCATCACCAGGAGGACCGCCGAGCAGGTGAGCACGAACCCGATGAACAGGGATCCGGAGTCACCCATGAATATCCGCGCGGGCGCCCAGTTGTGCGGCAGGAATCCCAGGCTGGTGCCGGCGAGCGCGATCAGGAGCAGCCCCAACGCCGGCTGGCCGGTCACGAAGGCCGTTACACCGAGGAAGGCGGCCGTGACGGTGGTGACGGCGCCCAGCGCGCCGTCCATGTTGTCCAGCAGGTTGAAGGAGTTGAGCATCACGACGATCCACACGACCGTGAGCAGTCCGTCCAGCCATCCGTCGGCCGGCGTGGTGAAGTGGACCCCGGAGAGCACGACCCCGCTCGCCGCCCCGGCCTCCACGACCAGCCTGGTGACCGGGCGCAGCGGGCCGACGTCGTCGATCAGGCCGACCAGTGACACCGCGGTGCCCGCCAGGAGGATCGCCAGGATCCGGAGATCGGCGAAGCCGATCACCGCGATCACGGGCACGACCGTGCCGAACGTGATCGCGATGCCACCGAGGTAAGGCGTCGGGCGGGCGTGGGCCTTCTGCTCACTGGGGCGATCGGTCAGTTCCCAGGCCAGCGCCAGGCGCTTCAACGGCACGATCGCCATACAGCTGATCAGGAACGCGGCCACGCCTGTGGCAAGGGCGATCGTCTCGTTCACCGGATGGACGCCGGAAGCTCTTCGCGAACCTGCTTGACGACCTCGACGAGGATCTCGTCGAGAGTGCGCCGTGGAACCCAGCCGGTGAGCTCGCGAATCCTGGTGGTGTCGGGGACCCGGCGGGTCATGTCCTCGAAACCCTGCCGGTAGGCCTCGTGATACGGGATGAGGTCGATCCCGGACATGGACCCGGTGTGATCGATGATCAGCTTGGCCAGCTCCAGGATGCTCACCTCGTTCGCGGAGCCGATGTTGAAGGTCCGCCCGACCGCCGCCTCGAGGTCGAGGAGCCGGAGCAGCGCGTCGATGACGTCCGCGACGTGCGCGAAGCAGCGGGTCTGGCTTCCGTCACCGAAGACCGTGAGGGGCGCACCGCTGACCGCCTGGTGGACGAGGCGCGGGATGACCATTCCGTAGGCCGGGCTCTGCCGGGGCCCCACGGTGTTGAACAGCCTGACGACGATCGTCGGCAGGCCGCGTTCCTGGTGATAGGCGTTGGCGAGGATCTCGTCGACGGCCTTCGCCGTGCTGTAGGCCCATCTCACCACGGACGGGCTGCCGAGAATGCGGTCGGCGTCCTCCTTCAGCGGTCCGGCCGAATTCTTGCCGTAGATCTCGCTCGAACTGGTGATCAGGATCTTTTTCCGGTATCGATGCGCGGCCTCGATGACGACCTCCGAGCCGCGGATGTTGGTCGTCAGGCACCGAAGCGGCTGCTCGACTATCAGCTTGACGCCGACCGCGGCCGCGAGATGGATGACGACGTCGCACTGGTGAACCAGCTCGTCCACCATGAGTTCGTCCAGTACGGATCCCTGGACGAACTGCAGGTGGGGATGGTCGGCGGAGAGCGCGAGGTTCGCGAGTCGTCCCGTCGACAGGTTGTCCACGATCACGACGGAGTCGCCGCGGGCCAGCAGCGCGTCGGTGAGATGGGACCCGATGAACCCGGCCCCGCCCGTAATCAGAAATCGCATCTGGTCACCTCACGCTTCCCGCTGAAGCGCGGTTCGCCCGGCGCTCTTCATACAGCGATCGATACATGGCCTCGGTGTCGGCCACCAGGCGCTCCACCCCGAATGAGGAGGTGGTCCAGTGGCGGGCGGCCGCACCCATCTGGTGTCTGAGTTCGGGGTCGCGCAGCAGTCGTACGGTGTGTTCCACCAGCTCGCCGACGTCGGCGGAGCTCACGAAACCGGTGTGCTCATGCCGGATCACCTCGGCGACACTTCCCACCCGGGTGGAGACGGAGGGCCTTCCCGCCATCCCGGCCTCGATGAGCGCGACCGGCATCCCCTCATTGTCGGAGGTGAGCAGGACCATGTCGGCGGCCGAGTAGACCGTCGCCACGTCGTTTCTCCATCCGAGCAGATGGAAGGAATCGCGCATGGGAGCGATGGCCTGTTCCATCTCCTCACGGAGCTCGCCGTCCCCGCAGACGACGAAGCGGCAGCCGGGCACGCTCCGGAGCACGGCGGTCGCCGCGGCGACGAACCTGTCGGGCCGCTTCACCTGGGTGAGCCGGCCGACGAAGGCGACGACGGGCGCGTCCAGCGGGAGCCCCAGAGACAGGCGGGCATCTTCGCGGCTGGGGATCGCGCCGAGCCCGACGCCTGGTGGGGTGACGATGTACTGCTCCAGACGGCCGATTCCGGCCGCCAGCAATTCGTCGCGGACGCGGGCTCCGACCGTCACCAGACGATCGGACATCGACGCGAGAAGTCGCTCCGTCCGCACGTAGACAAATCGCTTGGGCGGGGAGAAGTGCCCATAAAGAAGATGCCCGTGAAACACGTGGGCCAGGGCCGGGTTGATGCCCGAAAGGCGGGCGGCCACGCGACCCAGCAATCCAGCCTTCGTGGTACGCGTGTGCACGATATGCGGCCGGAACGCGCGGATCGCCTTGATCAGGTGCATGACGGCCCGGACGTCGTCAGCAGGCTTGATCGAGCGGCCGAGCCCAGGAACCCGATGAACCGGCATCGCCGGGTTCCGGAGCAGGAAATGGTCCCCTTCGTCACCACCGACGTCACCCGTGTAGAGGCGATGGTCGAACTTGTCATGGTTCAACTGCGCGCACAACCCCGTCAGCTGAGTAGCCGGGCCGCCGATGTTCATCCGGGCGATGACATCCATGACTCTTATGCGGCCGTCCGGCTTCGCACAAGCTCCTGCGGAATGGGTCTTCATGCCGCAGAAGCTAGCTTGGGTCTTGACTCGCGCAATGGTCCGAGTCGCGGTGCCGACGGAATATTTGCATATCTTGTCCCCGCAGGTTATGGAATCGCATCGGATGAGGTGACAGGCCGACGTCTTTCCTACTGACTTGCAGCGGTTCGGAGTGCCATGTCGATCTCGGCGGCCGATCATCGTATTGTTCAGCGTGCCGTCCGGCCATCACCCGATGAGCGTTGAGGAGTTTGGGTGGAGTACCTTATAGTCGCCGCCACCGTGATCACACTGGTCGTTCTTGTTTCGGTAAGTTTTGACAAACAGACGGCGTGGCGGGTGCTCCCGGTGCTGCTCGCCGCCTTCGCCGTCCGGCTTGTCGTGCACCTCGCGGTGGTGCGGCCCGATGCCGTCGGGTACGGCGGTGACCACCTCGGATACGAGGCCATGTCGCTGGAGACCGCCGCGTTCTGGCAGCGCGAAGGCTTTCAGTTCGCCACCTCCGTGCCGGCCGAGCGCTTCGACTCCGTGGCTCTACCGTGTTATGTCTTCGCCATCGTCATATATCTGTGCGGCGGACCGGCCGCGCTCGCCTGTACGGCGGTCGTGGCGTTGATAGCGTGCGCGTTGTGCATCGTCATGTACAGGTTCGCGCGGGTGGTGGGCGCCGACGAACGGGCGGCATTCATCCTGCTCGTCGTCACCGCTTTTTCTCCCATGTTTCTCCTGTGCACGTCTGATATGTTCAAGGATGGATTCAACGCGTTCCTCGTTGTGAGCTGTCTTTACCTTGCCGTCTCGACTGCGCGACGATTCGACCTACGCAAACCGCTCATGACGCTGTCACTCCTCTGGGCTCTGTTGAACGTGCGTGCGTACATGGTGTTCATGTGCGGGGTCCCGGCGCTGCTCGGGGTCATGGGTTCAAGGGGCGCCGCGCTCACTCGTGTTCTGGTCGTCTCCGCCGGATTGCTGGCGTCGGGCCTGTTCTTCTTCGGCTACGTCGACGGCGGCGGGGCCATGGAGACGGCACTGGGCCAGTTGGAGTTCGGTCAGTCGGAGGCGGCTCGCCGCTCGTACGCCAGCCAAGGTTCGGGCGTGCTGTTCGACGACAGCGGCAGCGCGTGGGGCTCGCTGATCCCGAAGTTGCTCTACACGCTGCTGGCCCCCTTCCCCTGGGCCGAGGGCAGCGCGACGCTGCAACTGGGGAAGATCGAGATGCTGGTCTGGTACTACATGCTCTACAGCGCGGTGCGCGGGGCGCGCCTGCTATGGCGTCATGACCGGCGAGTGCTCTTGATCCTGCTGCTGTTCGTCGTGCCGAGCACGATCGCCTACGCGACGACGGTGGCCAACGTCGGACTGATCTTCCGGCAGCGCATTCCCATCGTCATGGTCACGAGTCTGCTGTCCGCTGTGGCCTGGAGCAGGATCCGGCCGTCGTCGGACACGGAAGAAGCCGCACCTCGGCCACTGACCCGCGCTTAGGACTTACTCGTCCAGTCCTTCTGGATCCGGGCGAGCCGCTGGTAGAGATCGACGTGCTGATCGATCATCACGTCCACGTCAAGATGCTCGCGGGCCCAGGCGCGGGCGGCGCGGCCGAGCGAAGCCGCGAGGTCCGGGTCGTCGAGCACCCGGACGATGCCGTCGGCCAAGGCTTCCGCGTCGGACACGGGGACCAGGACGCCCCGGCCCGCCAGCAATTCGGGTGTACCGCCTATCGCGGTGGCGACGATCGGCCGCCCCGCGGCCATCGCCTCCATGACCGCGTTGCTCAGGCCTTCCCACAGCGAGGGCAGAACCACCACATCGGCATTGGCCAGGAGCGCGTTGACGTCAGTGCGGTCACCGAGGAAACGAACATCCACCCCCAGCTCGCGGACCAGCTCTTCCAGACGGTGCCGTTCCCTGCCTTCGCCGGCGAGCAGGAACGTGCACGGCCGGCCTCGCCGGAGAAGCCGCGAAGCGGCGTCGAGCAGAATGGTGTGCCCTTTCTGCGGCGCCAGGCGGGCCACGCACAGCACAACAGGGAGTTCGGTGTCGATGCTCGCCGGTTCGGCCTGCTCGAACGCGGAAGCCCGTAGACCGTTGTAGATCACGGTCAGTTTGCGGGCCGGTATCTTGACGATGGTGCGGGCTTCCTCGGCCACGGCGATCGCGTTCGCGACGACGTGATCGGTGAGCCGGGTCATCGCTCGTTCGAGAACGAGCACCCGGCGGTGCCGCTGTTCCGGCTCACCCGCATTGCGCCGACCGGCCACCATGACGGGGACGCCCGCCAATCGCGCGGCGGGCGCTCCCAGCATGCGGCCCTCGAAAAGATAGGCGTGCAGCACGTCAGGCCGAATACGCCGCAACGAGGTGATGAGCCGTACGTAACCCCGCAGGCACCGCACCAGGTCAGGTGCTCCCGACGGTTTGCGGCCGAACCCGAGATGGTGCACCGCTATTCCAGCGTCTCGGAGAACCGCTTCGTGCGGCCCGCTTTTCGAGATCAGGAACATGTGAACCTCGATGCCCCTGTTGGACAGGCCCTGCGCGAGCAGAGATATCTGCGCCTCGGCGCCCCCCCGCCCCAGGTGCCCGATAAGAAATGCGACACGGCGGAGGGCGGACCGGTCTCTTTTCCGCATGGCAAAGCCTTTCGTCCTGTCGCGGCGAAAGTCCGGGCGCGGACATGGCATGCGAACGGCCGCACCTCGGACCCCGGAAATTACCGTCCATCCACGGTATTGCCGCCCGGTTGTGACCCGGCCGTGGCGCAGCGCCAAATGGCCGAAACAATACCTGCTCTACTTCGCTGAAGACGCGCGTGCCCGGAGGAACCACGTGACCCCGATGACCGCCAGCAGGCCGTAGGCGATCGAGGATGACAGCGCGGCTCCCACCGCCCCCATGCGGGGGATCAGCAGCAGGTCGAGCGCGATGTTCACCGCGAGTGCCCCGATGGTGATCCCGGACATCGAGAGGGGGCGGTCGAGCCGGATCAGGTACTGCCCCGTCAGGCGCACGACGGCGTACGCGGCGACCCCCGGGGCCAGGACGACCAGCGGTGGGACGCTTCCCTCATATGAGGGACCGAACACCCAGGGGATCAGCAGCGGGGAGGCGGCGGCGAGAAGGAGCGCGCAGCCCGATGAACAGAGCGACGAGAGCCGGAGCGCTCGCGCGGTCGCCGCCGCGGACTCGGTCATGTCACCGCCGGCCTGCTGTGGCAGGACGACCTGAACAACGGCCTCCGCGGGCACCCTGGCTATCGTGGTCACGACCACCGCCACGCTGTAGAGACCGGCCTCGGACGCGGACACCAGCGTGTTGAGCAGCATGATGTCCGCCACCGAATACAGCAGGAGATACTGGGCGATGTTGCCGACGTAGTAGCGCCCCGCGAGGCCGAGTTGGCGCACGGCGAGTTCCCGGGTGGCGTGGCCGAGGTTCGGGCGCAGCGCCCGCAGGTACAACGGGAGCGGCAGCGCGGCGGAGACGGCCCACATGATGATGACCGTGAAGATCGTGAAGTGGCCCAGCACCGCCAGCAGGACCAGGGACACGCAGTTGACCAGGCCGGAGATGAGGATACTGCGGTTGACCAGGTCCACCCTGGCCTGGAGCGTCAGGATGCCCCGCAGGTTGATGATCGCCGCCATGGCGGGCACCGCCGACAGAGCCACCGCCAGGATCAGGGCCGGCCGGTTCGGAAACACCAGCGGTGATACGGCGAAGGCGCCCAGGGCGGCCACCGCGCCCAGCCCCACCCCGAGCAGGAGACCGTTGGCGATCAGCGCACGGCTGAGAGCGCCGTCCTTCCAGAACGCGATCTGGGAATTGACGATGGTGAAATGCCCAAGAATGACCGACGCGCTGACCAAGCTGACGATCATCGCGTACAGACCCCTGCCCTCCGGCTGCAGGTAGCGTGCGATCAAGATGCTGGTGAATGTGGCCAGCAGAAGGCGGAGCCCCTGGCTCACCACCGTCTGTACGATCTTGGCCGTATTCGAGTTGCCGGAAAAGAGCAAGGCCCGAAGGAGCGGAACTCCAGAGGGGGGCCCATCGCTGACGGCGGTGCTCGACGCTCCGCGTCGCAAGGAGCTCGGCCTTCTTGCCTCGTGCTGGCTACGCATCACTCGAGTGATCTTCCTTGTCGTGGTGAGCGCGATCCCGTGGCCCGCGATCACAGGGACGGCGTTCGGCGAAGCACGCGCTCACGTCAAGGGGTCACAACCGGTCTCGGGCCTCGCGAGATCGTCGGCGGTTACGTGAGCTCGATACCAGAGTTCGAACTGCAGGAGAGCCCAGAGCTGGACACTGTGGTCGGCTCCTTCGACATGCCGCTGGAGGAGGTCCCGGACGGCCTGTGGCCGGAACATGCCCCGGCTGCGGGCGGTGGCGTCGGTGAGCAGGTCGAAGGCCGGCTCACGTAGCTCACCCCGGAGCCACGCCGCCAGCGGCACGTCGAATCCCTGCTTGGGGAAGCCCAGGATCTCCTTGGGCAGCCAAGGGGCGACGGCACGCTTGAGCAGGACCTTCGTCTCACCGTTGCGCACCTTCAGCGCGATGGGCAGGCCGGCCGCCCATTCCATCAGGTGGTGATCCAGGAGCGGGGAGCGGGCCTCCAGCGAGTTGGCCATGGTGGAGATATCCACCTTGACCAGGAGATCGTCCGGTAGATAGCTCGCGATGTCGACGTCCAGAATGCGGCCGAGACAGGTCGCCGCCGATGATCGCTCGAACGCCTCGTCGAGCAGCCGGTGACTGTCCACCCCCGCCAGCAGCTCGCGAAGCTCGTCACTGTAGAGGGCGAACTTCTGCCGGTGGGTGAACTGGGACATGAGGCGGGCGTAGCGGCGTGCCGGGGGCGCCGCGGCGATCTGCATCAGCCGGGCGAGCCGCCGTGGCCAAGATCCGCTGACGGTCCGATCCGCGATCAGGTCGCCGAGGCGGCCGGTCGGCATCGCCAGGGTGTGGGGCATGACCGGAATCCGCTCGGCCTGCCCCATCCGAACGTAGCGCTGATATCCCCCGAAACTCTCGTCGCCACCGTCACCGTTGAGCACCACGGTGACGTGCTTCCGGCTCAGCTGCGCGACGTAGAAACTGGGGATGGCCGAGGCGTCGGCGAACGGCTCATCGAAGTGCCAGGCAATGTGCGGCAGGACGTCCAGCAGGTTGGACGTGACGACGAGCTCATGATGCTCCGTGCCATATCGCTCCGCCACCATCCGGGCCTTGTGCCGCTCGTCATAATCGCTGTCCTCGAAACCGATGCAGAACGTACGCACCTGTTCGTGGCTCTGCATGGCCATGGCCGCCACCACCGCGGACGAGTCGACCCCGCCCGACAGGAACGCCCCGATAGGGCGCTCACTCACCATGCGGATGCGGGTGGCTTCCAGGAGCAGCTCACGCAGTCGCTCCTCTTCCGCCTCCTCATCCAGCACCGGCCGGGGCGAACTGTCCAGACTCCAGTAGCGGTCCACGGAGACGTTCCCTCGTTCCCAGACCAGGAGATGGCCGGGCGGGAGTTTGTGCACGTCCTGGTAGATGGACCACGGTGCCGGGACGTACTTGTAGGTCAGATAGTGATCCAATGCCACCGGATCGACTTCGCGGCGCAGGCGCGGATCCTGCGCCAGGGACTTCAGCTCCGACCCGAACACCAGCGAAGTGCCGTCCGAACGCCAGTAAAGGGGCTTCTTCCCCACGCGGTCACGCGCGAGGACCAATCGTTCGCGGGCACGATCCCAGATGGCGAAGGCGAACATTCCCCTGAGCCGGTGGACCATCTCGGTGCCGTGCTCCTCGTAGAGGTGGACCAGGCACTCGGAATCCCCTGTCCCGCGCAGCCGATGCCCTCGTCTGGACAGGTCCCGCCGCAGCTCGGCGAAGTTGTAGATCTCACCGTTGAAGACGGCCACGACCTCGCCGTCCTCGCTGTAGACGGGCTGGCCGCCCGAGGCCAGGTCGATGATCGCCAGTCGTCGCATGCCGAGCGCCGCGTGCTCGTCACTATAAAATCCGGCACCGTCCGGACCACGGTGCTCGATCACCTCGCACATGCGACGCACGAGCGCCGGGTCGGGACGTGTCGTCGATACGATCCCGGCTATCCCGCACATCAGTCCTCCATCAGTTGGCGCAAGAAATGGCGTTCCTCGGCCGGGCGATCAATAGCGCGCCAGCAGAACCGACAAATTCAGGAACGCGTCGACCCGGAAAGCCGTTACGCTCTCCCGATGCAATCTTTAGGGCGATTTTCCCGTTGAGCTGTTCGTAGTCCTGGCATCCTTGCTGGAAATGGATCCTAGACCACCATGGGCCACACACCACGACATCCCCACCAAGGTGGGCGTGGCTCCATGTGAAGGCGCGGACCTGCGGCATCTCGCGTTTCGCAACACGCCTTCCGGCGATAAGTGCTCGCCCGATCATTCTCGGTATCATGGCCCGCAGAACATATCGGCGGGACGGTCGAGACCGTCCCGGATTTCCTGTCCCGCACACCTCGATGCCGCCGGCGTGACGCCGAAGGGCAAGAGGATGCAAAGGGTTTCCATTTCTCGCGGTGCCATCAAATTCCGCAGTGCTCAGATAAGGAGAACCGATCGATGAAACCCATGGAGGCCGCCCCGGCAGGGCAGCGTATCGTCGTGACGGGAGTCGCCGGGTTCATCGGTTCCCACATCGCGAGGTCACTGCTCGACGACGGCCACGAGGTCGTCGGCATCGACCATTGCCTGGGCCATCCCCAGGAGGTCACCGAGCGGAACCTTCGGCTGAACGAGGTCAGCGACCGCTTCACACTGATTCGTGGCGATCTAGCCGAGATACCCCTCGAACCTCAGCTCGAAGGTGCGGACACGGTATTTCATATCGCCGCCCGGCCCGGCGTCCGCCCTTCATGGGGAGCCGAGTTCACCAGCTACGCGAGGAGCAACATCGTCGCCACCCATCTCCTGATGGAGGCGGCCGCCCATACCTCTGTCCGCCGTGTCGTGGTGTCATCCTCGTCCAGCGTGTACGGCGGCGCGCCGAACGGACCGGTAACCGAAGAAGACCTCCCCGCCCCGCTCTCGCCCTACGGGGTGACGAAGCTCGCCGCGGAGCAGTTGGCCCTCGCTCACGCGCGGCGCGCACGATCCCGGCCAACGGTCGTGGCGCTGCGCTACTTCACGGTCTACGGCCCGAGGCAACGCCGTGACATGCTGATCAGCAAGTTGATCGAATCGGCGCTGACCGGAAAGGCCGTCACGATTCTGGGCGACGGCAAGCAACGAAGGGACTTCACTTTCATCGCCGACGCCGTGCGGGCCAATCTGATGGCCATGACCGCGGAGGCCGAAGCGGAAGCCCTGAACATCGGCACCGGGGTCACGACCTCGGTGCTCGACGTGGCCGACCTCGTCGGCACCATCGTCGGGCGGCCGGTCGTCCTCGAATTCGGGCGAGGCCAGGCCGGCGATGTGCGGGATACGCATGCCGATGTCTCCCGGGCGAAAGACGTGATCGGCTTTCAGCCCACGATCGATCTGCGCACCGGATTGACGACGCAGGTGGAGTGGACCCTTCAGCACGAAGTCGTCCCCGCCTCGGAATAGCCGGCGATGGCCGGATCTCGTGTGCCGACAGCGAGATCCGGCCCGGCCGTCAAAGCCTGCCCGCCTTCCGCCGACGCGGCACCTCACCGCCATCGGTGACGACTTCGTCGTAGAGCCGTTCGAACCACTCCGCCGTCTGGCCTATGTCCACCGGGTCGGCGCCGTTCCGTATCCCGTCGCGAAGCTGTGCGTGAACGTCGGGCCGCATTGCCCGAAGAATGGCCTCAGCGAGCGCATCGGGGTCTCCAGGCCTGGTCAGGAGGCCGTTCCGGCCGTTGTCGATCAGGTCCGGCACCCCTCCGACGGCCGTGGACACCACCGGCACGCCGGCCGCCAGGGCCTCCATGATGACGACGGGCAGCCCTTCGTGCGCGGAGCTGAGCACGAGCAGATCGGCCGAAGCGATCAGCCGGGCGGCGTCCGGCACATGTCCGAGCAGCCGCACGCCGTCCGACTGGAGCTCGGCGACGCGGCGAGCCGTCTCGTCATGCAAGGGACCGGTGCCGGCCAGCAGGAAGACAGCCCGCGGATCGCGGTCGACCACCTTGGCCGCCGCCTCGATGAGCACACCGTGCTGCTTCTGCGGACGGAAGTTGCCGACGTGCGCGATGAGGAAGACGGACTCGGGAACATCCCACTCCTGTCTGGTCCGCGCGGCCTCCCCCGCCCGGCGGCGCTGCTCCGCGACGTTGATGCCGTGGATCCTGGTTGACAGGTTGCGCGCGCCCCGGCTGACGATGGCCCGCGCGACCTGCGGAGAGACGGCCACGGTCCGGTCGTCCAGCCATCCCGTCGCCCGGTCTAGCAGCATCGTCGGCAGGCGGTAGCGGACGTTGTGCACGGTCGAGACCAGCGCGGGCCTCGGCCTGGACAGCCGCGCCGTCAGCCGGAGCAGCGACGCGGGCACGGGCGAATGGAGGTTGAGCACGTGCGGGCGCAGGCGTCTGACCTCCACCGCCAGACGGGCCAGGCGGAGCGGCCGCGGCCAGGCGGCGAGATTGATCACCTCTATATCCGCCTGCCGCAATCGCTGGACGAGCTCGTCGGTCGCCGCGCTCTGGCAGAGGACCGTGTAGCGCATGCCCGTGGGTGGCGCGGCCAGCAATCGCTCGACGAGCAGCATCTCCGCGCCGCCGACCCCCAGGTCCTTGATGACTTCGCAGACGTGCAGTCTCCTCATGACGCGCCCCCCGATCGTTGCTCACGTGCCTAAAGGATCACTCTTCGCACAGGTGGGAGCGTCGGCGGCATCACCGTACGGCGTAAGAATTGGGAAGACATGTCCTGGACATTGCCGGACTGATCAGGCCATCAGAACTCGCGCCGCACGAGGTCGAACAAGGGGTGGACCTGCGCGAGTCGCACGTCCACCCCTTGTCGGAAACGAGAGTTCGGTCAAGCGCGGTAGGTCCAACCGGCCACGCGCCAGCGTTCCGGCGTCAGCGCGTTGCGCCCGTCCAGCACGTTCCGGCTTCGGACGACGCTGCTGAGCAGTGCGGGATCCATGTCCTGGAACTCGGTCCAGTCGGTCAGCAGCATGACGAGGTCGGCCTCCCGCGCGGCCGTGACAATCGTCTCGGCGTACTCGATCTCCGGATGGACCAGCCAGGCACTGTTCATCGCGACGGGATCGTGCATGGTGACCCGCGCGCCCGCGCGATGGGCGGCGACCGCCACCGCCAGCGCGGGGGAATCCCGGACGTCATCGGTGTTCGGCTTGAACGCGGCGCCGAGGACGCAGACCCGCTTTCCCTCGTACGTGCCTCCCAGGAGGTCCCGGCCGAGCGTGAGGGCGCGGTCCCTGCGACTCAGGTTGATGGTGTCGATCTGCCTGATGAACGTGGCGACCTCGTCCAGGCCGAGCTCCGTCGCGCAGGCGTACAGGGCACGAACGTCTTTGGGCAGGCAGCCGCCACCGAAGCCGAGTCCGGGGCCCAGGAAGCGCCGGCCGATTCTCTCGTCGTAGCCGAGTGCCTCGGCGAGCGGCAGCACGGCGCCGCCGGTGGCCTCACATATCTGCGCCACGGAGTTGATGAAGGAGATCTTCATCGCGAGAAACGCGTTGGCCGAGACCTTGACGAGCTCGGCAGTGGCGAAGTCGGTCACCACGAGAGGACAGCCGTCCTCGATGATCGGCTGGTAGACGGCCCGCAGCAGTTGCTCCGCCCACCGCGACTCCACCCCGAAAATGAGCCGATCGGGCTGGAGCGTGTCCTGAACCGCGTGTCCTTCGCGAAGGAACTCCGGATTCCACGCCACCTCCACCCGGCTGCCGCTGGTCTGGTGGCGGACGACATCGGCCATGCGCCGTGCGGTACCCACCGGCACCGTGGATTTCCCCACGATGATCGCCGGCCCGACCACCCGCCGCGCCAGCTCGGCGAAGGCCGTCTCGACCCACCGCAGATCCGCGTTGAAGGAGCCGGGCAGCTGTGGTGTGCCCACGCAGACGAAATGGACGTCCGCCTCGGCGACATCGTCGTACGCCGCGGTGAAGCGGAGCCGGCCCGCCTCCACACTCTTACGCAGCAACTCGCCGAGGCCGGGCTCGAAGAAGGGCAGCTCGCACGCGGACAGCCTCGCGATCTTCTCCTTGTCGATGTCCATGGCGATGACATCGTGGCCGAGCTGGGCCATGCCCACCGCGTGGGCGGTGCCCAGATATCCGGCGCCGATCACGCTTATTCGGAGGCGTTCGGACGACTCAATGGATTGCGGCTGCAAAAGTTTCTCCTTTGCTCGGTAATCGAATGTGCCGGTGCGACGATGTCGTCCCCGCCCACGTCGCCCGAGACCAACCAGATCACATTACTTTCTAACTCGGCGACGCCTGTGACGCGGCAGTCAACGACTGAAAGACATGGCAGAGCTTCCGTCAAATCTGGTTATATGCGGTGGACAGCGCGGCCGTTGGCGGAGTTGAAATCCTTGGAGGCTGCGGGCACGTCGATATACGTGCCACGCGTTGATGTCCTCGATCAGCCACGTCTTGTCGACGCCGTTACCCGGTCAGTCGAGAATGATTTCCCTGTTTTGCTGCTGATCCAGCGTCCGCGACGCGCTCCTCGGAACGACATGGCCGTGACGTCGCTGAAAGCGGCTCCCGGGGTCTCCGACCTCAGCGGGCGCACCTGGATGCGGGGAGCGGCCTGTTCTAGGCCGCGCACCGTTTGGGGGCAAAACTCGTTCGACTTCGATGCGAATTCCGTCGCGCATCAGCGAAACTAAGCAGCACGTTTGCGCCGAACGGACTCGCGGCGCCAGTTCATCCGCGCCTTCAGCGCATATTTCGGCGTTTCGGCGCCCTATCCGGCGGTCACGTGAAAGGGATCTCACGCCTCGGCGGCACCGTCACAGGCCCGTCGCGGGCAACCGGTAGACGGCGTAGTCGCCGGCACGGAGCTGAAGGTCCGCGAAGGCGCCGAGGTTGGCGCCGGGATTCATCCGGCGCTCGTCCACGAAGAGCCACCGAACCCCGTACTCATCCCGCAGACGCCGGACCGCCTCCGCCGAGGGGGCCAGGAACACCGTGTCGTTGGCCTGGAGCCGGTCGCGATCCCAGAACGGCCGGGTCTCCACCACCTCACCGGGGCGCCAGCTGTCCATGTTGGTCACCGTGTAGGCCCAGCCTTCGACCAGCATCCGCCGCTCGCTCAGCGCGGTCGCCCAGAACGCACGGCTGTCACAGGGGTTTTCGAAGCCCATACGGCAGTGCACGTTCGTCGCGACGAGATCGTCGACAGCCGAGTGGGCACGCAGCCACCGCCCGACGGTGAAGGCCCCCTCGGGAATCGCCTGCGGCGGCACGGCCGCGTTGTGGCCGGCGGCCACCCCGTACGGGTTCTGGACGGCGGTCACGGGGCTTCTGAACGTGCCGGGCATGACCCGGGCGAACCAGGCGGCGGGCGTGCCGGCGGCCGTGACCATGCAGATCACCAGGGCACAGGTACGCAGCCCGCTCTGCCGTGCGGCGCGCAGCACGACGACGGCCAGCAGGATCACACCCAGCAGCGCGAGGTACGGCAGGAACAGGATGATGTCGTCCTGGCCCGGGTCCAGCGGGATCCTGACGCCGCAGAGCGTCCGGATGGCGTAGACGGCCACCACCCCCACCCCGGCCGCGCCCGCCACCGCTCCGAACCGCACGCGCGCCTTCCGCACGATGAGCACGAGCCCGTAGACCGCGACCATCGCCAGGTAGGGATAGGACGCCTGGAGGAAATAGCTCTGGGACTGATGCGGATGGCCGAGTACGAGCGCCGCCGCGAGACCGGCCGCGCTCATGCTGAGCACCAGGACCACCACGGGCCGCACGAGCAGGTGCGGCCGGCCCACGAGCCCGAAGATCCCGCACCACGTGATGATCCCGCACAGGACGCACAGCAGGGCGGCGCCGATCGTGACGGCCGGCGAGAACTCGGCCCCGATCTCCAAGCCGGTCATGCTCCTCAAGGTCAGGCGCGTGATCGACAACGGATCGATCAGGATGCCCTGCCGCGCGCCGCCGAACAGCACGCACTGCGCGAAGAGCAGGCACGCCGCGGTGAGGCCGAGCGCGACGAGCGGTCGCCGGGGCAGGGCGAACCACCTGACCGCCTCGACCAGCGCGACCGCCATGAGCCCCGCCATGAGCAGCGGCAGATAGCTGGCCTTCGCCCCCATGACCGCCGCGAGCAAGATCCCCAGGAGGACCCACCTGCCCCGTGGCTGTGGCTTGCGGCCGAGCAGGTCGATGAGGAGCAGGACGATCGGGGCGAAGAACAGGGCGCCGAAGGTCTGGGTCGGGCTCGACCACGACTGCACGGTCTTCCAGGTGAACACCCCGGTGGCCTCGCCCAGGTACAGGCTCGGCGCCGTGATGAGGACCGTGCTCGCGAGGCCGGCCAGCGCTCCCGCGTACGAGTGCGTGATGCGACGGCCGACCATCCCGAGGACGACGATGAGGGCGGCGAGCATCGGCAGGATGGAGAGGCGGAAGAGCAGGACCAGCGGTTCCACCCCGGTGACCCAGCTCGCGGCCGCGACATGCGCGTAGACGAACCAGTGGTAGACGAGGGGTTCACCGGCGACCGTCGGCACCATGGGCGGCATGTGGTGCTTCAACTCACCGGCCAGGGCCAGGTGAAAGGGCATGTCGATGAACGACGTCCCGATCGCCGGCCAGGTGAGGGCCTGGGTCCTGAAGACGTTGACGGCGGACCACACGATCAGATAGATCATGATCAGCGCGGTGCACCATGACCACCACAGCGGCGTCCTGTCCGCGTCGGGGGCGCTCCTCCAGTGTCCGCGCAGCCGAGGGACGGCGAGAAAGAGCACATAGGTGCTGATCGGCCAGGCCAGCACCAGCAGCGGCACGCCGAGCGCGCGGGCCGGTATGTAGGTGAGGACTTCCAGCGCGTAGCCGAGCGTCACGCCGAGCGCGAGCCCCTCCATCAGCGTGGGCGTACCCCGGTACAGCGCTCGGACCCACAACAGGCCCGGCAGCGCGACACCCAGGGCGATGTAGAGGCTGAAGAAGGCCAAATCGGCGGCGGAGACGCCGTAGAACCCCAGCGCGACCCCGACACAGGCGACCACGGCCGTCGCCGGAAGCCAGGTCGAACAGCGCTTCAGCAGTGATGCGCGCTTTCCCCCGGGCGGTGATCCGGCCACGCCGGGCTCCGACGTGGGTGCGAAGGGAAGCAGCGCGGAGCGCAGAAAGGGCGGAGCGTCGGCCATGCACGCAAGCTTGACCACACCGGCGCCCCGGACAGGCGCCAACGCCCGAGCACGGCGATGTTCTTGCCAGCCCTTTGTGGGTTTTTAAGGATGGCGGAATGACCCGGCCCGAGGCTCAGCCTCGGGCCGGGTCATTTCCGTGTGACGGCGCGCAGCACGCTAACTCGCCGCGGCGTCGAACAGCACATCGACCCAGTAATTGGTGACCTGGTAGGTATTGTTGGGGAACGTGGTCGGCGTCCCGTACTTGTACACCCCGTTACTTCCCGCCACCTCGGTACCGGCCGGTGCGTAGAGCGGACCGCGGCCATATCCCGTCGTGAAGTACGGCCTGGTCATCGAGTAATTTCCCTGGGGCATGTAATAGGAAGCCACGTACGTGGTGTTCGCGGTAAGCGGGACCGGTGTCGCGAAGTTCACCTGCTGCCACCCGGATGGAGTCTCGTTGGTGAACGTCGCGCTCGCGAGCAACTGGCCGCCTTGCGTCCACAGCGTCCCGACGTGGGTTCCCGTGTTCTGCGGAGACTTGTAGAACCGGACTCCGGTGGCGACCCCGTTCGAGGTGGGGCTGAACTTCACCCCGACGACGACCGCCTTGGTGTCGCCGCTGGAATCGAGCGCCGGTTGCGCCGTCTCGTCCCACAGCGTGCTCGACGGCGAGAACACCACGTCCACCCAGTAGTTCGTGGACTGGTAGGTACTGGTGGGAAAGGTGGGCGTCGGACTGTACGCATAGACGCCGTTGCCCGGGGTGACGGCGCTGTTCGCCAGCCCGATGAGCAGCCCGGACGAATACTGCTGGGTGAAATACGGCCGGGTTACCGAATACCTCCCGGATGGCGCGTAATACGAGGCGACATAGGTGGTGTTGGCGCTCACCGGGACGGACGTCGAAAAGTTCACCTGCTGCCAGCCGGTCGCCGTTTCACTGGTGAACGTCGCTCTGGCCAGGAGCTGACCCGTGGAGGTCCAGAGGCTACCCGTGTGCGTTCCCGTGTTGAGCGCCCCCTTGTAAAATCTGATACCGCTGATGTGGCCCGGGCTGGTGGGCTGGAATTTCACGCCCACCTCCGTCCCGGCGGAATCATTTTGCGAAGCGGTGGCGGGCGTCGCGGACGGCGGCCACGTGGTGCAGGGGCATGGTGTGGTCACGGTGACGGGCCTCTGGGTCGGCGTCGTCTGGAGGTTTCCGCTGTCGTCGACCGCTCGCGCCAATATCGTCACCGGCCCGGCCGAGCCGGTCGTCCAGCTGAACTGCCAGTCCGCGAGCCCCTTCGCCTGGAACCACCTGTTGCCGCCGTCCGGGGAGACTTCGACGCCCCCCAGCTGTCCGCCCCCGAGGTCGATCGCCGTCCCCCGGATGGAGACCGTGGTGCCACTCGGCACGCTGGCGCCGCTGGACGGACTCGTGATCGTCGTCGTCGGAGGCAAGGTGTCCGGTGACGGGGCCGCCGGAACCAGGCCCGGCTGCAGGCTCGCCGGCTGCAGGCTCATGTCGGCGAAGAGATTGACGGTCGCCTGCTGCATCCGGACGTCCGTAGGTGTACCAGGCCGGTAGTGAACGGCGTCAAGCCCCCACGCCCACTGCACGGTGCCCGCGCCGAAGACGCGCGCACCGCTGGAGTGCCGGTAGAGGATCAGGTTGTGGGTCGCGACCCCGGCGCCGTATCCGCCGCCGAAGTTGAGCAGGATCTTGTCCATCCGGCCCATCGTCATGCTGGAGAACTTCACCGAGCCCGCGGGGGTCGTCAGGTTGTCAGGCGCGGAGTCCCATTCATAGCCCAGCACGCCGGCCGGAAAGATCGCCGTCT
This sequence comes from Nonomuraea sp. NPDC026600, assembly GCF_040638335.1. Lineage (NCBI taxonomy): Bacteria > Bacillati > Actinomycetota > Actinomycetes > Streptosporangiales > Streptosporangiaceae > Nonomuraea > Nonomuraea sp. NPDC026600. Next base: position 133,897 of record NZ_JBEZYD010000019.1, read on the forward strand.
GTCCGGGCAGGAGATTCGCCACGGACGTGTTGCGCCACAGCCGCAGGCTCCGGTAGGCGAAAGGAACAGCCACCGAGTCGGAGACGGTGCCGTTGACCGCGAACATCGTGCCGGTCACGGCGTTCTCCGGCCGGCCGCCGTTCGACGGCGGCGAGAAACGCGGGTCACGCCAGGTGCCGGTCCATTGCGGGCTGGGGTCGATCTTGGCGTTCGCCAGCGTCTCCTTGTAGCAGACCATGGTCCGGAACGGCGTGACCGCGCCGTCGATGCTCGGCTCCCACCTGGTCTTCCAGAACATCTCGTTGCCTGAGAAGAAGGCCAGGTTGACGGCGCTGGCCCGGGCGGCCTCGACGTTGTCCCGCATGTCCAGGGACCAGTACTCGTCGTGGCCGGACGACAGGAATGCGCGATGTTCAAGCAGCTCTGCCCCCGACCTGGCGGTGTCGACGTTCGTGGCGTAGCTCACGTCATAGGCGTTCGCCTCAAGCCATCTGACCATCGGGTATTCGGAGTTGTAGAAGAAGGACTCCGCCGCGCCGCTGACTTCGCCGCTCCGGTTGTTGAACGGGCGGTTGTAGCTGACCTTGAAGGCACGCCCCGCCGGGCTTCCGGTGTACAGGCTGTTTCCGCCGTAGTTGTTGTACGCCGTCCACGTCGCGTCAGAGGTCTGGACCAGGAGGTCCGCGCCGCGCGTGTCATCTCGGACGACGAAGGTGATCTGGCTCTCGCCGAAGGTGCCGTCCTCGCGGACCAGCTTCGCGATATAGACGCCGGAGACGGCGGTGCCCGGCACCGCCCAGGACGCGGAGACCGTCCAGTTCCCGCAGTCGACCAGTCCGGTGGTCGTATCACTGACACACGTGGGCTGCACCTGAGGCAAGGTGGCGGACGGCTGCACCGTGGCGATCTTTCGCGCCCCCATGCCGCTGTAGTAGCCGATGCGATAGATGTCCAACCGGTAGTCGGTGGCGAATGTGTCCACCTTGAAATCTACGGTCGTCCCTTTGTTGATGCTGATATCCGTCGCAAATCCCTGGATATTGGCGCTGCCCGCCCCCACCACGTCCCACTCGCTCGGCGGATTGCCGGGAAGGGCGTTCTCCAGGCAGATGACCGAGGTCGGCGGGCAGGGATCCGCCGCCATCACGGCATGCCGCCTCCTGGGCGGTCCCGGCGGGCGACCGTGGGCGGCCTTGATCGCTGCCAGGCCCTTGCGCGCGGCCTCGCTGATACGAGGGACTGCGGCGCCGGGCTCCGACGTGAGGCTCACCGTCGCGCCCTGGCCCGGGTGGGAGATGGCATTCACGGTGACGCCGATCACACTGCTCTCACCGACCGGCACCTGGGCGGCGCCGAGGGCGCCCAGCGCGGCCACGATGCCCGCGCCCAGAACAACCGGCGGGCTGCGAAATATCCGCCACCACAAACCGGTCTTTTTCTCACTTACGGGCATGATGCACCCCCTAGATCACACTGATTTCAGTGAACTTCTCAGCCGTCACGGGGGGCCATGAGCAAATGAATACAACGATGCCCGGCTCTTGCGTTAATCGGGTGAGGGCAGGGCGATTTCCCGGCAGGACGGACTTGGGTGTTGATTCTCCGCTAACAACTCATTCGCCGCAGAGATCGGCATATCTCCGGAGAACCCAAGCCATAACCCTTTGGCCCGGACAAAGAACCGGAAAGAAACAACCGCGAGCAGGGGGCCCGGCCCGATCGAAGCCCTCGCCGCACTCAAGCTTGCGACCATGGACAAGATCTCGCCTGTCGACACTTCCGCGCTGAGCCGGCGGAGCACTCTGGAGGCAGAACGTCCGGTCCGCCCCGCACGCGGCGACCGGCGCCCGGCCCGCTGGTGGCCCACACTGTCAGGCTGGCTCGCGGCCGCCTTCGTGACGGCTTTCACCGCTGCCGTACTGATCCGCTATGGAGTGTCCGGCAGGGACCTGGCGCTGTTCGCCGTCTATGTCGTCTTGGGACTGGCGCTGCCCGGAGTCCTGGCGATCAGGGCCCTGTACCGCGATCCGCGCACATGGGCGGAGGAGATCGCACTGGGCCTGGCGTTCGGTTACGCCGTGGAGATCCTGGTCTACATTGGCGCTCGCGCCGTCGGGATGCCACTGCTTGTCGCGGTGTGGCCGTTGACCACGTACGCGCTCTTCCTCGCGGTCCCGTCCCTGCGCAGGCACTGGCGGGCCGGATCCCGCCCGCCGACTCCCCTGTGGTGGCCATGGGCCCTCGCCCTCGCCCTTACCTTCCTGGTCGGCTGCAGCGCCCTCAAGTTCTTCGGCACCCACGCCATCACCTGGCCCGGTCTCGGGGCGTCGGCTCCCGACATGCCGTTTCACCTGGCGCTGATCGGCGAGCTGAAGCACCATGTGCCGCCCTCGGTGCCGATGGTCGCGGGTGAGCCTCTGGCGTACCACTGGTTCGTCTACGCGCATCTCGCGGCGGCGAGCTGGCTGTCCGGAATAGAACCTCTTGTCCTGCTGTACCGCCTGGGGATGCTGCCCATGCTGGCCGCGTTCGTCGTCCTGGCCGACATGACCGGGCGCCGTGTCACGGGCTCATGGATCGGCGGGGTCGTCGCCCTCGTGGGCGCGGTCTTCGTGGGCGCGCCGAGCCTGTACCTGGGCACGAACGGGGTGTTCACCTGGGGAGGGGTTCCGGACACCGCGTGGATCAGCCCCACGCAGACGCTGGGCGCGCTGCTGTTCGCTCCCCTCGTCCTCATCCTCGTGGACCTTCTCGAGTACCGGTGGGGCGACGTCGGCACCTGGCTGCTGGCCGGGCTCTTCCTGGTGGTCCTGACCGGCGCCAAGGCGACCTATCTGCCCCTGCTCGGCGCTGGACTGCTGCTCGTGGCCGCGGTCGACGTGATAAGGCGACGCCGGCCGTACACGCCCGTACTCGTCCTGCTGGGAATGACCGCGGCATGCGTGCTCTTCGCGCAGTTCGTCCTGTTCGGCCGGGAGCGGCAAGGGCTGGTCATGGACCCGCTGTCCTTCATGCGCGGCACCTGGAGCAGACTCACCGGCCTGACCACGCCCTCGCCGGGCTCGACGCTGGGTATCACCTTGGTGTACCTGCTCTGCTGGGCCGTGACCTGGTCCGGCATCCTCGGGCTGCTGAGCATGCCACGACTGCTCATGCGGCCACGGGTGAGCCTCATGCTCGGCATGGGCGCGGCCGGGCTCGGCGCGGTGCTGCTGCTCGGGCACCCGGGCCAGAGCCAGCTCTTCTTTCTCTGGGGGGCCTACCCTTATCTGGCGGCCGTCGCAGCCTATGGGATCCTCATGCTCCTGCGGCTGGCACGGGTGTCGCCCAAGGCGGTGGTGTGCTCGACGGGCGCGGGACTCCTCGCCGCGTACCTGATCCCCATCCTCTGTGGCGTCAAGATTCCGCTGGGCCCCGGCCAGGAGGACGGGATCCTGTACCGGCCCTATCTCGCCTTGGTGGCCCTGACCGTACTGGCGGGCCTGCTCCTGGCTTTCCTGAAGGGACGCGCCTGCGCCTCGGCCCTCGTGCTCGTCGCGTTCGCGGCCATCGGCCTGCCCGCGTACTGGCACGCACGCGTTCTTTCCGCCATCGACAACGTCACCGGGGAGGATCCCCATCCCATGGTCAGACCGGTGGAGAACCGGGTGATCCCCCAGGGGGCTCTGACCGCCGGACGGTGGTTGCGCGACCATTCCGAACCGGACGATCTGGTGGCCACGAACACGCACTGCCGCCCGGGGTACGAGAATCCGTGCGACACCCGATACCCGTGGGTGGCCGCGTTGTCCGAACGGCACGTGCTGGTAGAGGGCTGGGCCTACACGGCCACGAACCTGAGCCACTGGCGTCCGGGACTGCTGCCGGAGGGCCTGCCGTTCTGGGACACCGAACTGATCAAGATGAACGACACGGCCTTCCAGTCGCCGAGCCGGACCGCCATGTCGCGCCTGCGCGAGCGTTACGGGGTGCGCTGGCTCTTCGTCGACGAGCTCCGGGCGAATCCCAGCCCGCGAATCGGCGATTTCGCGGAATTCCAGTTCCGGTCCGGCGATTACGCCGTCTATCGGCTGCGGGACAGCTTGATGTGAGGTGGTGAGGTAAGGCTTGCGTAATGCCTCATCCAGCCACAAGGCACCATGCGTGTCGGCCGGGCCGGCCCGTTGTTCACTGCGTTCGTGAACGCAACCGGCCTGACGGCGATCCCCTTCAACGTGCCGCACATCTCGGAGAACGAGCTCGACTACCTGGCGGAGGCCGTGCTCCGGCGGTTCACCCGCGGGGACGGCCCCTTCACCGAGCGGGCCACCCGTCTCCTCACGGAGATCACCGGGGCCCGCCGGGCGCTGCTGACCACCTCGTGCACGCACGCCCTGGAGATGTCGGCGCTCCTGCTCGATCTGCGGCCCGGCGACGAAGTGATCATGCCGTCGTTCACCTTCATGTCGACGGCCAACGCCTACGCGCTGCGCGGGGCCGTCCCGGTGTTCGCCGACTGCCGGCCGGACACGCTGAACCTGGATGAACGACAGCTCGAAGCCGCCATCACCGACCGCACCCGGGCCATCGTGGTCGTCCACTACGCGGGGGTCGGGTGCGCGATGGAGGAGATCGGCGAGCTCGCGCGACGGCACGGCCTCGCGGTCATCGAGGACAACGCCCATGGACTGGGCGGGTTCTACCAGGACCGTCCGCTCGGGTCGTTCGGCTGCATGACCGCCCAGAGCTTCCACGAGACGAAGAACGTGCAGTGCGGAGAGGGCGGCGCGCTGCTCCTGAACGACGCCGGCCTCGTCGAGCGCGCGGAGATCGTCAGGGAGAAGGGCACCGACCGGAGCCGGTTCTTCCGCGGCCAGGTGGACAAGTACCGGTGGGTCGACATCGGGTCCAGCTACCTGCCGTCGGACGTGCTCGCCGCGCAGCTCACCTCGCAGCTCGAATCGTTCGACAAGATCCAGTTCCGGCGCCAATCCGCGTGGCACAGGTATCACGAGGAACTGGCGGACTGGGCCGCGGAGAACGGGGTCGCCCAGCCGACGATCCCGGACGGGTGCACGCATCCGGCGCACCTGTACTACCTGCTGCTCCCCGACCTGGCGAACCGCCAGGCCTTCATCGGTCACCTCGCCGACCGTGGCGCGCAGGCGGCCTTCCACTACCAGCCGCTCCATGACTCACCGGCGGGTGAGCGGTACGGGCGGACGGCCCCGGGCGGCTGCCCGGTCACCGAGGAGGTCGCCGACCGTCTCGTACGGCTGCCGCTGTTCGCCGACCTGGACGACGCCGACCTGTCACGCGTGATCGACGCGGTCCGAGCCTACGAGGTGCGCTGATGGCCTGGCATGACGTGATCGAGGCGGAGGCCGTACAGGCGCGGGAGTCTCCGCTCGAGTCCGCGCGGTTCGGCTGCTCGGTGGAGCGGCTCACCGTCCCCACCGGGTCCGGATCGTCACTCTCGGCGGTCCGCGAGGCCGTCGTACGATCCGCCGCGGACGTGATCGTCCTTCGCTACCCGGCCGAGTGCATCGGCTGGTACGCCCAGTTGACCGCTCCGGGCCGGACGGCCATCTTCGCGGACTCCCTGGTGTACTGGCGGCTGCGCGCTGGAGCGGGCCGGGCGCCCGAGGCGTCGCCAGAGCTGCGCGCGACGGAGCTGACCGGAACGGCCGCGATCGAGGAGCTGGTGTCCGACATCTTCCTCGCGTACGGAAACCACTACCTGGCCAATCCCCTGTTCGACGCCGCCGACGTGATCGCCGGCTACCAGGACTGGGCACTGCGGTCGGCCGCCGAAGGCGGCTGCCTGGCGCTGCTGGACCGGCGCGCGGCCGGGACGGAATCGCCCGTCCTCGCGCTGGCCACCCTGGAGGAGGACGAAGCCCGGACGGAGATCCTGCTCGCCGGCGTGGTCTCCGCGCGGCAGGGGCGCGGCCTGTACGCTCACCTGCTCAAGGCGGTCGAGGACCGCACGCTGGCGCGCGGCGCGGGCGAGGTCGTCATCTCCACCCAGGGGCACAACACGCGCGTGCAGCGGGCATGGGCCCGATACGGGTTCGAGCCCGTGGGGACGGTTCTCACGGTTCATCTGGTCCGGAGCGCGCTCCTGCCTGGACGGGAACGCTAGAACCGCCGGGACGCGCCTCGGCGGAGGCGGTCGGTCCGACGCGCTCACGCACGACGTAGGTCGGCCGGCCCATGCCGCTGCCATGAATGCGGCCGATGTACTCCCCGAGGACCCCGATGGAGATGAGCTGCGCGGAGGAGAAGAGCGCGACCATCGAGGCGATGGTCGTGAAGCCGGCCACCGTGGTCTCTCCCGTGGCGAACCGCCACAGGACGGCCCCGCCCAGCAGCAGGCCGACGATGCCGACGAGAAATCCGAGATAGCTCGCCGCCCGCAGGGGCGCCGTGCTGTAGCCGAGCAGCATGTTCACCGCGTGCCGGATCAGCAGCCGCGCCGAGTAGTTGGAGCGCCCGTGATCGCGTTCGTTCATGCGCACACTGACCGACCCCACCTGGGAGGTGGCCCACGACAGGGCCACATCGACCGAGGCATGCGGCCCCGACAGCTCTTCGAACCCGTCGCGCAGACGCGTGCGAAAGGCGCGGAAGGCGCTGATCGCCCGGGCGGAGCGGATGCCCAGCGCGCTGGACATCCCGGCCTTCACCGATCGGGAGGCGAAGCTCCGGAGAACCCCGTGCTCCTCGCGGTAGGAGACGCCGTAGACCAGGTCGAGCCGATCGCCCTCAAGGGCGGCCAGCAGGAGCGGAATCTGCTCAGGCGGATGTTGCAGGTCGTCGTCCAACGTGACGACGACCTCGAAGGCCGCCTCCCTGATGCCGGCGATCAGCGCGTTGTGCTGGCCGTAGTTGCGGGACAGGTGGATCGCCCGTACGGCCTCGTTGCGACGGGCCAGGCCGGCGGCCGTCGCCCAGGTGTCGTCCGGACTGCCGTCGACGACGAGGATCACCTCGTGACGGACGGATGCCTCGCTCATGGTCGACAGGATCCTGGCCACCAGCGCTGGAAGAGTGCGCGCGGATCGGTAACACGGAATTACCACCGACACCGACATTGATCCCCCGATCATCCAGTGTGAGCCGGTTACAATCATGCTGCCCCCACCACGCGACGATCTGGAGTGCGGGCGACATGGTTGACGTGAAAAGCCACGCCAAAAGCGACAAGAAGCCGCATTTCTGGTGGCGGGCTCTGATCTGCGCTTTTGCTGGAAACCGCATCACATATCTAATGGCCGGCGCCATGACGGCAGTTGTCTATTACTGTCTCCTTGGCCTAGCATTGCTCGCCGCCGAGGATGCCGTTCCCTATCTTGTCCTGGTCGTGACCAGCCACTTCGTCACCGTGGTGATCGTGTACCCGTGGTATCGGCTGGTGGTGTTCCGGGTCTCCGGCGAGTCCTGGTTGCAGGGGTACCTGCGATTCTATGTGGTCGGCCTGAGCTTCCTCGGGGCGTCCCTCATCAGCCTGCCGATCCTCGTGAGCGTCATCGGAATTCCCATCATGATCGCGCAGGGCATGGTAATAGCCATAAGTCCACCACTGAGCTATCTGATACACCGAACATGGACTTTTCGCGATCGCGGAACCATCTAGTCTCGGCAACGTGCCGGGTTTTCTTCGACAAGAGCGCTGAACCGCGAAGTTCCCCTGGTCGCGGCTCGGCATAAACTCCAGCGGACAGGCGGCCGTTGCGGCCACGTCCTCTTCGCGGAAGGACTCAGGAAGCGGATGAAGGCGCTCGTTCTAGCGGGTGGCAAGGGGACGAGGCTGCGCCCGCTCACCCATACCTCGGCGAAACAACTGGTCCCCGTGGCCAACAAACCGGTCCTCTTCTACGGACTCGAAGCGCTGCGAGACGCGGGCATCACCAGCGTGGGCATCATCGTCGGCGACACGGCCCACGAGGTGCGCGAGGCCGTCGGGGACGGCTCCGCGTTCGGCCTCGACATCACCTACATCCCCCAGCAGGCCCCCTTGGGCCTGGCTCACTGCGTCCTGATCGCCAGAGAGTTCCTCGCCGACGAGCCCTTCGTGATGTACCTGGGCGACAACTTCCTGGTGGGCGGCATCACCACCCTGGTCGACGCGTTCCGCGGGGCCGACCATGACGCGCAGATCCTGCTCACCAAGGTCGCCGAACCACAGTTCTACGGCGTGGCCGAGCTCGGACCGGAAGGCGAGATCCTCGGGCTTGAGGAGAAGCCGGAGCACCCGCGCAGCGATCTCGCGATCGTCGGGGTCTACATCTTCTCCCCCGTCATCCACGAGGCCGTACGGAGCATCACACCGTCCGCGCGCGGCGAGCTGGAGATCACGGACGCCATCACCTGGCTGATCGACAGGGGCTACCGCGTCCACTCCCACTTCGTCAGCGGCTACTGGAAGGACACCGGGCGGCTCCAGGACATGCTGGAATGCAACCGGATCATCCTCGAACAGATCGAGCCCGACATCAGCGGCACCGTGGACGGCCGGAGTGAGATCACCGGGCGAGTCGTCGTCGAGCGGGGCGCGGTGGTGGAGAACTCCGTCCTGCGCGGGCCCGTCGTGATCGGCGCCGACTCCAAGATCATCTCTTCCTATGTCGGCCCCTTCACCTCGATCGGGGAGAGGTGCGAGCTGGCGAACACCGAGATCGAGTACTCCATCGTGCTCGACAGCTCATCCATCCGCGGCGTCTCGCGCATCGGACACTCCCTGATCGGCCGCAACGTCGAAGTGAACCGTGCGGAAGGCATGCCGAACACCCACGAGCTCATGGTGGGCGATCACAGCAAGATACAGGTGCGCTCATGAGGATTCTGGTCACCGGCGGTGCCGGGTTCATCGGCTCCCACTATGTACGTTCGCTGCTACTGGGCTCGTATCCGGGCTACGAGGCCGTGAACATCACCGTTCTCGACAAGCTCACCTATGCCGGAAATCTCGGCAATCTTGCGCCTGTCGACGGACATCCCGGCTACACATTCATTCGCGGAGACATCACCGACCTGCAGCTTCTCGCGGAGATCGTGCCCGAGTGCGAGGTGATCGTGAACTTCGCGGCCGAGACGCACGTCGACCGGTCCATCACGGGCGCCGGTGACTTCGTGACGACGAACGTGCTGGGCACCCAGCGACTGCTGCAGGCGGCGCTGGAGGCCGGCGTCCGGACGGTGGTGCACGTCTCCACCGACGAGGTGTACGGGTCGATCGCGGAAGGGTCCTGGTCCGAGGACGAGCCCCTGCTCCCGAACTCACCGTACTCGGCGGCCAAAGCCGGCAGTGACCTGCTCTGCCGGGCCTACCACCAGACGTACGGCCTCGATGTCCGGGTGACCCGCTGTTCCAACAACTACGGCCCTTACCAGCACCCGGAGAAGCTCATCCCGCTCTTCGTCACCAACCTCCTCGACCGCGAGCGGGTCCCCCTCTACGGCGACGGGCTGAACGTACGGGACTGGCTGCACGTCGACGACCACTGCCGGGGCATTCACCTGGTGCTGGAGAAGGGCTCGCCGGGAGAGACGTACAACATCGGCGGCGGCACCGAACTCACCAACCGGGAGCTCACCGGGTTGCTGCTGACCACGCTCGGGACGGGATGGGAGATGGTCAGGCAGGTGCCGGACCGGCTCGGGCACGACCGTCGCTATTCCGTCGACTACGGCAAGCTCCAAGCCCTGGGCTACGAACCGCTGACGGGGTTCGCGGACGGCCTGGCGGCGACGGTGCGCTGGTACGAGGACAACCAGCGATGGTGGCGACCCCTGAAAGCCGCCGCCACCGAGGCCACAGATCTGATCGGGTAAGCACACCGACGTTCGGCACCTCGACCCACCAACCCCGAACCGGAAAACCCGACCTCTGGGACCTCGGGGGCTCGGGGCCTTGGAATCCGCCGGGGCCCTGGGGCCTTGGGGGGAGGCTCCGGGTGATGGAGGGAACGTAGACGGTGACCGTGCGCACGTCGCGGTGGGGTGGCGGCGCGGCCGGTGAGCGTGACCCTGGAATGCCGGTGACCCAGGGCGGCGGGTGGGTCTTCCCGTGCTGTGCCGTACAGAATGAGCTGGGTTGTGCTTTTGACAGGGTGGGGGATGCCCCGTCAGACCTAGCCGTTGACGATCTGCAATATCGGGTCCGACTTGCTCGGGGCGTGGTGGATCTGCGCCTCGTGGTCGAAGGTGTCGCCACCCAGATAGACGGCGACGATCCGATGCTGCCCCCGGTCGAGGCTGGAGGTCGTGAACACCGCACGGCCGGTGCGGTTGAGGAACACCGACCCGAGAACGGTCGAGCCGTCCTTGAAGACCACTTCGCCGGCCGGGATCAGCTTGCCGCTGACCGCGACCACAGTGGCGGTGAACGTGACCGGCTGTCCCTTCATGGACGGGTTGCGGGAGCTGGTCAAAGTGGTGGCGGTGGGCGGGTCGTTCGGGATGGCGATGCGAGTGGCCGGGATGCTGTCGGTGCCGGTGGTGGTGACGGAGCCGTTCAGGGAGAAGATCCGGCCGTCGACGCTGGCGCCGAAGTTCACGGCGACGGCGTGCTGGGCCAGCACGTTGCCACGGAAGGTGCTGTAGATCCCCAGCGCCGCGGTGTCGCTGATCTGCCAGAAGACGTTGTCGGCCTGCGCGCCGCGCGCCAGGGCGATGTTGCTGACCCTGGCGGTGGTCAGGGTGTCCGCCCGGAAGGCGAAGACGGCGTCCGGGTCCCCCTGCGCGTCGAGGGTGAGCGTGCCGTTGATCGCGAAGCCGCCGCCGTCGGAGTCGTACAGGCCGGGCCCCTTGGTCGTACCGCCCAGTTGCGCCGCCACCGTGGCATCGGCGGTCCGCCCGGCGATGTCGTTGTAAGCGGCGACCACATCGGCCTTGACCGCCGCCGCGGTCGCGTTGCCCAGCTGCCGGTCACCGTTGATGGTGCCGGGCGGGAAGCCGGTCAGCGTCCTGGCGGGGCTGATCCCCAGATCTCCGGAGATCGTGGTCAGGTTCGTGTTGTTGACCGACACCCCGGCCACGACCCCGTACGGCTCCGCGGCGCCGATGTCCACCGACCGCGGCGCGCTCGCGCCCTCGGTCAGGGTCACCAGCACACCTACCACCAGCGCGACCGCCGCGATCACCCCCATCCACAACCGACCGGCATTCCCCCAAAAACGGGAAAAATCGATATTAGTCATTAGCCACTCCTTTTATCGGTGATCTGGGATAAATCCCCCGCCGGTCATATGACGCTGGATATTTGACATTAGCGGGCATCGATGCGGTTCCCGAGAAATGACATGCGGCGCGCGCCCGTGTCGTGTTCACGATAAGGACATGACACGGCCCCGCTGCGCAGGCAATGAACTGTCTGCACAACGGGGCCTTTGGCGGTAACCCAGACCTCACGGATCCGCTATGAACATCGGCGGTCGTAAGCTCGAAGACTCACGGCGGTCAGTCGAATACCGGATCGATCCAGTAGTTGGTGGACTGGTAGGAGCTCGTCGGGAAGGTGCTGGTCGCCCCGTAGGTGTACACCCCGTTCGGGTCCGTACCGTTCGCCAGAGCGGTGAGCGGCCCGTTCGTGTATGCCGAGGAGAAGTACGGGCGAGTTATCGAATAAAATCCCGACGTCGTGTGATACGACGCTATATAGGTGGTATTGGCACTGATCGCGACAGGCGTCAAGAAATTCACCTGCTGCCAGCCAGAGGCCGTCTCGCCGGTGAACGTCGCGCTCGCGAGCAGCTGACCACCACTGCTCCACAGGGCTCCGGTATGAGTCCCCGTATTCGAAGAACCCTTGAAGAACCTGAGGGCGACGATTTTCCCGCTTGTCGACGCCCGGAACTTCACGCCGACCGTAACAGCCTGCGAATCAGATTGAGACTGGACGGCCGGAGTGGCCGCTGTGTCCCACAGACTGTCCGACGGCTGGAACACGACATCGACCCAGTAGTTGGTCGATTGCACGGAGCTCGTCGGGAAGGTGCTGGTCGCCCCGTAGGTGTACACCCCATTCGGGTCCGTACCGTTCGCCAGAGCGGTGAGCGGCCCGTTCGTGAATGCCGAAGTGAAGTACGGGCGGTTCATCGAATAATATCCCGACGTCGTGTGATACGACGCTACATAGGTGGTATTGGCACTGATCGCGACAGGCGTCGAGAAATTCACCTGCTGCCAGCCAGAGGCGGTCTCGCTGGTGAACGTCGCGCTCGCGAGCAGCTGACCACTGCTGTTCCACAGGCTTCCGGTATGAGTCCCCGTGTTCAGAGCGCCCTTGAAGAACCGGACGGCGTGGACGGTCCCGCTCACTGAGGCCCGGAACTTCACGCCGACCGTGATCGCCTGCGTATCCGGTTGAGACTGGACGGCCGGAGTGACCGCCTTGTTCCACAGGCTGTCCGACACGTCCTGAACCACTTCCGGCGAAAAGCTCGGCGCGAAGTGGATCAGCGCCTCGTGGTCGAAGACGTCGCCGCCCAGGTAGACGGCGGTGAGGTGGTGTGCCCCGGCGCTGAGGTTCGGGATCGTGATCCTGGCCACGTCGTCGTCGTCCTGGTTGCTCGAGCCGAGTACGGTCGAGCCGTCCTTGAAGACCACTTCGCCGGCGGGGACCACAGTGCCGCTGACCTGCGCCACGACGGCGGTGAGGGTGACCGGCTGCCCTCTCCAGGAGGGGTCGTCCGAGGAGGTCAGGGTAGTGGTGGTGGGCGGGTCGTTGGGAACGGTGATCCGCGTGGCCGGGACGCTGTCGGTGCCGGTGATGTGGACGAAATCGTTGATTGCGAAGATCCGGCCGTTGACGCTGGCGCCGAAGTTCACCACGACGGAGTCCTGGGCCAGCACGTTGCCGCGGAAGGTGCTGTAGGTGCCCAGCGCCACGGTGTCGTTGAACTGCCAGAAGACGTTGTCGGCCTGCGCGCCGCGCGCCAGGGCGATGTTGGAGACGTTGGCGGTGGTCAGGGTGTTCGCCCGGAAGATGAAGACGGCGTTCGGATCCCCCTGCGCGTCGAGGGTGAGCGTGCCGCTGATCGTGAAGGCGCCGGTGGTGGAGGCGTACAGGCCGGGCCCCTTGGTCGTGCCGCCCAACTGCGCCGCCACCGTGAAATCGGCGGTCCGCCCGGCGATGTCGTTGTAGGCGGCCACCACATCGGCCTTGACGGTGGCCGCGGTCGCGTTGCCCAGATCCCTGTCACCGTTGATGGTGCCGGGCGGGAAGCCGGTCAGCGTATTGCCGGGACTGACCGCGACGTCTCCGGTGACCGTGGTGAGATCCGTGTTGGTGATCTCGTCTCCGGCCACGATCCCGTACGGCTCCGCGTCACCGATATCCACCGGCCCCGTCGCGCCGGCGCTCTGCGGCAGCCCTACCAGCGCGCCTGCCACCAGCACGACCGCTGCCGCCGCCCCCATCCACAACCGACCGGCATTGCCCGAAGAACGGGAACATCTGACTTTGATGGTCGCGTCGTGCTTGAGAGCTTCGGGGAAGGCTGTGCCGGCTGCTCGATCGGGCGCATCGCTATGTGATTTTGACATGCGCCACAACTCCTCACTGTATCTTGTGCTACTCAGGCAATCGGCTGGGCGCCGCAGCCCGCGGCTCGCCAAGGATCCATACGGCGGCGTTCCACACTCGCCTGGTTCATCGCGTTTGCCATTAAAAGCGGCTATAAGTCCAGCCGTAAGAGATACGACCCGAATGTCGTCGATCCCCTTTAAGACGCTACGACATTCGGCAGGAGCATGCCTTGAACGGCATCACACGAAAAACCTACATGTGATCAAGAAGAGCCCAGGCTAATGCCCGATTGGCCAGCTCTTTACCCGCGAATACCCTTCTCCGATACTTACCTGGAAGCTTTAAAGGGCTCTCTCACCTGCGGATCTCCTCTTCTCGAGGGCTCGGCCGTCATCCATTGACGAAATCCATCCAGCGGCCGAGCCGCCCACCGATTCTCTGGAAGACCGACTCCAGGAGCGGAAATATCCGCGCTAATACCCTTATGTGCCCCGAATCGCTGGCCATGCCGCGGAAAACACTGGAGCCTGCCATAAGACGACACGCCGGGGATCGCCATCGAATCGGCGATATGAGAACTCCGGGCTCCTACAGTCGGATCGTGTCTCATCCGATGTAACGGGGGTCCTGGCATGAGAGAGAAACTGGTGGTCGTCGGCCAAGGCTACGTCGGCCTGCCGCTGGCGATGCGGGCGGTCGGCGCGGGATTCGACGTCGTGGGCATCGACGTGGACGAGTGGCGGATCAAGCGGTTGAACGCCGGCGAGTCCTATGTCGAGGACATCAGCGACGACGAGCTGGCCGCCGCGCACCGCTGCGGTCGCTACTTCGCCACTACCGATTATGCCGACGCCAAGAGATTCGACATCTGTGTGATCACGGTGCCGACGCCATTGAGCGAGGGCGTTCCCGATCTCCGTCACATCGCCTCGGCCGCCCGATCCATCGCGCCGCTGCTACGGCCGGGCGCCACGGTGGTCCTGGAGTCCACCACCTACCCCGGAACCACCGAGGAGTACCTCCTGCCCCTGCTGAAGGAAGGCTCCGGACTGCAGGCACCCGAGGACTTCTTCCTCGGCTACAGCCCGGAACGCATCGATCCGGGAAACACCCGCTGGCGGCTCGAGAACACGCCGAAGATCGTGTCCGGCATCGACGAGTCCTCGCTGAAAAGGGTCCAGGCCTTCTACGAGCGGATCGTGCAGGAGGTCGTTCCCGTCTCCTCGCTCCAGGTGGCCGAGCTGTGCAAGCTCCTTGAGAACACCTTCCGGCACATCAACATCGCCCTGGTGAACGAGCTGGCCATCTTCGCGCGGCAGTTGGGGATCGACGTCTGGGAGGCCATCGACGCCGCTTCCACCAAACCGTTCGGCTACATGCGCTTCACCCCAGGCCCGGGCGTCGGCGGGCACTGCCTGCCGATCGACCCGTCCTACCTGTCGTGGAAGGTCAAGCGCAGCCTGGGGCACAACTTCCGGTTCGTGGAGCTGGCGAACGACATCAACGACCACATGCCGGATCACGTCATCCACCGGCTGGCCCTCGCGCTGAACCAGCGCTCCAGGTCGATCAAGGGCAGCCGGGTGGTCGTGCTCGGCCTCGCCTACAAGAAGAACGCGGGAGACTGCCGCGAGTCCCCGGCGATCGAGGTGGCCAGGACCCTGCGCAAGCTGGGCGCGGATGTGCGCGCCGCCGACCCGCACGTGGACCACTTCCTGCTGCCGCAGGGCATCGCGATCGTCGACGCCACCCGCCAGGAGCTCGCCAAGGCGGACGCGGTGATGATCCTCACCGACCACGACTGCTTCGACTACGAGATGGTCGAGCAGGCGAGCGCCTTCGTCTTCGACACGCGCAACCGCTGCCGGGGGCCCAACGTCGAGCGGCTGTGACGGACCCGCAGGGGGGCTACCCGCCGTCGAGCAGGTAGCCCCGGCGTCTCTAGAGCATGGCCTTCATCGAGTCGGCGGCCGACAGCACGTAGGGCTGCTCGACCATGACCGCGTCCCAGTTGTCCGCGAGCGACTCCGGCGTGAGGTCGTCGGACTTCCAGCCGGGCCCCTCGGCCACGAACACGCGCGCCACCCGGCCGCCGCCGACGCTGAACACCTCGCCGCTCGGCGCGCACGACTCGTGAACGAGGTAGGCCACCACCGCGCTGACCCGCTCAGGCGTGAACTTGGCCTCGAACTCGGCCGGCAGCAACGACTCGGTCATCCGCGTCCAGGCGATCGGCGCGATGGCGTTGGCCTTGATGCCGTTGCGGGCGCCCTCGATGCCGAGCGTCTTGGTCAGGCCGACCAGGCCCATCTTGGCCGTGGAGTAGTTGGCCTGGCCGAAGTTGCCGAACAGGCCCGCGGGGCTGGAGGTGTTGACGATGCGGCCGTAGCCGGCCTCCTTCATGTACGGGTAGGCGGCCTGGCTGACCAGGTAGGAGCCGCGCACGTGCACGGCCAGCACCCCGTCGAAGTCCTCCACCGCCATCTTCCCGAACGACCTGTCGCGCAGGATGCCCGCGTTGTTGACGACGATGTCGATCTTGCCGAACGCGTCGATCGCGGCCTGCGCGATCGCCCTGGCCCCTTCCGGCGTGGCCACGTTGTCGGCGTTGGCGATGGCCTGGCCACCGTTCTTGGTGATGAGCTCGACCACCTCGCCGGCGGGACCCGCGGAGGCGCCGGTGCCGTCGAGCGCGCCGCCCAGGTCGTTCACGACGACCTTGGCACCTCGCTCGGCCAGCAGGAGCGCGTGCGACCTGCCGAGACCGTGCCCGGCTCCCGTAATGATCGCGACCCTGTCATCGAACCGAAGCATCGAACCTCCAGCGCAGGAGAACAACGTTCTAGTAATGGCACAATAACCCGAGTCCGCTGCACTGTGACTGATCGTCGCGGATAGTGATCGAACGGTTCATTATCTGCTAGAGTTCTGGGCTCCGCACGGGCGGCGCCCCCCAGCACCCGTCCGCCCTCCACCGGGCCTGGGAGGCCGGACATGCCGGTAGACGCGCCCATTCGTGTGGTTCAGTGGGCCACCGGAGCCGTCGGCCGCTACGCGCTGCGCAGCGTGCTCAGCAGGCCGGGGCTGGAGCTCGCGGGGGTCCTGGTCTATGACCCCGACAAGATCGGCAAGGATGCCGGCGAACTGGTCGGCCTGCCCTACACGGGCGTGTGCTGCACGGGCGACCCCGAACGCGCCATGGCCATCGACGCCGACTGCGTCCTGCACATGCCGCTGCCGTCCTCCTTCTTCGGCCCGGACCGGACCCTCGACCTGGAGACCATCTGCGCGCTGCTCGCCTCGGGCAAGAACGTCATCACGACCACCGGCTTCGTCTACCCCAAGTC
The DNA here is from genome assembly GCF_040638335.1 of Nonomuraea sp. NPDC026600. Classification (NCBI taxonomy): domain Bacteria; kingdom Bacillati; phylum Actinomycetota; class Actinomycetes; order Streptosporangiales; family Streptosporangiaceae; genus Nonomuraea; species Nonomuraea sp. NPDC026600. Next base: position 150,757 of record NZ_JBEZYD010000019.1, read on the forward strand.
GTACGGGCCGCGGGTGGTGGAGCGCATCGAGGCCGCCTGCGCCAAGGGCGGCACCACGCTCCACGGCACCGGCATCAACCCGGGCTTCATGAGCGACTTCCTGCCGCTGGCGCTGACCGGACTGGCCGACCGGGTCGACCACATCTACGTGCGCGAATCATCGGACTTCCGCGGCCACCCGTCCCGCCAGGTCGTCGTGGACCTGATCGGGTTCACCCGCACGGCCAAGGACTACACGGCGGCGGTGCGGCCGTTCCGGACCTTCCAGCGCGCGCTCTTCGCCGAGAGCGTGCAACTCGTGGCCGACGCGCTCGACGTGCACCTCGACGAGGTGGAGGAGCGGGACGAGTTCGAGGTGGCCGGGCAGACGTTCGAGATCGCGGCCGGCCTGGTCGAGGAGGGCGCGGTGTGCGCGTCGCGCTGGGTGTTCTCGGGCCTGGTGCGGGGGCGGCCGTTCATGACCGTCGAGGTGATCTACAAGGCCGACGCCGGCAAGGTGGACCGCTGGCCGGACCCGGGCTTCGCGATCCACATCGAGGGGGTGCCGCACATGACGATGTCCATCGACGAGGTCTCCCACGGCCTCGCCGCCGCAGCCGCCCACGCCATCAACACCATCCCCTCCGTCTGCGCCGCCCCACCCGGCATATGCACCATCCTCGACCTGCCGCTTCCCACTGCCCGCGCCAGGGTCCGCACGAGATAGAAATAGAGATATTTTTCTTTCTCGCGCCCGATGCCACACGCGAGCTTTTTCTTTTTCTTCTTCTTGTACGGCCGGCAGTGGCCAGCCCCACCCACCGCCCATGGCTGGGCTCTGTCCAGGAGCACGCTCCTCCGGTGGAGCGGGCTGGCCGCCGTGACGCGCGCACTGTTGACCAGGGCTGCCGTCATTCGTGAGATGGCGTCTCCGGCCATGCGCGAGCAGGTGTCTCCGGCATGCGTGAGCAGGTGTCCCCGGCTCGACAAGCGGGAGGCAGTGAGCGTCTTGTCCGGAGGGGAGGTGGGTTTTGCTTGGGGGTGGCCGTGGTCTCACCGTCTCGTCACGGTGGCCGACCCCGCACACCTCAGGAGCGTATCCCTGGACAGAGCCCAGCCGCGGGCGCCGGGTGGGGCTGGCCACTGCCGGCCGTAAATAAAAGAAATGAATGTCGGCGTTAGACATTAATGTCGGTGTTGGAAATTAATTGTGCGGCAGGAATCTCCCATACTGGCCGCGGTGGTAGAGGAGCGGGCGGGCCGGGGTGGTGGTGGCGGCGGTGACGAGGCCGACCACCAGCGTGTGGTCGCCTATTTCCACGGTCGTGTGCGGAATGCAGATGAGGTGCGCCGAGACGTCCTCCAGCAACGGCGTCTCGTGCGGGCCGGGACGCCACCGCGTGGGTGCGGCGAAGCGGTCGATGCCTCGGCGGGCGAAGCGGGTGGCCAGGTCATGCTGGTGGCCGGCCAGGACGTTCACCGCGAAGTGGTCGGCCAGCCGGAGCCAGGGCCAGGTGGTGGACGACTGGTCGACATAGAAGGACACCAGCGGCGGGTCGAGGCTGACCGAGGAGAACGAGGTCGCCGTGAGGCCCACCGGGACGCCCTCCGGTCTGGCCGTCACGATCACCACTCCGGCGGCGTGCTGGGCCAGGGCCGTGCGGAACTGGTCGGTGTCCAGCGAAATGGTCATCTCAGGGCTCCTTCCCTGGCGGCTATCTGCGGCACGACCTGATCTGCCCACTGAGCCAAGGGCCCGTCATCCGCATCCAGCTCTGGGAGTTCTGACTCCAGCAGCGCCAGACCCGGGGTGGGGACGAAGGCGCCCAGTTCCACCAGGAGGGGGCGGAAGTGGACCTCCACCGCCAGCGCGTGCTTGGGGTGGCCCATGACGAGGATCGGCAGGGCCGCCGTGCCGGCCAGGGCGTTCGGGGACAGCCGGTCCAGGAAGGCCTTGAGCAGCCCCGTGTAGGTCGCCTTGTAGGTGGGGCTGGCCACGACGGCCACCGAGGCGCTGGTGAGGAGTTCGAGGGCGATCTTCAGGCTCGCGTCGGTCTCCGGCTGGAGCAGCGTCGGGGCGAGGGCCGACAGGTCGATGACCTCCCTCGCGCCCGGGTGGCCGAGCCGGGCGGCTATGGCGTCGGTGGCCGCGACCGCCGCCCCCAACGTGCGAGACCCGGGACGCGGGTTACCGACGACGGTGACGATGCTCACGAGGACGCTCCCGAAGCCACGATGTTCGAGGCGGCCGCCAATCCGTAGTGGTCGCGCAGGGTGCGGGCCTCGTAGTCCTTGCGGAACAGGCCGCGAATCTGCAGTTCGGGCACCACGTGGTCGACGAAGTCCGCGAGGCCGCCGGGCAGGTACGGGGGCATGATGTTGAAGCCGTCGGCCGCGCCGTTCTCGTACCACTCCTGGAGCTGGTCGGCGATCTGCTCGGGGGTGCCCGCGACGACCCGGTGGCCGCGGCCGCCGGCGAGCTTGTTGATGATCTCGCGGATCGACAGGTCGCCGCGGCCCGCCAGGTCCTTGATCAGCTTGATGCGGCTCTGCTGGCCGTCCGGGTTGGGGGGAATGTCGGGCAATGGACCGTCCAACGGGTAGGCGGTGAGGTCCACGCCGAGGATGTTCGAGAGCTGCTGCACCCCGTACGCCGGGACGATGAGATCCTCCAGCTCCTTCTCCAGCCGCAGCGCCTCACGCTCGGTCGAGCCGATGATGGGCGAGATGCCGGGCAGGATCTTGAGCTGGTACGGCAGCCGCCCGTGCGCGGGGAGCCTGCCCTTGAGGTCGGCGTAGAACTCCTGGGCGTCTTCGAGGGTCTGCTGCGCGGTGAACACCGCCTCCGCGAACCTCGCCGCGAACTCCTTGCCGTCCTCCGACGACCCGGCCTGGACGAGGAGAGGGCGGCCCTGCGGTGAGCGCTGGATGTTCAACGGGCCCTGCACCTTGAAGTGCGTGCCCACGTGGTCGATCGGCTTGATCCGGGAGACGTCGGCGTAGACGCCGGTTCGCCGGTCGCCGACGACCGCCCCCTCCGCCCAGCTCTCCCAGAGCCCGTTCACGACCTCCAGGAACTCCTCGGCCCGGTGGTAGCGCTCGCCGTGCGGCGGGCGTTCGATGCCGAAGTTGTGGGCCTCGGCCTCGCCGGCGGAGGTGACGATGTTCCAGCCCGCCCGGCCGCCACTGATGTGGTCCAGCGAGGCGAACTTGCGCGCCACGTGGAACGGCTCGTTGTACGTCGTGGACACGGTGGCGATCAGGCCGATGTGGTCGGTGACGGCGGCCAGGGCGGCGAGGAGGGTGAGGGGCTCCAGCCCGCCCAGCGCGTTGTGCCGGACATTTCCCCATAGGGCGAGGCCGTCGGCGAGGAACACCGAGTCCAGCTTGCCGCGTTCGGCGATCCGGGCCAGTTCCTGGTAGTGGCGGATGTCGGTGATGCGGCTCGGCTCGGTCAGCGGGTGCCGCCATGCGGCCTCGTGGTGTCCGACGCCCATCAGGAAGGCGTTCAGGTGCATGGTCACGTGGTCCTCCAGGTGGAGAAGCGGCGCTCCAGGCGTACGAGGAGCAGGTTGAACAGCAGGCCGAGCACCGAGATCGTGATGATCCCCGCATACATGTCGGGCACCCGGAAGTTGTACTGCGCGTAGTTGATGAGGTAGCCGAGCCCCGCCTTGGCGCCGACCATCTCGGCGGCGACCAGCACTAGGATCGAGTACGCCCCGGCCAGGCGGATGCCGGTGAAGATGGTGGGCACCGCCGCGGGCAGGATGACCTTCTGGAACAACCGGAACGGCCCGAGCCCCAGGGACCTCGCCGACTTGATCAGGAGCGGGTCGACCCCTTTGACGCCCGCGATGGTGTTGAGCAGGATCGGCCAGGCGCAGGCGTACAGGATGATCGAGATCTTGGACGTCTCCCCCAGCCCCAGGACCAGCACGAACACCGGCAGCAGGGCCAGGGCGGCGGTGTTGCGGAAGAGCTCCAGGACCGGGTTCAGGAACTCGGCCACCGGGCGATACCAGCCGATCAGCAGGCCCAGCGGGGTGGCGGTCAGGATGGCCAGCCCGAACCCCGTCAGCGACCTGACCAGGGAGGCCTGGATGTGCTCCACCAGCTCGCCCCCTCGGAGCAGGTCGTACCAGGCGGCCAGGACGTCGCTCAGCGGGGGCAGGAAGGTGGGGTCTACCACCTGGGCCCTGGGGAGGATCTCCCAGACCGCGGCCAGCACGATGATCGCGGCCGACGCGTTGAACACCCGGCGGGCGACGCCCCAGAGACTGCGGCGCCGACCCGTGACGGGACTCACGGGCTGAGGGACGGGTGGGAGAGTCGTGACGGCGGACGGGTGGAGGTGGTCGTCGTCAAGCGGGGAGGCCGAGAGGCCGGCCGTGCTGAGTGAGGGTCTGGCCAACGGAGGTCACCTCCTCGCGCAACAGCGTCCAGATCGCGTGCCGGTACTCGCCGAACACCGGATCCGCCCGCAGATCCCCTTCACGGGAGGCGAACGAGACCGGCACCACGGCCCGGATACGGCCGGGGCTGGGCGTCATGACGGCGACCCGCTGCCCCAGATAGACCGCCTCGTCGATGCCGTGGGTGATGAACACGATGGTCTTGCCGGTCTTGTTCCAGATGCGGAGCAGTTCTTCCTGCAGGGACTCGCGGGTCTGGGCGTCCAGGGCGGCGAAGGGCTCGTCCATGAGCAGGATGTCCGGGTCGTAGGCGAGGCTGCGGGCGATGGCGACCCGCTGCCTCATGCCGCCCGAGAGTTCGTGCGGGTAGCGCTCGTCGAAGCCGCGCAGCCCGACCAGGTCGAGGTAGCCGCGGGCGCGCTCACGGCGTTCGCGCCGCGGCACCCCCTTGGCCTCCAGCCCGAACTCCACGTTCGCCACCGCGGTACGCCATGGGAACAGCGCGTACTGCTGGAAGACGATGCCCCGGTCGAGTCCCGGCCCCGAGATGGGCACGCCGTTGATGCGGATCTCGCCGCGCGTGGGCAGGGTCAGGCCGGTGAGCAGGTCGAGGAGGGTGGACTTGCCGCAGCCGCTGGGGCCGACGAGTGTGAGGAACTCCCCTTCCGCCACGTCCAGCGAGATGTCGGACACGGCGGCGAAGGGCCGGTCGGAGCCGCGCACGGCGAACTCCTTGGTCACGGACACGAACTCGATCTTCATCGGGAGCCTCCCGAGGCGAACGGGTTGTAGGCGTTGGTGTAGACGTCCTGGGCCTTGATCTGGCCGGGCTTGATCTCGCCGGCGTCCTCCAGCCAGGTGATCCACCGCTGGAACTCCTGCGGCTCGATCACCCCGCCCTTACCGGCGACGCCGCTGCTCTTCCAGAAGCCGACGGCGGTGGCGTCCTCGTTCCTGCCGCGCTTGGCGATGATCTTCTTGAACTCGGCCACGACCTCCTCCCGGCTGTGCGTCTGGGTCCACTGGATGGCCTTGGCAGTGGCCTCGACGAACTTCTTGGTCGTGTTCGGGTTCTGCTTGATGAAGCGGTCGGTGAGCACGTACGTCCCGGCCGAGAAGTTGCCGAACAGGTCGACGTCCTTGAACAGGGCCTTGAGACCGCCGCGCTCCAGCGCCTTGTCACGCAGGATGCCGCCGAGCACGGCCACGTCGATCTGTTTCTGGCGCAGCGACTGCTCGGTGCTGACGGGCGGTACGACGACCAGTTCGACCTGCTTGACCTCGGCCGGAGTCAGGCCGCCGCGCTTGAGGTATTCCTTCAGCACGGCTTCGGCGTGGGCGCCCAGGGTGTTCATGCCGACCTTCTTGCCGATCAGGTCGCGGGCGGTGTGGATCGGGCTGTCCTGGAGGGTGAAGAAGCCCTGGTAGGCGTACTGGTCGCTGCCGTAGTAGCTGACCACGGCCTTGATCGGGGCCTTGGCGGCGACGAGCTTGACCACGGCGCCGTTGAAGGCGCCGCCGAAGTCGCTCTGTCCCGTGGCGGCCGTCTGGATGTCCTGTGGACCGCTGGTCGTGTTGCCGATCCACTTGAGCTTGACGGGTTTGAGATAGCCGAGCTCCTCGGCCAGCTCGGGGAAGGTGACGGTGCCGACGCTGCCCTGGTAACGCAGCTCCTGGGTTTCGGTGGAGCCCTGGGCGGTGCCGCACGCCGTGACGGCCGTGACAGCGAGGAGGAGAGGGATGAGGGAAAGAGGTCTAATCACGAGATGTCCTCAGATAAGGGGGAGGGGGACGAAGTCGTGATCAGTAACACTGTGCGCTGACGACGCGGCAGAAGTCGACATGCGCGCGCCGGGTCAGATCCGGGCTCATGCATACGACGCTACGCAGGCATGAGCTAGAAGTCAACATTTCCTACTGGGTTTACATGAAATAACTGAGACCGCAGGTCAGGCGCCCGCGAACCACAGGTCCGGCTCGCCCGGAACGTGCCGCGCCCGCCCCCGCGACTCCAGCCACACCAGGTGCGCCAGCGTCTCGTTGTTGGCCGCCCGCCGCATGAACGGCGGGATCGTCTCCCAGGGCCGCGCCCAGGTCAGGCCGGTCGCGATGTCCCAGCAGCAGACCCCGCCGGAGGCGGCCCCGATCGCCCGCTCGATCTCCCCCAGCCGCTCCTCGTGATGCGCGATCACGTAGTCGACCCGTTCGGCCAGTTCCAGGAACCGGTACTCGTGCGCGGGCAGCACCTCCTCCACGTCCAGCTTCCGTACGGCGGCCAGCGCGTCGAGGTAGTCGGCCAGCGGGTTGGGCGCGGACTGCGGGTGCACGGCCACCATCGGCGTGATCTTGGCCAGCACGTGATCGCCGGAGAACAGCAGCTTCCTGGACGGCGACACGAAGCAGAGATGGCCGGGCGAGTGCCCGGGAGTCCAGATCGCCCGCAGGTCCCAGCCGGGCAGGTCCAGCCGGTCCCCGTCCTCGACCAGCCGGTCGGGCTTGGCCATCGACACCATGTGCCTGATCATCATCGAGGCGCCGGCCAGCTCGTCCAGGGTCAGCTCGGGCACCCCCGACCGGACGAGCAGCGCCCGTTCGCGCTGGACCAGCGAGTCGATGGCGCTGTCGTCATACCGCTCGTGGACGAGGCTCGCGTCGGCGGGGTGCAGGGCGATCCACGCGCCCGACATCTCCCGGACCCGTCCCGCCAGGCCGTAGTGATCGGGATGGATGTGGGTGACCAGGACGCCCTTGACATCGGTGATCGCGTACCCGGCGACCCGCAATCCCGCGACGAGCGCCTCGTAGGCCTCGTCGGTGTTCCATCCGGCATCGACGATGGCGACCCCGTCCGGCAGTTCCAGAACGTAGACCAGCACGTAACGCAGGGGGTTCACCGGGATCGGCACCGGAACCGACCACAGTCCGGGCCGCACCCGCTCGACCTCGGGAATCGTTCCGCCGAGCCACGCCGCGCGCTGGGTCTCGCTGGATGGAGTCACCACGAACTTCGCCATGCACAGCATTGTGCCCGAACCATGTTCTAGCCTGACCTCAGTCAGCCGTGAGCCCTTCGGCGATCTTCAACAGCTCGCGGTTCGTCTTGGTGACGCCGAGCTCCTTGGCGTACACCGGGCTGAACATCACCTCGGCCCGCCGCCCTTCGCCCATGTTCAGGAAGAGAGTCGGGGTGCCCTTCCCACCGTCCTCGCCGACCCATTGCACGATCAGGTAGCCGGTCCGGTCGCCGACGGCCACCTCTTCGCCCTTCCCCTCGTCGTGGTATGCCTGTGTCCGTTCATCGGCCTCCCGGACGGCCTGGCCTTCGTACACGAAGATCTGGACGCAGTAGAAACCGTGCTCGTCGCCGTCGTAGTTCCATGAGGTCGTGTAGCTGTCACCGTGGTCCAGAGACCAGTGGCCCCACTGCAGCCCATCGGGCAGGTAGCCCACTTTGACGCTCCCGAAGGCCCTTCCGTCGCCCAGGTCCCCGAGATCGGGGGTCGGGGACGGGAGGGGTGGGGTGTCGTCGATGGCGGGGACGTCCGGCTGCGACGTCTCGGCGGTCACGACCGGCTCGCCGGGCCCGGGTACCGGTCCCTGCCCGGCCGAGGGGCCGAGGACCAGGTAGGCGGGCACCACGGCGGCGGCGACGGCCGCCGACGTGACCAGGGCGGCGAACCTGACCCGCTGCTTCTTCCTCCTCGTGGACCGGAGCACCCGGTCCACGAGATCGGGCGCGGCACGCAACTCCGCTGTCTCGTCCGCCATGATCTGGCGAAGGCGTCCCTCAAGCGTGGACATTCCTGATCACTCCTTCCAGTGTTCCGTCGCCGAGCGCCGTACGGAGCTTGGCCATCGCCTTCGACGCCTGACTTTTCACCGTGCCCACCGAGCAGCCGAGGATCTCGGCGGTCTGCGTCTCGCCGAGGTCCTCCCAGTACCGCAGGACGATCACCGCGCGCTGCCGGGGCGGCAGGGCGCGCAGGGCGTCCATGAGCACGCGGCGCAGGTCGACGTCGGTCTCCGACGCCGCCTGATCCGGAGGGGTGCGCATCGGGATGATGTGCAGGACCGCCCGGCGCCGGGCCCGGCTGATGGCGGTGTTGACGATGACGCGGCGGATGTAGGGCTCGGGGTTGGCGTACCGCACCCGGTCCCAGTTTCGGTATGTACGCTCCAGCGCCGTCTGCAGCAGGTCTTCCGCCTCAGTCTCATTGCCGCAGGCGAGGTAGGCGACCCGTAGCAGGCTCGTGCCGCGTGCGGCCACGAACGCGGCGAATTCCTGTTCCTCGGCGCCGCTCACGCCTGTCCGTCCGATTTCACGCCTCCTAATACGCCCGGGCCGCGCCGGGCGTTGCCTCGGGCCAGAGGGCTGTCCCCCAGGCAACCCCGCGGCTCGCTCGCGCGTATAGGGAGTCGTGAACTCGGACGCCTGGAGGAAACAGATGAAACTCGTGACCACCCCGATCCGGCCGATGCTCGCCATCGGGATCGGCCTGGCCGCGGTGAGCGCCATAGCTCTGCTGGGCCTGCCGAGCGCGCCCGGCCTCCTGGACGCGCCGAACCTGCGGCTCGCCGCCGCGGTGACGACTCCTGCGGAAGGCGCTTACTGGCATACCAGGACGCTGTGGAAGACCACCCATCCCCGGCAGCTCGGGAGCGGCTCGAACCGCTACTGGGTGGAGGAGCAGCGGCTCCGGGAGTTGTGGACCTCGCCCGAGGGAAAGGCCTGGTTCGGGTTCCGGACGCTGGCGACACGTCCGAAGAGCGCGGCCGACGAGAAGGCCTGGCGCCGCGACGGCTCGCCGACCAAGTGGAACCGCACGGCTGATGGCAGGACCGTGTCCCTGTCCGCCAAGGCGGACAAGGGCCGCGTCACCGCCGTGAAGGGTACGGGCACGTTCTTCCTGGACGGGCAGCAGCTGACCTTCGAGGAGGTCCAGAAGCTGCCCGCGGACCCGAACGGGCTGAAGGCCTGGCTCGCGAAGGCCGCGCGAGTCTTAAGGATTCCGGAGGATCGGGTCGACGGCAACGTGAGAGGGGCGCTGCCCACTCTGCTGCGCGACCTTCCCGCGCCGAAGGAAGTTCGGGCCGCGGCTTACCAGGCGTTGCTGACGATGCCCGGCGTCCGCTCCCTGGGGAAGGTCAAGGACAGCCTGGGCAGGACCGGCGTGCGGCTCTCCATCGACCAGGAGCAGGCCCGTAAGGAGGACATGGTCAGGACCGAGCTGATCGTCGACACGGACGAGATGGTGCTGCTGGCCCAAAACCAGACGACCAAGCTCAACGGCAAGCCCTTCCCGAACAAGACCTACACCGAGACCGTGTTCCAGGTCGGCTGGACCGACGCCGAACCGGCTGTGCCCGCTCTCCCGTAAAAGCATGTTCCTTTACGGCCTCTGTTTTACGGTCGGCATGGGCCGGCCCCATCCTCTGTGCGGGGCTGGTCCCCCTCCAGGGGCACGCTCCTCCGGTTCACCGGGCTGGGCGCCGTGACGTGCGCATTCTTGGCCGGAGCGCCCCCATTCGCGAGCCGGTGGGGTCGGGCCAACGGGGGCATGCGCACGAACAACAGCGCCGAGGCCAGCACCACCGCGGCGGCGAGCGACCAGGTGGCCGGGAGACCGGCGTGGACGGCGAGTGTGCCGAACATCACATTGGACAGTGCCGCCCCTGCCTGCAGCGACAAGGAGCTCGTCGAGGTCACCGTCGTGCGCTGAGCGGCCGTGACGGCATTGTGCGTCATCTCCAAGCACAGCAGCCCCGCCGTCGACAGCCCCGAGAACATGACGACATAGGCCAGCCCGGTGGCCGCGAAACCGGCCGGCCCGTCCCAACCGGCCGTGGCCGCCAGGGCGGCGATGGCCAGCGCGGTCAGGACGGTGCCCGCGACCGCGCCACGCACCGAACCGCCCGCCAACCCGGCCACCCGGGGCGCGATCGCACTGCCCACCGCGCTGCCCGCGAACCCGAGCGCCGCCACGATGGCATAGCCGGTGCTGCCCAGCTCCGCCGTACCGGCCAGCGCGGCCAGCCGGCCGGGGGTGAGCAGTTCGACGGCGACCAGCGCGACGCCCGACGCCGCGGCGGTCAGCATCAGGCGGCGCAGCACAGCGGCACGTGCCACCAGCCGCACCCCGCCCGCGACGGTCGCGGGCACGTCCCGGAGAACCCGCCCTAATGACCACCGAACCCGCGAGTGGTGCGCGTGCGATGGCTCGGGGAGTGCGAAGAGCACCGCGACCAGGAGCACGAGCCCGGCCGTCGCGCCCAGGAGCGGCGGCACGGCAAGAGGCGTCATCACCCCCGGCGGCACCGCGAGCGGCGCGAACCCGCCCACCAGCACGCCCAGGCACAGCGCCACCGACTCCATCGCGCCGCCGCGGGCCAACCCCGGCTTGAGGTCGGCGTCCGGGCCTTCGAGGTCGTGCAGCGTGTCGACGTACCAGGCGGTGGCGGGGCCGCTGGACAGGGCGCGGGCGATGCCCTTGAACACGCAGGTGGCCAGGAACATCCAGAACGTGGTCGACACCGCCATCAGCACGAGCGCGACGACGGTGAACGCGGCCGAGAGCGCCAGGACCGTCCGGCGGCCGATCACGTCGGCCAGGCCGCCGGTGGGCAGTTCGAGGCCGATGGTGACGCTCGAGAACACCATGACGGCCAGCCCGACCTGGGCCAGGCTGAGACCCCTGTCGGTCATCAGCAGCACCATGACGGCCATCATCAGGCCAGGTGGCAGCCAGGTCAGGAAGCTGACCAGCTGATAACGGCGCAGCGCGGACCGGGGCGTCATCGGCTTTCCCACTCCTGTCGCGGATCGGGGGGTCATCGGCTCTCCTGGCCTTCCTGCGGCCCGCGTGGAAAGGCCGCCGACCAGACGCTCATCAGCACTGCGTCGGGGTCGTCCGCGTAACGGTCATTGAGCTCTCGCACCAGCTCGTCGACGCGCTCGCTGAGCTCACGAACACCCGCCGGGGGCAGCCGCACGAAATGGTCACTCATCCCGGAGACCTCGACCAGCTCAGCGGGCCACTCGCCCGCCTCGAACACCTCGAACGCCCGCCCCAGCGCCTCCAGTTGGCGCAGGTGCATGATCCGGACGGCCTCCTGCCCCTCGGGCGTGGCCGCCATCTCCAGGTTGTCCCAGGAGGTGTAGCGGTGGCGGGCCCGCCAGCGGCGTTCCCGGCCGTCGCGGCGCTCCGGGTCCTCCTCGATGAAGCCGTACTTGGCCAGCTCGCGCAGGTGATAGCTGGTCGAGCCGGAGCTCTCCCCCACCTCACGCCCCAGCTCGCTGGCCGTCGCGGGCCCGTGGGCGCGCAGCAGGCCGAGCAGCCGCACCCGCAGGGGGTGCGCCACCACCTTGAGCACCTGAGGATCGCTGATCTTGAACCTTTCTTCCACACCTGGAGAGTAAACCGCAAAGACAATTTTGCAAAGTGAATTTTGCGATCTCTTCTGGCGAATAGGCTGGGACGCATGCTTGACGACATCTGGGTGGACGAGGCGGTCTTCGCCCTGCGTCCCGACTTCGCGGTGCTGCTCATGACGGCGCACGGGCTGCGCAACGGGCCGACCGACGACCGTTCCCGCACCTGGCTCGCGGAGGCCGCGGAGCAGCCCGTACAGGCCGAGAAGATCGACGCGTGGAAGGACGCCTACCGGGCGTTCGGCGCCAAACCGCAGAAGACCAGGTCCTCCGTCGACGCCCTGACCCGCAGGCTTCCGCTGCCGGAGATCAACCAGGCCGTGGACGCGTACAACTCGATCAGCGTGAAGCACGCGCTGCCCATCGGCGGCGAGGACCTCGACCGCTACGTGGGCCCGGCGCGGCTGGTCCGGGCCGGCGGCGGCGAGGAGTCGGACGAGGTGCTCGGGCCGCCGGAGCCCGGCGAGGTGATCTGGCGTGACGACCTCGGCGTCACCTGCCGCAGGTGGAACTGGCGTCAGGGAGCGCGCACCCGGCTCACCGAGGAGACCACCAACGCGATCTTCATCCTGGAGCGGCTGGAGCCGATGTCCCTGGAGGAGCTCAAGGAGGCGGGCGAGGAGCTGGCGGACCTGCTGACCGAGCTGTCCCCTGAGGTGCGGATCAGCACCAGAGTGGCGTCTGGAGGGAAATAAACCTGCTGCCCCGCCGTTGATACCAAACGGTAATAATTGCGGGACCACCTGGATTGACTAGGGGGTCGTGACCTCTTGGGACTCTCCTGAGAGGATCGGACGAGGCAGCATGGCCTCTCCTGCACGCGCCGCCGAGCAAGACGAGTAACCTTGGACAGGTTCTCTAACATCAACGCCGATCTGCGGAAGAGGGCGATTTCCGCCGTGTCGTCTGAGTCGTCGCGGACAAACCCGCTGGCAAGCTTTGGACAGAACGAGTGGCTTGTCGACGAGCTGTACCAGAAGTATCTCCAAGATCCAGAGTCTGTTGACAAGGCTTGGTGGAACTTCTTCGCTGACTACAACCCTGACTACGGACCGGGCAGGATGCCCGCCAAGGAGGCGGCGAACGGCACTGTGACCGCTTCCGCTCCGGCGGCGGCTCCAGCGAAGGCTGCGCCGACAGCTCCGGTCCCCGTTGCCAAGCCGAAGCAGCCCGCGGCCCCGGTGCCCGCGGGTGCCGAGGAGGTCAAACTGCGCGGTGCCGCCGCACGCACCGCCGCCAACATGGACGCCTCGCTCGTCATCCCGAGTGCGACCAGCGTCCGGGCCATCCCGGCCAAGCTGCTCATCGACAACCGCATCGTGATCAACAATCACCTCAAGCGGGGTCGCGGCGGCAAGGTCTCCTTCACGCACCTGATCGGCTATGCCGTCGTCAAGGCGCTGCGGGCCATGCCGGAGATGAACTTCTCCTACACCGAGGTCGACGGTAAGCCGACCCTGGTCAAGCCGCAGCACGTCGGTCTCGGCCTGGCCATCGACGTCCAGAAGAGCAACGGCGAGCGACAGCTCCTGGTGCCTTCCATCAAGGGCGCCGAGGACATGGACTTCCGGCAGTTCTGGATGGCCTATGAGGAGGTCGTCCGCAAGGCTCGCTCCGGCAAGCTCGGGGTCGACGACTTCGCGGGCACCACGATCTCGCTGACCAACCCCGGCACCATCGGCACCGTCCACTCGGTGCCGCGACTGATGCCCGGCCAGGGCACGATCATCGGCGTCGGCGCGATGGAATACCCGGCCGAATACCAGGGCGCCGCACCCGACACGCTCTCACGCCTGGCCGTCTCCAAGGTCATGACGCTGACCAGCACCTATGACCACCGGATCATCCAGGGCGCCCAGTCGGGCGACTTCCTGCGCACGATCCACCGGCAGCTGCTCGGCGAGGACGGCTTCTACGACGAGATCTTCGAGGCGCTGCGGATCCCCTACGAGCCGGTCCGCTGGGTCCAGGACATCTCGGCCTCGCACGACGACGACGTGGCCAAGTCCGCGCGGGTGATCGAGCTGATCCACGCCTACCGGGTACGCGGCCACCTCATGGCCGAGACCGACCCGCTGGAGTACAAACAGCGTAAGCACCCCGACCTCGACATCCAGTCACACGGCCTGACGCTGTGGGACCTGGAGCGCGAGTTCGCCACCGGCGGCTTCGGCGGCCGGCCGCTGATGAAGCTCCGCGAGATCCTGGGCGTGCTACGCGACTCTTACTGCCGCACGGTCGGCATCGAGTACATGCACATCCAGAACCCCGAGGAGCGCTCCTGGATCCAGGCGCGCGTCGAGAAGCCGCACGCCTCCCCGGCACGTGACGAGCAGCTCAACATCCTGAGCAGGCTCAACACGGCCGAGGCCTTCGAGACGTTCCTGCAGACGAAGTTCGTCGGGCAGAAGCGCTTCTCGCTGGAGGGCGGCGAGTCCCTGATCCCGCTGCTCGACTCGGTGATCAGCGACGCGGCCGACGAGGACCTCGACGAGGTCGTCATGGGCATGGCCCACCGCGGCCGGCTCAACGTGCTCGCCAACATCGTCGGCAAGTCCTACGGGCAGATCTTCGGCGAGTTCGAGGGCAACATCGACCCGCGCACCGCGCACGGCTCGGGTGACGTGAAGTACCACCTGGGCGCGTCGGGCACGTTCACCGCTCCCAGCGGCAAGACGATCGCCGCCTCCGTGGTGGCCAACCCGTCCCACCTGGAAGCGGTCGACCCGGTGCTCGAAGGCGTCGTCCGCGCCAAGCAGGACCTGCTGGAGCGCGGTGAGGAGGGCTTCACGGTCCTGCCGATCCTCATCCACGGCGACGCGGCCTTCGCCGGCCAGGGCGTCGTGGCCGAGACGCTCAACCTGTCGCAGCTGCGCGGCTACCGCACCGGTGGCACCGTGCACGTCGTGGTCAACAACCAGGTCGGCTTCACGACATCTCCTGCTTCGTCCCGGTCGAGCGTCTACGCGACCGACGTGGCCCGGATGATCCAGGCGCCGATCTTCCACGTCAACGGCGACGACCCCGAGGCCGTGGTCCGCGTGGGCGAGCTGGCCTACGAATACCGCCAGACGTTCCGCAAGGACGTCGTCATCGACCTCATCTGCTACCGCCGCCGCGGCCACAACGAGGGCGACAACCCCGCCTTCACCCAGCCGCTGATGTACGACCTGATCGACGCCAAGCGCTCCACTCGCAAGCTTTACACCGAGGCGCTGATCGGCCGGGGCGACATCACGGTGGAGGAGGCCGAGCAGGCGCTGCGCGACTACCAGGCCAAGCTGGAGCAGGCGTTCACCGAGACCCGTGAGGCGGCGAAGAAGCCGCTGGAGGCGGGTGCGATGCGGGTGCCGCCCGCTGAGGTGATCAAGTGGTCGCACGACGAAACGCCGACCGCGATCAGCGACGAGACGCTCAAGCGGATCGTCGACACCCAGCTCAACCTGCCTGAGGGCTTCACGCCGCACCCGCGCCTGGCGCCGGTGCTGCAGCGTCGCGGTCAGGCGGTCGAGCAGGACGCGATCGACTGGAGCATGGGTGAGACGCTGGCCTTCGGCTCGCTGCTCATCGATGGCCACCCGGTCCGCGTGGTCGGCCAGGACACCCGGCGGGGCACGTTCACCCAGCGCCACGCGGTGCTGGTCGACCGGGTGACCGGCGAGGACCACACCCCGCTCAAGGTCTTCAACCAGGGCACCACGAAGTTCTACATCTACGACTCGCTGCTCAGCGAGTTCGCGGCGTTGGGCTTCGAGTACGGCTACAGCGTCGTGCGCCCCGATGCCCTGGTGGCCTGGGAGGCCCAGTTCGGCGACTTCGTCAACGGCGCCCAGACGATCATCGACGAGTTCATCTCGTCCGGTGAGCAGAAGTGGGGCCAGAAGTCGGGTGTCGTACTGCTGCTGCCGCACGGCATGGAGGGTCAGGGCCCTGATCACTCCTCGGGCCGCATCGAACGGTTCCTGCAGGTCTGCGCGCTCGATAACATGACGGTCGCGCAGCCCTCCACCCCGGCCAACTACTTCCACCTGCTGAGGTGGCAGGTCGAGTCGGGCAGGTGCAAGCCGATGGTCGTCTTCACCCCGAAGTCGCTGCTGCGGCACAAGCGGGCCACCTCGAAGGCGTCCGACTTCACCACGGGCACCTTCCAGCCGGTCCTCGGCGACACCGTGGTGGACCCGGGCCAGGTCACCAAGATCGTGCTCTCTTCGGGCAAGATCTACTACGACCTGCTCGACCGGCGCGAGAAGTCGGGCCGTAACGACGTCGCACTGGTCCGTCTGGAGCGGCTCTACCCGTTCCCGGTGGAGGAGCTCGCCGCCGAGCTCTCCCGCTACGGCTCGCAGGCCGAGCTGGTGTGGGCACAGGACGAGCCGGTCAACATGGGGCCGTGGCCATACCTCACGCTCAAGCTGGCCGAGGACCCCGGCCTGCTGAGCGGCCGCTCCCTGCGCCGCGTCTCGCGGACCCCCAACAGCTCACCCGCGACCGGCTCACACGCCAGCCACGACAATGAGCTCGAGGAGATCTTGAGCGAGCTGTTCGGCTAGATCAGGCATCACCCAGTGAGCCCCCGCCTTTGGTGGGGGCTCACTGCTGAATGGGCACCTTCGCCGGCCACGCGGCCGGCCACCCTGCGCGATCTCGAGCAGCGCGGACTCCTGACTAAAGTCAGACGTGGGCGTGCCGACGCCTGGATCGCAGCCGACGACCTGACCTCGCGGCTGCGTCATCAATGAAGGGGAGCACGATGTACTTCACCGACCGGGGGATCGAGGAGCTGGTCGAACGGCGTGGCGAGGAAGAGGTCAGCCTGCTGTGGCTGGGTGAGCGGCTGCGTGAGTTCGTCGATCTGAACCCCGAGTTCGAGACCCCGATCGAGCGCCTGGCCACCTGGCTGGCCCGGCTCGACGACGAGGACGACTGACGCGAAATACTCATCGCCACCAGACGCGATACATCTTGAGTTTTCGATAGACGCGACATATCGTGTCTTATGTGGATGTGTCGTCAGGAGGGGCGGGGATCATGCAGCAGTGGACGATCGAGGGGCCGGAGCAGCTGACGTTCGGTTCGGTGACCGCGCTCGACGTGCGGATCGTCGCCGGGCGGGTGGCCGTGCTGGCCAGCGACGGGCCACCGACGCTGGAGGTGGCCGAGATCGACTCCGCGCCGCTGATCGTGACCTACGACGAGGAGAGCGGGGAGTTGAGCGTCGCCTACAAGGACCTCACCTGGGACGGGTTACTCGGCTGGCTGCGGCGTGACCGGCGCCAGAGCATCCTGACGCTCGCCGTGCCCAAGAGGTGCACGATCAACGCGGGAGTCGTCTCCGCCTCGGCGGTCGTGGCCGGGTTCGAGAAGACGACCCAGGTCAGGAGCGTCTCCGGGGACATCGTGCTCGACGGTGTGAGCGGCAACGTCAGCGCCACCACCGTCTCCGGCGATGTCGAGTGCCGGACGATGGACGGCGACCTGACGTTCACCAGCGTCTCGGGCGAGCTCACCGTCGCCGACGGGACGCCGCGCCGGCTCAGGGCCAACACCGTGTCCGGACGGATCACCGCCGACTTGGAGCTGCGTCCGACCGGATATGTGACCTTCCACAGCATGTCCGGTGACATCCTGGTCAGGCTGCCCGAGAACGTGGAAGCGGACGTCAGCATGAGGTCCACTTCCGGCAGGCTGGTCAGCACATTCGAAAACCTGTCAGACGCGAGCGGTCCGGGCACCAAGTCGATGTCCGGGCGGCTGGGTGGCGGCATGGCCTCGGTGTCGGCGACGACGGTCTCCGGCGAGGTCACGCTGCTCAAAGGGGAGAAGCGATGAGCCCTGTCTTCGGTCACGGCCGGCTCCGGCTGTATCTGCTGAAGCTGCTGGAGGAGAGCCCGCGGCACGGGTACGAGGTCATCCGCCTGCTGCAGGACCGCTTCCTCGGCGTCTACTCGCCCTCCCCCGGCACGATCTACCCGCGCCTGGCCCGCCTGGAGGAGGAGGGGCTGGTGACGCACGAGGTGGTCGAGGGCAAGAAGGTGTTCTCGATCACCGACAGGGGCCGCGACGAGCTCAACGCCCGCCTCGACGAGCTCGACGACCTGGAGCAGGAGATCTCCGCCTCGGTGCGCGACATCGCGCGCGAGGTGAAGGAGGACGTCCGCGACACGGTCAAGTCGCTGCGCGACGAGCTCACCCGGATGGCCAAGGACGTCCGCACCGGCGCCGTCGACGACCCCAAGCGCCTGCGCGACCAGCAGAAGGCCAACATCCAGCGGCTCAAGGAGCAGCAGAAGCGCCAGTGGATGGAGCACGCCACACACTGGCAGGACCACGGCGAACGGCTCGGCGGCGAGTGGCGCAGGATCTGGTCCGAGGTCTGGAGCACGCTGGGCGGCGCACCGCCCAGCCGCGCCGAGCTGGACGCCGAGCTGGGCGAGCGCCTGGCCGACTTCGTCGCCCAGGTACGCCGCGAGGCGTCGGCCACCCTGCTCACCCGCAAGGCCATCGACGAGGTACGCGCCACGCTCGACGAGGCCGCCCGGCAGATCCGCGACTCCCTGAAGCCATGATCAGGCGGGGCCGGCCGCTACGCCGAGCGAAGAGCCCGCTCCAGGCCCCGCAGCCTCCGGGCGGCCTTCCGCGCGTGAAAGGGCATCGGCATATACCTCAACCGCTCCGGCAGGCGCGGGATGAGCATCGCCACCGCCCGCCCGAGGTGCCGCAGCCGCCGCTCGTCCCGCGCCGACCAGGGTAGATCCAGCTTCTCCCGTACGGCGGGCGGCAGCGTCCCCACGGTCACGAAGTAGTTGATCTCCCCCGATCCGGCACCCACCGGCGCCCAGAGCCGCCGCAGCGGCCGGGGCAGCCCGGGCGGCATCGGGGTCCCCCGCATGACGGCGAGCACGTCGAGCGCCGTCGGATGCGGTTCCAGCCGTTCGGCCACCATCTCGTCGAAGTAGGACCAGAACTCCTCGACGGTCGGCGGCATCTCCCGCTCCGGCACCCGCAGGATCGCGCCAAGCTGCCGCGTCTCCGCGTAGAGCCGGCGTTCGCCGTCTTCGGTGTAGGGGGTGCCGAAGTAGCGGTTGAGGGTGACGAAGCGCTCGAACAGCGACAGGTGCACCCAGGCCCAGGCCGCACCGTTCAGCGCGTGGTAGCACCTGCCCTGCTCGTCCACCCCGCTGATCGGCTTGTGCAGCTCCCGCAGCCGCTCACCCTCGGCAAGGCCGCCCGCTCCGCCGTACACCCATGTGTGGATCGAGGCGAGCGTGCGGTTGAGCCGACCCCACGGATCCTCCTTGTACGTGGAGTACTGGGCGACGGCCGCGCCCACCGCGGGGTGCATGGTCTGGAGGACCAGCGCGCTACCCGCCACGAGCAGGTTGCGGTATTCACCAGCGGTTTCCCAGTGCAACGAGCCTGGGCCGAACGGCTCGACGTCCACGACGGCGCCTCCCGGGGTGATACAACCTCACCTTCTTTGTATCATCCCGGATGCGCAGAAGTAACCCTTCACTTATTCAGCGGGTAAAGACAATTTTTCCGAAAATGTCACCCTCGGCCAGGGCGGCGAAGCCGTCACGGGCGTCCGACAGCGGCAGCGTCCTGTCGATGACCGGCCGCAGCCCGGTCTGCTCCAGGAACACGGCCAGCCGCTGAAGCTGGTCCCGCGTGCCCATCGTGGAGCCGATCACCGAGAGCTGCAGGAAGAACACCCGGTTCAGGTCAGCGGGCGGGACCGCGCCGCTGGTGGCACCGCAGACCACGATCCGCCCGCCGGGCTTGAGCGACTTGAGCGAATGGTCCCAGGTGGCCTGGCCGACGGTCTCCATGACGGCGTCGACCCGCTCGGGCAGCCGCGCGCCAGGCTCGAAGACCTGGTCGGCGCCGAGCTTCACGGCCTGCTCCCGCTTGGCGGCCGAGCGGCTGGTCGCCCAGACCCGGTAGCCGCCCGCCCGGCCGAGCGCGATCAGCGCGGTGGCCACCCCGCCACCCGCCCCCTGCACGAGCACGGTGGAGCCGGGCTCGAGCCCGGCCTTGTCGAACAGCATGCGGTAAGCGGTCAGCCAGGCCGTGGGCAGGCAGGCGGCCTCCTCGAAGGTGAGCGCGGCCGGTTTGGGCACCAGGTTGCGGCGCGGCACGGCGACCCGCTCGGCGAACGTCCCGTCGTGAACCTCCGACAGCAGCGAACGCTTCGGGTCGAGCGTCTCGTCGGCCCCGGAGCCGATCACCGCGTGCACGATGACCTCGTTGCCGTCGGCGTCCACCCCGGCCGCGTCGCAGCCGAGCACGATCGGCAGCCGGTCCTGCCTGATGCCCACGCCTTTGAGCGTCCACAGGTCATGGTGGTTGAGTGCGGTCGCCCGTACCGTGACGGTCGTCCAGCCGTCCGGAACCTGCGGCTCCGGATGCTCGCCGAGCGTCAGCCCGGCGAGAGGGTTGTCGGGATCGGTCTGTGTAGCGGTTACGGCGAACATGGCCGCACCTTACTTCAGCGTGATCCGGATCCCGTCGATGGCATGCTCGACGAACGAGCGCGAGCCCGAGGCGGCGATCTGCACGTCGCCCCGGCACACGACCCGGGCGGGCCGGCCGCGGCCGTTGACCGCCGACGGCGTCCTGCCGTCCTTCTGGCAGTCGGGGGTGGGGATGAGCGCGAGCATGTCGCCGACGCCACCGCCGAACCAGAGCTGCGGCCCGACCGGGTCGCCCTGGGCGGTCTCACCGGGCTCCGCCAGGCGGATCGCGTCGCCGCCGCCACTCAGGACGAGGTAGCCGTCCTTGCCGACCTTCCCGCGCAGGCCCTTGGCCGCCGCCAGCCGCTCCTCGAAACTCAGCCCCTCGGGCCGGTCGTAGAGCGCCAGCCGCCACTTGCCGAACGCGAACATCAGCACCTGCCCGTACGAGCCGCCGCCCGGCTGGCGCGGCCAGAGGGTGACGTTCGGGGTGAAGTTCCTGATGGGCTGGCCGCCCCTGGAGATCTCCATCTCGCCGCCGTAGGGGGCGTAGAGCCCGCGATAGTGCCCGGCCACCCAGGCGCCCACGAACGGGCGCGCGCCCAGCTCGTTGAGCCGCAGCTCGGCCGGGTAGCGGACGTCCGCGTGCCGCCCGTCGGGGAACACCACCGGGATGACCTCGTCGCCGCCCTTGACCTTGGCCGGCGCGCGTACGACGTTGGGCGCGCCCTCGACCCTGGTCAACGACCGGATGGGCACGGGCGCCGGCGCGGCGGTCGGCGGCGGCACCTGCCCCTGCCCGGGGTCGCGACTCGCGAGCAGGCTGACGATGGGAACCACCAGCAACGCCAGCACCACCCCGATCCCGACCCACCGGCGCCGGCCACGCTCGCCTGCCTCGATGACGTCGAACTGATCGGCCACGGTGATCCCCTGCCGAGTAGTGCGGCTGGCGTTTCCGTCCTCAGTTCAGTTGAGCGGATGCCGCCAGCGCAAGCCTTGGAACTTGGCGAAATCGGTGTCGCAGGTCACGAATTCACAACCGTGCTCGATGGCCAGTGCGGCGAGATAGGCGTCGGGCAGGAGTTTGCCCGTGGCGCCCGATGCGCGGCAGAGCTTGGTGAGGATCTCCCAGTGTCTCGATCCGGCGTTGACCAGGACGGCGTGCGGCTGGTTGCGGACGCTCTCCGCGAACCGGCAGGCCGTCTCGAACGGGGTGCTCTGCGGAATGCGGTGGTTGGTCACGACCCGCAGGAAACCGTTGATCACGAAGTCGCTGACCGCGTAGGCCTCGTCGCCGTTGACGACCTCCTCGACGAGGGCCAGGCATTCCTGATGGTGCTCGGCATCGCGGCGCTGCGCGTTGACCAGGATGTTGACATCAAGCATCCGCATCGCGGCCCCCGCACTTCGCCAGCTGGTGCTCCAGGAAGTCCACTTCCATCAGCTCCTTGAGCTCTGCCCAGGGGATCTTGGGCCCGTCGGAATCGCCGGACACCGGTAGCTCCACGCGGGGCCGTTCGGCCGCCTCCGTGGAGCGGTTGAGCAGTTGTCGCAAGGCATCCTCCATCACCGAGGTGAGACTGCGTCCGTTTCGTGCCGCGTACGCCTTGGCCTCGTTGAGGAGTGCGTCGTCGATCCGCACCGTGGTCCTCCGCATGACATCAGCGTCCGCCCCTGACATAAAAATGTCAACAGCAGATAGTAATCATGTGCTCACGATTCTTGCACAGTTTTTTAATCTCACCACCGCGCCACATTGACCTTCCCGTCGGACACCAGCCGCACCCGCCGGCCGACCAGTTCCCTGGACATCGCGTCCGCCAGGAGTTCCTCCTCCAGCACGTGAGCATGGGCCCGGCCCCCGCCGGGCAGGTCGGCGACGAGGATGCCCTTCTCCGCGACCCCGTCGCGCCCATGCGCCACCGTGTAGCCGGCCACCGTGGCGGGGCCGTCGTACAGGGCGACGATCTCCACCGGGTAGGCGGTGAAGACGGGAGTGGCATCGCCCAGCGTGCCGCCCGGGTCCGTGGACCAGATCGCGTACGTGTGCTTGGTCAGGTGCATGCCGACGCCCGTCACCAGCCCGTGGCCCTGCTGGGCGCGCAGCAGCCCCGCCATGGTGGCCGTCGAGTGCAGGACGTAGTCGCTGGAGGGACCGCCCGCGTACGGCAGGCCGCCGGTGACCGTCAGGCCGCGCCGGTCGAGCGGGTCCAGCTTGATCGCGTCGCACGCCTGCCGCAGCGCGATGGCGAAGCAGCTGTAGAGGTCGAGCGCGTGGATGTCGTCCAGGCCCAGCCCGGCCCGCGCGAACGCGGCCTCGGCGGTGCGCGCGATGGCCTGCGAGGCGCCGAGCGCGGGCCGGGCCGCCACCTCCCACGTGTCCTCGCCGTATGCCCATCCGCGCAGGTAGACCCGCTGGTCATCCGGTACGCCGAGCCGGTCGGCGAGTCCGGCGGAGACCAGGACGACGGCCGCGGCCTGGTCGACCTCCCCCACGGCCACGGTGTCGCGCGTGTACGGCCAGCCGATGAAGCGGTGGCCGGCGACCAGTTCCTCCGGGGTGCGGGCGGTACGCCGCCAGGCGTGGGGGTTCGCGGCGGCGACCTCGGTCATCGGCGCCATCATCCGCCCCCGGTCCACCATTTCCTCATTTATCGACATACCGAGGGACGCGCGGCGGGCCGTCTCCATGATCGCGTAGGTGTGGACCGGCAGGAACAGCTCGTGGGCCAGCTCCGCCGGGTGCGGCGGGCGTTCCCAGCCGTAGGGCGGCTTGGGATCGGCCGGATGGCTCCACGGCACGTGCTCGCCCGCCCGCCGGTAGGCCCGGCGCGTGGCCAGCGCCTCGGCGCCGGCGATCAGGGCCGAGTCGAGCTCCCCCGCCGCGATCCGGCCCGCGGCCTCGCCGATGAGAAGCTGCGGGGACGTACCGCTGACCCTGGAGTACGCCCGGTGCCGGGGCGCGGCGCCCAGGCGGTCGGCGAGCCGGCCGACCGGGGAGTCGTACTGCCAGGAGTCGGTGTAGACGAGCTGGATCGAGTCGAGCCGCTCGACCGCCAGCCGCGCCTCGCGAGCCGCCTCGCGCGCGACGTGCTCCCACAGGTCGAGCGGTTCCGGGCCCGGCTGCTCGCGAACGGTGCGCTGGGCCGTGCCTATGAGACAGGGGGTGCGTGGATCCATGTCACCCATCTAACCAGAATAACATTCGGTTGGTAAGCAGTGCCTTTTGACAATCACCGTTACCAGTGATGCCAGAGGCAATTAACATGCACTTCTACCTGCGGAAATGCTTTCTCTGAATACATGCGATCTGGATATTCCCATAACGGAACAGAACCGTCCAAGACTTTTTCATGTCGTTTCCTGACTGCCGGGTTGCGCCATTCATTAACGTTCCGAACGTTTTCCTGGCCCACCGGGGCGCCGTACCCCGCTCTGGGCCGCCGAGAACCGAGAGGAGCTTCATGTATTCCCGGGCAAGGCGCATCGCGATCCCGCCCGCCGGGCTGCCGGCCATCGGCCTGGCCGCGGGGATGGTCGGCAGCACCGCCGCCGGCGCGACCCCACCCTCCGACGTCGTGTCCAAGAACGCGGCCACTCCCGCGGAGCAGGCGGTCCAGTTCTGGACGCCCGACCGCATCAAGCTGGCGGCCGACTACGACACGGACCTCGACGCCAAAGGACGCTTTCCACGACAACTGGATCTTCATCCCGTCGTACTGGGAGGTGACGACGTCGGCGGCCAGGGCTTCACCTGGAACCGCACGAAGGCGAACGTGTTCTCCTTCGGCTACCTGGCCGGCGAGCACCCCGACGGCGACAAGCACCGGTTACCCGATCGGCGTCAACAGCGTCGCGTGGGACACGGACGGTAACGACCGCTACGACCACGTCTCGTCGCCGTACTTCACCACCGACACCTACAAGGTGCACAAGGCGGCCGCGAACCGGTGGACCGGCAACATGCCGTAACAACGCGGTAGCACCCACCCCGGGCCCCGGCCGCTCCCCGGCCGGGGCCTTCTCGCACTCTTACAGTGATCAAGAAAGGCATCCGGAAAAAGCCGGGTGGACATCGAAGTCGCGTCATGTACTATGCCTGTGACGTGCGGAAACGACCTTCACATAGGATCGGTGCCGCTATCCGGATGGCGCCCTTGACGCACTCCTTATGAGGTACAAGTCACGCTTGATCTCATAACGAATCGCCATCCGAGCTGCAATACAGTGAGTGATCTGGAAAAATCCATCGTTACACCCCCAGAACTACTAACCCCCAAAGGCAAGGCATTTCCATGATCCCCCGGGTCCGGCACCTGGCAGCGGCTGCCCTCAGCGCGCTGCTGCTGCTGCCTGCCCTCGTGGGGACCGCCTCGGCCGCGGCCGACAGCCGGGTCTACTCGGTCACGCTGGCCAAGTCGGTGGCGGACATGAAGAAGGTCGCCGAGTACTGGAAGCCCGACCGTCTCAAGAATGCCGACAGCTACAGCCCCGCCACGCCGGCCTCGCAGTCCTCGCCCACCGCCACCGCCGCCGCCGGGGCGAGCCAGATCGTCACGCTGAAGCGCTCGCGGAGCCCGCTGAGCGTCGGACCCGTCCTCCCGAAGAACAGCACGGCCGCCAAGACCATGGGCAAGGTCTTCTTCCGCTTCGGCGACAAGGAGTACTGGTGCTCGGCCAGCTCGGTCGCGGCCAAGAACCGCAGCGTGGTGGCCACCGCCGGGCACTGCGCGTACGACTCGCGCCAGGCCAAGCCCGCTGATTACTGGATCTTCGTCCCCAATCCGGGTCCCGGCGGGGAGACGCCCGACGGCATCTACGTGGGCGCCGCGATCAGCATGCACGAGGACTGGCCGGGCAAGGGCGACTACGACTTCGACTACGCCTTCGTCACCGTGCACCGCGGCTTCAAGTGGGTGGAGAAGGGCGGCCAGCTCGTGATGCAGGACGTCGGCCGCCTGCAGGACAACGTCGGCGGGCAGGGTCTGACGATCGGCAAGGGCCTGGCCATCTCGATCTCCGCCTTCGGTTACCCGGCGGGCCCGCAGCCCGACGGCAGCCGCCCGTTCGACGGCAAGACGCTGAAGGCGTGCTCGGGCACCACGAGACGTACCGTGGCCCCCAGCCTCGACCTGCAGTACGGCGTGCAGCTCCAGCCGTGCGACTTCAGCGCCGGCGCGAGTGGCGGCCCCTGGCTGATCAACTACCAGGCCGTCCAGAAGGTCGGATTCCTCAACGGGATCAACAGCTTGACCTGGAACAGAGACGCCAAGGGCGGCTACGACGCGGTGTCCTCGCCGACCTTCAACACCACGACCGGCGACGTCTACCGACGCGCCGCAGTGCTCACTACACCGCAAAATGTGACGTAAGTTACACGCAACGTATCGCCACCCCGAGTGATCAGCCGGTTTCAGATCTCGGGAAGGTCACGGGCATGATCGTCGCGCTTGACTCCAGTAGCAGGCAATTCACAGGACCAGAGTCAGACCGATAGGTTCCGGCCTGTCCGTTTGCTGCATTCTGGGGCGCACGAGGCGCCCCGCGTCTGGAGTTTTACCTTGAAGCGCATCCTTCTCCCGGCCGGTGGCGCCGTTCTGGCGACCGGCCTCCTGGCCGCCGGCCTGGCAGGCACCGCTCAGGCACAGGGCGACATCGCCACCGACCCCATGGCCCGTACGACACAGCAGGCCTCCTCGGTCGCGTCCTTCTGGGCCGCGTCCAACTTCGCCGCCCTCCGCTCCGCCACCGCCTACACCTGGGACGCCAAAGAGGTCAGGAAGGTCGTCTCGAAGGGCGGCTACAGCCCCGACGGCAATCCGGGAAGCGCCACTCCCATCGGGGAGGAGAAGAAGGCCCCGGGCAAGGTTCAGAACGTGAACATGCCCAAGACGCTCGGCAAGGTCTTCTTCGTCGACGGCCAGGGCAAGTTCCGCTACTGCTCGGCCACGTCGATCCAGTCGAACTACCGCAACCTGGTCGCCACCGCCGGCCACTGCGTATACGACACCGACAGCAACAAGGACCTGCTGAACAACTGGGTCTTCGTGCCCGGCTACTACGAGGGCAAGGCGCCGTTCGGCATCTACGTGGGCAAGCAGGCCTTCACCCACTACGACTTCGACACCTACGAGGACTACGACCGCGACTACGCGTTCGTGACCGTTTACAACGGCATCTCCTTCAACGGCGTCAAGCAGGTGGACCGCAAGGAGTACGACGGCTTCGTCGGCCCCAAGCGGAACTGGGGCGGGCGCTACTACATCCTGCTGTCCAAGGACGCCGGCCGACTCGGTGACGTCGTCGGCGGCCAGGGCGTGGCCTGGAACCAGCCCACCGGCAAGCAGGTCCGCGCCTTCGGCTACCCCGCGGGCCCGCACCCCGACGGCAACAAGCCCTACAGCGGCGTGACGCCGAAGTGGTGCTACAACAAGACCACCACCAAGGCGGTGGGCGCGCCGTGGCTCAAGATCGAGGAGCACATCGGCCTCAAGTGCGCCGTGACGCCCGGCTTCGACGGCGGCCCCTGGCTGTCCAACTACAGCAACGGCAAGCGTCTGGGCTACGTCAACGGCGTGACGAGCACGTTCGCCGACCAGGACGGCAACGACCGCATCGACTACATCACCTCGCCGTACTTCGACGGTGAGACGGCCGCGGTCTACAACTCGGCCAAGAACGCCTGGTCCGGCAAGATCGTCGGCCCGAACGGCGAGCTCTACAAGTAACGCTCCACACCCCAAAAGGGGCCCGGCCGGGTTCGGCTGGGCCCCTTTTTCGTGCTTCTCCAAGATCATCGCAGTGGATTTGGCCGTATTAGACGGAGCTCGCGCCAATCTGGTTCCTGTGATCTGAGTCACATTGAGGCGGCCACGAAGCGTGTCGGGCCCTTCGCGACCCCTCCGCCATGCCCCCTTCATACCCAGCGAAAACGTGGCAATTCGATCACCCTCCGCTAAGATCTCTGACTGGTAACGGAAAGGTCACGACGGTAAGGGTGGCTTCCGGATAGGGCAGAACGGCTTTTACCTGCGGAGATCACCACGCTATGTTCCTTGCTATCCCTTTACTGACGCATGAGACACATGTTGCGTCTCACGACAGAGCAAGGAGCAGTTCCCTTGAAGCGCATCCTCATCCCCGCCGGTGGCGCCATCCTGGCTACCGGCCTTCTGGCTGCCGGCCTCGCCGGTACGGCCACGGCCGCCAGCGACGTAGCCTCCGACCCGATGGCGAAGAGCGCCGCTGACGCGAAGGCCATCGCGGACTTCTGGTCGGGCACCAACAACGCCGCCCTCAAGGCCGCGAAGGAGTCCAACGTCTGGGACGCCGGCGACGTCGCCAAGCTGCAGAGCAAGGGCGGCTACAGCGCGGACAGCAAGCCTGGGTCCTCCGTGCCGATCGGCCAGGAGAAGAAGACCACCGTCAAGGTTCAGAACGTGAACCTGCCGAAGACCATCGGCAAGGTGTTCTTCGTCAACAGCAAGGGCGAGAAGAAGTGGTGCTCGGCCACTTCGATCCAGTCGAAGTACCGCAACCTGGTCGCCACGGCCGGTCACTGCGTCTACGACACCGCCACCAACTCGGACGTCATGTCCAAGTGGGTCTTCGTGCCCGGCTACTACCAGGGCAAGACCCCGTTCGGGATCTACGTGGGCAAGCAGGCCTTCACCCACTACGACTTCGACGTGTACGAGGACTACGACCGCGACTACGCGTTCGTGACCGTGTACAACGGCATCCAGCTCGGCGCCGGTACCGCGAAGAAGGTCTCCAAGTCCGACTTCGAGAAGTACCAGGGCATCAAGGACGCCAAGGACGTCGAGATCACGCGGGACGAGTTCCGCAAGTGCAAGCTCGACCCGACGTCGATCGAGGCGTGCTGGGCCAAGCGCGGCAGCAAGGCCGAGGCCGCCGGCCCGGACTACCCCAACGCCGAGGTCGCCAAGGTCGAGGTCGCCAAGGCTGCCTACGAGGCCGCCAAGGTGGGCAAGGGCAACGGCAACAAGTTCGGCGAGCCCGTCACCGAGAACGTGACCAAGGCGGCGTACGACGCCTACACGGGCCCGGGCACCAAGGTGCAGGACGCTCGCGGCAACTGGACCATCACGCACTACTACGTGCAGCAGTGGTACAAGCCCGGCACGGCGACCAAGTTCTACAAGACCGAGTTCTTCATCATCGAAGGTGCTGCCAAGGACGTCGGTCGCCTCGGTGACGTCGTCGGCGGCCAGGGCGTGTCCTGGAACCAGCCCACGGGCAAGTACGTCCGCGTGTTCGGCTACCCGGCCGCCCCGCACCCCGACGGCCACAAGAACTACACGGGCATCACGCCCAAGTGGTGCTACGGCAAGACCAGCAAGAAGGTCGTCGGCTCGGCCGCCAAGAAGATCGAAGAGCACGTCGCGCTCAAGTGCGCGATGACCGAGGGCGCCGACGGTGGCCCTTGGCTGCTCAACTACAGCAACAGCAAGCGTCTCGGCTACGTGAACGGTGTCACCAGCACCTTCAACGACCAGGACGGCAACAAGCGCGTCGACTACATCTCCTCGCCGTACTTCGACGGTGAGACCGCTGCGGTGTACAAGTCCGCGGCGAACGTGTGGTCCGGCAAGATCCTCTAAGTAACGCACCGCGACCGGTTTCGGACGGTACGCACAGCGGTAACTCGCGAAGGGCCCGGCATCGCCGGGCCCTTCGGCGTTCCCGGGACAAATCTGAAGGGCGTTTTGACGCATGGCGCGCCCAGACGGTGCCATCAAGTCGATGTGATCTGCGTCACATCAGCCGGATGGCCGCCGAGACGGCGGCACTCTCGCCACCGCAGCAACACTGACAACTTCCTTATGTTGATCTGCGGAAACGGTGTCATCCGGCACTTCCGGCAAGTCATCCTCTATCGCCGTTTAAACATCACGGAACGATCACGCCCGACTTAGCGCCCTTTTTACTGCCAAAGCAGCTACCCGAGTTCAAGATCCACACTGTATGTTCCTGGCTATCCCTTTACTGACGCATGGGGCGCAAGAAGCTCCCCACGACAGCGCAAGGAGTTACCTTGAAGCGCATCCTCCTCCCCGCCGGTGGCGCCATTCTGGCCACCGGTCTGCTGGCTGCCGGCCTCGCCGGCACCGCTCAGGCCACCAGCGACGTTGCGAGCGACCCGCTCGCGAAGACCGCTGCCCAGGCTGCTGAGACGCTGGACTTCTGGAGCAAGTCCGACTACGCGGCTCTCAAGTCGGCTGTGGCCTTCAACCCCGACTCGCTCGAGGTTGAAAAAATCTCCCGTGGTGGCGGCTATAGCGCCGACACCAAGCCCGGCAGCTCCGTGCCGATCGGCGAGGAGAAGAAGACCGCCGTCAAGTCCCAGAACGTCAACCTGCCGAAGACCATCGGCAAGGTGTTCTTCGAGGGCCGCGACGGCAAGCTGTACTGGTGCTCGGGCACCTCGATCCAGTCGCAGTACCGCAACCTGGTCGCCACGGCCGGTCACTGCGTCTACGACATCGCCGGCAACGACGAGGTCGTCTCGCGCTGGGTCTTCGTCCCGGGTTACTACCAGGGCAAGGTGCCCTACGGCCTGTACGTGGGCAAGCAGGCGTTCACGCACTACGACTTTGACGTGTACGAGGACTTCGACCGCGACTACGCGTTCGTGACCGTGTACAACGGCATCGGCGGCACGCTGAACAAGCCCAAGCTGGTCGACTGGACCGCTTACAAGGCGTACGAAGGCGAGAAGTTCGTCAAGGACGTCACGGTCACCGAGGACGAGTACAAGAAGGGCAAGCTCGACCCCAAGACCACGGACTACTACGACGTGGACCCGGGCTCGTCCGACGAGGCCACTGGCCCGGACTTCCCCGGCGCCGTGGTTGACCGGTTCGAGGTTGGCAAGGGCGTCTACGACGCCGCTCCCGTGGGCCGCGCTCGTGGTGCGAAGTTCGGCGAGCCCGTCGTCGAGAACGTCACCCGTGAGCAGTTCCACGCTTACCGTGGCCCCGGCACCAAGACGCGCGACGCTGCTGGAAACTACATCATCACGCACTACTACGTGCAGAAGTGGTTCAAGCCCGGCAAGGTCGCTCGCTTCGTGCGTCTCGACCCGTTCATCGTCGTGCACGAGGTCAAGGACGCCGGTCGTCTCGGCGACAACGTCGGTGGCCAGGGTGTCGCGTGGAACCAGGCTGCGGGCAAGGTCGTTCGTACCTTCGGGTACCCCTACGGTGCCAACCCTGACGGTAGCAAGCCCTACACCGGCGTTACGCCGAAGTGGTGCTACGGCAAGACCGCCAGCAAGGTCATCAAGGTCCCGGCCCGTAAGGTCGAGGAGCACCAGTCGCTGAAGTGCGCCGTCACCGCCGGTTACGACGGTGGCCCGTGGCTCGCGAACTACAGCAACTCGAAGCGTCTTGGCTACGTCAACGGCGTCACCAGCCTCATCGTGGACGTCGATGGCAACAAGCGCTACGACACGATCACCTCGGCGATCTTCGACGGTGAGACCGCTGCGATCTACAAGTCCGCTGCGGCTTCGTGGTCCGGCAAGCTCATCCCGTAGTTCACTGCGGATCGAACGAGGACCTAGGTCATCGTTCACCAGCTTTACCGAAGGGCCCGGCATCCTGCCGGGCCCTTCGGCCTTTCCGGGGTCCGACCGGGGCCTTCAGCATTTTCCGTAACATTCCAGCACAATCTGTTACCAGAGTGACCAGAGGGTCGATAGGGTCTTAACACCTCACTTGTTAACTTTGTGGAGATCTCCAGTGAAGCGCCTGCTCGTCCCCCTGACCGCTGCCAGCCTGAGCGCCGCCGCCCTCACCCTCCCCGCCAACGCCGCCCCCGACTGGGTCCAGGATCCGCTCGCCCCCAAGGCCGCCGAGGCCTACAGCAACGCCTACTTCTGGCTCGACGCCAACGGTGCCGCGCTCAAGAAGGCCACGCAGTACAACGTCGATGCCAAGGACGTCCAGAAGCTGGTCTCCACCCAGGCCAAGGCGCCCGACGGCAAGCCGGGCTCGGCCTCCCCGACCGGCACGACGCCCGCCGTGACCAAGTCCACGGCCGTGAACCTGCCCAAGACCATCGGCAAGGTCTTCTTCCTCGACAGCGCCGGCAACTACCGCTGGTGCTCGGCGACGTCCATCCAGTCCAGGAACCGCAACCTGATCGCCACCGCGGGCCACTGCGTCTACGAGCGCGGCAAGGACGTCTTCGCCAAGTGGGTGTTCGTCCCCGGTTACTACCAGGGCAAGGCACCGTTCGGCGTGTACGCGGGCGCCTACGCGTTCACCAGCTACGACCTCGACACCTACGACGACTACGACGGCGACTTCGCGTTCGTGGCCGTGCACAACGGCTTCGCGCTCCCGACCGACAAGAAGGTGTCGTTCAAGGAGTTCCAGGAGTGGCGGGGCGACAAGTGGGTCAAGCCGGTTGAGATCAGCCCGGCCGAGTACGCCAAGTGCGTGCTCAGCCTCGGCCACTGCTGGTCCGAGGGCGCCGACACTCCGGCCGACAAGGTGGGTCCCGACTTCCCCGGCGCGGTCCTGGAGAAGGTCGAGGTGGGCGAGAAGGAGTACACGGACGCCAAGACCGGCAAGGGCAACGGCTCCAAGTTCGGCGAGCCCGAGACCGTGCCCGTCACCCTGCCGGAGTACACCGCCTACAAGGGCCCCGGCAAGAAGACCCTCGACAAGTCCGGCAACTACCTCATCACCCACTACTACACACAGAAGTGGGTCAAGCCCGGGACGTCGCGCAAGTACTACATGGCCGAGTACGTCATCGGCATCGCCAAGGACCTGGGCCGGCTCGGTGACACCGTCGGCGGCCAGGGCATCGCCTGGAACCAGCCCATGGGCCAGAACGTCACCGCCTTCGGCTACCCCAGCGCCCCGCACCCCGACGGCGACAAGGCCTTCACCGGTGTAACGCCCAAGTGGTGCACCGGCAAGACCGGCACGAAGACCTACCAGGTCAACACGTTCAAGGTCGAGACGCACCAGGTGCTGAAGTGCTCGATGACCCCCGGCGCCGACGGCGGCCCCTGGCTGATGAAGTACGACAACAACAAGCGCACCGGCTACGTCAACGGCGTGACGAGCATGTTCCACGACCAGGACGGCAACGGCCGGATCGACTTCATCAGCTCCGCCTACTTCGACGGCGAGACCGCTGACGTCTACAACAAGGCCCAGTACGCGGCGACCAAGTCGATCGTCGGCCCCAACGGCGAGATGATGCAGTAGTAATAAGGACAACGTCACGAGCCCGTCTCCGGATCCGGAGACGGGCTCGTTCTGTGAGACTTATACGGCCGACGGCTCGCGCAGCGCCCGCACCGCGGGCTCGCTCTTGTACGGCTCCAGCCTCCTGCGCAGATCGGCCGCGTACGAGCGGGAGCGGACCGACTGGAGCTCACCGGCCAGCCTGAGCGCGGTCCCCGCCACCTCGCACGCCTCCTCGAGCTCACCGCACTGCAGCAGCCCGGCCGCCAGGAGCGACAGGTTGAACATCCGCCCCCGCACGTAGCGACCGTCCATGTCGAGCGAGCGACGCGCCTGCCGGACGACCCGCTCCCCCTCCCCCAGATCGCGGAAGCAGTGCGCGAACTTGGCCGACAGGTATGCCTCGTCGAAGTAGCTCAGCCAGGCCGGCTCGTCGCCGGGGGCCCGCGAGTCGAAGGCGACCTCGGCGGCGTGCAGCGCGTTGCCGCAGGAGCGGGGGTCGCCGAGGCCCGCGTGGGCGTGCGCCTCCTGCACCAGGCTCGAGCACAGGAGGGTGTGGACGCCCGCTCGGCGGGCCGAGAGCTGGGCGGCCCTGGCCAGGTCGAGCGCGTGGGCGTGCTGGCCCATGTAGATGGCCTGGTGCGCCATGCCGGCCAGGATCTCGCCGCCCAGCGCGTGGTCGTCGGCCCCTCTGGCCAGGCGCAGCGCCTGGATCAGATAACGCTGGGCCAGGCCGTGCTGCTCCAGGTCGTAGGCCATCCATCCGGCCAGGCGGGTCAGCTCCGCGGCGGCCGCGGCCAGTTGCCTGCCGGTGGCCTCGCCGTACGTGCCCTCTTTGAGCAGCGGAGAGACCGCGGTGTCGAGGTAGTTGATGACGGACGCGCGGACGCGTCCGCTGCCGAACCGGTTGTCGAGCTCACCGAACGAGCGGGTGACCTCATGGATCGCGGTGATGTCGGCCCGGCCGACCCCGCGCGAGCCGCCGCCGCCGGGGTGTTCCTCCGGCGGGGACGTCAGCCAGCGAACGGCCCCTACCGAGCCCGCACCTATCGCGAAAGTCGAATCGATCAGGAATCGCCGCCTCTCCACATCGGCCCGCCACAGCCCCGTCACGGTCGAGACCCCTTCCTTCCACGTGTGCGTGAACTCCTGCCCGAGATCAAGGGGCGAGACGATGGCCGGCATGCCCACCTCCACGGGGGAGAAGGGCCTGCCGAGCCGTAGCGCGAAAATCTCGGTAAGGAGGCACGGCACAGGGTCCCGAGGCCGCTGACCGCCTATCCAGCGCAGCACGGAGCTGTGGTCGTACTTCAGGCCGGGGGCGCCGCGCGCGGCGCCCAGGTCGTTGAGGCGCCTGGCCAGCCCCTTGTGGGAGAAGCCCGCCTCCGCGATCAACTGCTGTAGCAGCCGATTGGGCTCGCGTTCCATCGCTCTCCTCGCGGCAACCGGAAGCCCGCATCCTTACAGAGAGCCCTCTTTATAGCACGGAGAGTAAAGAAAGATTGGCGATTTCCCCAGGGGGCCGAGGGACTACAGGCGGGCCACCCCATCGGCGCGCGCCTGGGCGGCCACGGCGGCGGTCACCGCGGGCGCCACCCGCTGGTCGAACGGGCTGGGGATGACGTACTCGGCCGTGACGTCGTCGCCCACCACCGCGGCGAGCGCGACGGCCGCCGCGACCTTCATGTTCTCGGTGATCGTGGTGGCCCGGACGTCGAGCGCGCCGCGGAAGACGCCGGGGAAGGCCAGCACGTTGTTGATCTGGTTGGGGAAGTCGGAGCGGCCGGTCGCGACCACCCTGGCGTACTTCGCGGCCACCTCGGGATGCACTTCGGGGGTGGGGTTGGACAGGGCGAACACGATCGAGTCCGCGGCCATCGAGGCGATGGCCGCCTCCGACATGGTCGAGCCGGACAGGCCGAGGAAGACGTCGGCGCCCGCCAAGGCCTCCTCGGTCGAGCCCTTGTGACCCGCCTTGTTGGTGTCGCGGGCCAGGGCGTCCTTGACCGGGTTGAGCCCTTCCCTGCCGCTGTAGAGCATGCCCTTGGAGTCCGCGACCGCGATGTCACCGATGCCGGCCTCCAGGAGGATCCTGGTGACCGCGACCCCGGACGCGCCGGCGCCGGCCACCACGGCGCGCAGGTCGCCCAGGGAGCGGCCGGTCAGCCGGGCCGCGTTGGTCAGCGCGGCGAGGACCACGATGGCGGTGCCGTGCTGGTCGTCGTGGAAGACGGGGATGTCGAGCAGGGCCCGCAGCCGGTCTTCGACCTCGAAGCAGCGGGGCGCGCTGATGTCCTCCAGGTTGATGCCGCCGAACGAGGGCGCCAGCCGCACGACGGTCTCGACCAGGGCGTCGACGTCGGTGCAGTCGAGGCAGATCGGGACCGCGTCGACGCCCCCGAACTCCTTGAACAGCAGCGCCTTGCCCTCCATCACGGGCATGGCCGCGGCCGGGCCGATGTCGCCGAGGCCGAGCACGGCCGTGCCGTCGGAGACGACGGCGACCACATTGGCCACCCAGGTGTAGTCGTTGACCAGTGACGGCGTGTCGGCGATGGCGGTGCAGACGCGGGCGACCCCGGGGGTGTAGGCAAGGGAAAGGTCGTCGGCGTTACGGACCGGAATGGTGGATCGGACCTCTAGTTTGCCTCCGCGGTGCAGCGCGAAGGCGGGATCGAGATCGAGGGATTCGACAGAAGTGGGAGTGGTAGTCACAGCGACCCCAGTAGTCATCGGACGGATGAGACCTTCGGCAGACGGCGCGAGAGGCCTGGCTTCGGTAGCCGCCAGGATCCCCTCTTCGATCGTCTCGTGCGAGGGGTTACGGGGGTCACCCGTGGCTCCCATAGTGCCACATGCTGAGATGGGTTCTGTCTCGAGACTGACTCCGTTCCGTTGACGCATTGTTAATTGTCGGATGGCGGTCTGCCGCAAAAACCAACTTAAACTGCACAAAACTCAACTTTCCTTACATATCTCTTGAGGAGGCCCGCTCATGGCCCTCTGGCCCAGAACGCGCCGTGGCTATACCACCGGCGCGCTCGCCCTGACAGCCGCCTTGGCACTGTCCGCCTGCGGCAGCTCCACTCAGACGGGCACCACCGGTGCCTCGTCCTCCGCACCCGCCACCGCGGCGGGCGGGGTCACGCTGGTCGTGCCCGGCAAGCTGACCACCTGCACCAACCTGCCGTACCCGCCGTTCCAGTCCAAGGACGCCAGCGGCAAGGTCGTCGGGTTCGACGTGGACATGATCGACCTGGTCGCCAAGAAGCTGAGCGTGACGCAGGACATCGTGGACATCGACTTCGACTCGATCAAGGGTGGTGCCGCGCTCAGCGCCGGCAAGTGCGACGTCGCCGCGGCCGGTATGACCATCACCGAAGACCGCAAGCAGCATCTCGACTTCTCCAGTCCGTACTTCGACGAGGTGCTCGGCCTGGTGACCAAGAAGGGCGCGGGCGTGCCCACGCTCGAGGTCGCCAAGGCCAAGAACCTGAGCGTCGGCGTGCAGGCCGGTACGACCAGCCTCACGCTGGCCAAGAGCGCGGGCATCGAGGCCAAGGAGTTCAAGGACTCCGGCAAGCTGCTGCTCGCGCTGCAGTCCGGCCAGGTCGACATGGTCATCCAGGACCTGCCGGTCGTCGTCGACTGGATGAAGAAGCCGAACGTCTCCTCGGCCTATGAGCTGTCCGGCCAGGTGCCGACCCACG
Organism: Nonomuraea sp. NPDC026600; assembly: GCF_040638335.1. Taxonomy (NCBI): domain Bacteria; kingdom Bacillati; phylum Actinomycetota; class Actinomycetes; order Streptosporangiales; family Streptosporangiaceae; genus Nonomuraea; species Nonomuraea sp. NPDC026600. The sequence goes on from NZ_JBEZYD010000019.1 coordinate 186,976, forward strand.
CGCAGTACGGCTTCGCCGTCAAGAAGGGCAACACCGCGTTGCTCAAGGTCATCAACGATTCGCTGTCCGAGGCCATCAAGGACGGCACCTGGACCAAGGAGTACCAGCAGTGGATGGGCGCCGCGCCCGTCACGACCCCGACGCCCACCTCCTGATCATGACGACCACGCCGACCACCGCTGAGCCCGCCCGCAGCGGGCTCAGCCCCCGCCAGCGCCGCCGGATCAGCCTCGGTATCCAGTACGCCGTCTTCGTGCTCGTCCTCGTCGGGGTGATCCTGCTCGCGGACTGGCCGAGGATCTTCGAGAACTTCCTGAACGGCAAAGTCGCGGCGGGGATGTTCCCCACGCTGTTCACGGTCGCGCTGAAGAACACGTTGATCTTCACCGTGGCCGGCTATGTGATCGGCTTCGTGCTCGGTCTCGTGCTGGCGCTGATGCGGTTGTCCTCCGTGGCGCCGTACCGGGTGGTCGCCCTCGTCTACATCGAGATCTTCCGCGGCCTGCCCGCCCTGATCATCTTCCTGCTGCTCGGGTTCGGCCTGCCGATCGCCTTCCCCGGGTTCAAGCTCCCCGGCGACGTCTACGGCACGGTGGCGCTCGCGCTGGGCCTGGTGGCCGCCGCCTACATGGCCGAGTCGTTCCGCGCGGGCATCCAGGCGGTGCCCAAGGGGCAGATGGAGGCAGCCAGGTCGCTCGGCATGAAGCCGGGCCGGGCGATGCTCTCGATCATCCTCCCGCAGGCCATCAGGATCGTGATCCCACCGCTCACCAACGAGCTGATCCTGCTGTTCAAGGACTCCTCGCTGGTCTTCACGCTGGGCGTGACGGCGGCGACCACCGAGCTGACCAAGTTCGGCTCCGACACCACGATCGACCAGGCCAACAGCACGCCGCTGATCGTGGCCGGGGCCACCTACCTGCTGATCACGATCCCGCTCGGGTTCGTCGTACGCCGCCTCGAAGCGCGCCAGGGGAGGAAACGGTGACGCACGCCGTAGAGATCAGGGACCTGCACAAGTACTTCGGCGACAACGAGGTGCTCAAGGGCATCGACTTCACCGTCGAACCCGGCCAGGTGGTCTGCGTCATCGGCCCGTCGGGGTCGGGCAAGTCGACGCTGCTGCGCTGCGTGAACCTGCTGGAGACGCCCACCAAAGGCCAGGTGTTCGTCCACGGCCGCGAGCTGACCCATCCCGACGCCGACATCGACGCCACCCGGCGGCAGGTCGGCATGGTGTTCCAGCAGTTCAACCTCTTCCCGCACCTGACCGCGCTGCAGAACGTGATGATCGCCCAGCAGCGGGTGCTGAACCGGGGCAAGAAGGAGGCCGAGCTCATCGCCAGGGAGAACCTGGACAAGGTCGGTGTCGCCGACAAGTGCCACGAATATCCCGGCAAGCTCTCCGGCGGTCAGCAGCAGCGGGTGGCCATCGCCCGGGCCCTGGCCATGAACCCGGCCCTGATGCTCTTCGACGAGCCCACCTCGGCGCTCGACCCCGAACTGGTCGGCGACGTGCTCGCCGTCATGCGCAAGCTGGCGGAGGAGGGTATGACCATGCTGGTGGTCACCCACGAGATGGGCTTCGCCCGCGAGGTGGCCGACCGGGTGGTGTTCATGGACGGCGGGGTGATCGTCGAGGACGGGACGGCCGCCCAGGTGGTCGGCGACCCACAGCAGGAACGCACCCGCTCCTTCCTCAGGCGCGTCCTGCACCCCGAAGGCTGACGCCGCGAGGTGGGCGACGCGTGCGGGCAAGGCAGCCAAGGCCGCCCGGCGCGTGAGTGCCGAGCACGGCGGGGTGTCCGGTCTCCGGGCGCCCCGCCGCTCGTGTAATACTCCGGCATGGACCTCACCTCTTACGCCGAGTGGGCGGTCCGGTTGGTCAACGATCCGCACCCGCCACCCGAGCTCATAGGGCTGCGCGACGAGCTGGCGGCCGTCTTCGACGGGACCGGTGGCGAGGAAGCCGTCGTGGCGCGGCTGAACGCGCTGCTCGTCCACCATCCGGTGCGCCCGCAACTGTCGGGCCATGACGGGCAGCGCTGGCACCTCCACCTGGCTGTGAGCGCCGACGGCACCGCTGACGCCGCCGCCGGCGCCGTGATGGGCCTGGCCGCGGTCGTCGCCGAGCTGGGCGCCGACCGGCTCGGCCGGTGCCAGGAGCCGCGCTGCCTGCGGGCCTTCCTCGACACCTCCTCCAACCGCTCGCGCCGCTACTGCTCCGCCCGGTGCGCCAGCAGGGCCAACGTGGCCGCCTACCGCGCCCGCCGCAGGAGAGGCCAGTAGCGCAGCACCACCCGGCCCACGATCTCGTTCACCGGGCCGAAGTCCCAGCTGTCGCGGCGCCCACTGGCCCGCTGGTTGTCGCTCTCCAGCCACCAGCCCCCATCGCCATGCCATCGGGCCCGCTTGACGATCAGCCGATCGGGCCCGCCGGGAAGCCACGCCACGACGAGATCTCCGGGATGGACCGCGGCGCCTCGGCGTACGAGAAGCCAGTCTCCATCGACCAGAGCGGGACGCATCGAATCCCCTTCGACACGCACTCTCATGGGCTGTGACCCTCTCCTCCGCGGGCGTTTGGACCCGAGTAAGGTCGGTAAGTGGACCAAGCTGATTCAGCATCAAGGAAGGACTTTCTGATGCTCGCACGACTGCTACGACCCAAGCATGTCGCTTCTGCACACTGCGACCTGCCCTGTGGGGTGTACGACCCCGCGCAGGCCCGGATCGAGGCGGAGTCGGTCAAGGCGATCATGGAGAAGTACGCGGCCAACGAGGACCCGATCTTCCGCGCCCGCGCGCTCTCCATCAAGGAGGAGCGCTCCGAGCTCGTCAAGCACCACCTCTGGGTGCTCTGGACCGACTACTTCAAGCCCCCGCACCTTGAGCAGTACCCGCAGCTCCACCAGCTCTTCTGGGAGGCCACGAAGCTGGCCGGCGCGGCGGGCGGCAAGGGCACGGTCGAGGTGGCCAAGGCCGAGGACCTGCTCGGCAAGATTGACGAGATCTCGAAGATCTTCTGGGAGACCAAGGCCGCCTAAATCGGCACAAAGGCTCTGTGCGGCGACCTTCCGCGCAGAGCCTTTTCCGTCGATGGCGAGTCTGAATCCGCCAACCACCTCCCAGGGGCGGTAAGTTGCAGTCAGCGTCATAACGCGAGGAGGAACGTGACCGAGGAAACCGAGACGCGGGCTGAGGGCGTGGCCGGCATCCGTGACGTGGTGAGCATCAGGCTCCCCGCCGCGAGTGCCTACCTGTCCGTGCTGCGTACGGCCACCGCCGGGCTGGCCGCACGGCTCGACTTCACGCTGGACGAGATCGAGGATCTGCGGATCGCGGTCGACGAAGCGTGCGCGATGCTGCTGAGCGAGGCCGTGCCCGGGACCGACTTGACCGCCGAATTCGAGCTGACCGGACAGGAGATGCAGGTCAGAGTTGAGGTGGCGACGGTCGGCGCCTCTGCGCCGAAGAGGGACGACTTCGCCTGGATGGTCCTGACCGCCCTGGCAGACGATGTGGAAGCGGTGATCGACTCTCCCGATCGCATGGCGATCGTCCTGCGTAAGCGCCGAGGCACGGCGAGGCCGGCGTGACGGAAAGGACTGGAGCCATGGCCACCAGCGACCACGCCGTGCCCGACAGGGTGCGCGCCCGCATCCTCTTCGCCGAGCTGGCCGAGCTGGGTCCCGATGAGCCGCGTCGGCAGCGCATCAGGGACGAGCTGGTCGAGCTTCACCTTCCTCTGGTCGAATACCTGGCCCGTCGCTTCCGCAACCGCGGCGAGTGGCTCGACGACCTCACGCAGGTCGCCACCATCGGGCTGATCAAGTCGATCGACCGCTTCGACCTCAACCGCGGCGTGGAGTTCTCCACCTACGCCACGCCCACGATCGTCGGCGAGATCAAGCGCCACTTCCGTGACAAGGGCTGGGCGGTGCGCGTGCCGCGCCGCCTGCAGGAGCTCAAGCTGTCGCTGACCAAGGCGATCAGCGAGCTGTCGCAGCGCGAGGGCCGGGCGCCGACCGTCGCGGAGCTGGCCACCTACTTGAAGATGACCGAGGAGGAGGTGCTCGAGGGTCTGGAGTCGGCCAACGCCTACTCCACCGTGTCCCTCGACGCGCCGGACTCCGGCGACGACGACGCGCCCGCCGTGTCCGACTCGCTGGGCATCGTGGACGAGTCACTCGAAGGCGTCGAATATCGCGAGTCGCTCAAGCCACTGCTCGAACGGCTCCCGCCCCGCGAGAAGCGCATCCTGCTGCTGCGGTTCTTCGGCAACATGACCCAGTCGCAGATCGCCACCGAGCTGGGCATCTCGCAGATGCACGTGTCACGACTGCTGGCCCGCACGCTGGCCCAACTACGTGAGGGCCTGACTGCGGACGACTGATCTCTGGACCATCAACCCCGCTGAGAGTCCTCGCCGTACAAGGCGTGGGTGGTGGGGGGCGCGAGCAGCGTGCCGAGGCCGGTGACGGCCACCACGATCAACGGGATCCCATAGAGCGGCTCGTCCGACTGGATGAGCGTGATCGCGACAGGGATCACGAAGATCTGGGCCAGCACGCTGGGCGATCTCCCCCATCGCTCCATCTTGAACAGGCCGCCCCAGGCCACCCAGAGCAGTCCGGCGCCGATCAGTATCCCGAACACCGCCTCGGCCAGCGCGCTGGTGAGGTCCTCCGCCGCGCCGGTCAGCGTCTCCACGCCGACATAGAGGCCGAGACCGAGCGCCACCAGGCCCTCCAGGGCGACGACGAGCGCGGCGACGAGAAGCGTCCAAGGTCGGTTCACGCCCCAAACCCTATCGGTGCCCCTTGCCGCCCCCAGATTCCGACTAATGCCCGATAAGCCAGATATCGGACACCGGCTACGCTGAACGACATGCGCGCGATGCTCCTGGTCAACCCCAAGGCCACGACCACGAATGCCCGCCGGCGCGACGTGCTGATCCGCGCGCTCGGCGCCACCGTCGAGCTGACCGTGGAGCAGACCCGATACCGGGGGCACGCGGCGACGCTGGCCGGCACCGCCCACGCCAAGGGCTACGACGTGGTGGCGGTTCTCGGCGGCGACGGGACGATCAACGAGGCAGTGAACGGCCTGCTCAACGCCGTCAACGGCGACGACCCCGCGCACCTGGACGATCCCAGCTCCGGGCGGCCCGCGCTCCTCGTCATCCCGGGGGGCAGCGCGAACGTGTTCGCCCGCGCCCTGGGCCTGCCGAACGACCCGGTCGAGGCCACGGGCGCGGTGCTGGAGGCGCTGCGCGACGACCGCCGCAGGACCGTGGGGCTGGGGCAGGCCCTCTGGGACGGCGAGAGCCGATATTTCACCTTCTGCTCGGGGATGGGGTACGACGCGGAAGTCGTCCGGGCGGTCGAGGGGCTCCGCGGCTCGGGCAGGAAGGCGACGCCGACGCGTTATGTGAACACCGCGTTGCGCCACTACCTCGCCACCGACAAGCACCACCCGGCGATGACGCTGACCGGCCCCGGCATCCCCGCCGCCAAGGGCGTCTACATGGCGATCATCTCCAACACCTCGCCGTGGACCTACATCGGCAACCGGCCGGTCAGCCCCACGCCTTGGGCCGGCTTCGAAACCGGGCTCGACCTGCTGGGACTCCAGCGGATGGGCCCGATCTCGATGCTCCCGGTCATCCGGCAGATCCTCACGGAGCGTGACACCCTTCCGTCGGGCCGGCACCTCGTCCAACTGCACGACGAGCCCGAGTTCACGCTCACCGCGGACCGCCCAGTGGCCTTCCAACTGGACGGCGACTACCTGGGAGAACGGGAATCGGTAACATTCCGATCTATCCCGAACGCGTTACAAGTTCTGGTCTAGCTGGTTACATTCGGTCATTGTGTGACGCATCCGACATCCATCCCAGCCAAAACTTCCCACCAACCCCCTTGCGTGCACTCTCCGTGGCTGACAGGCTCAACTTTGACGTCGGAACGTAGGACCTTTAACAAGCCTTACCGGTCCGCTCCGGCGTACGGTGAGCAATCCCGGTCCCGTACAGGATCCGGGTCGTTGCTCGCGCGAGTTAGTGAAACTCTTCACAAAGTAGTAGCCGCACGGAGCCAACCTGAGGTTCCATCTACTAAGGAGTGAACGCATGGACTGGCGCCACAGAGCTGCCTGCCGTGACGTCGACCCCGAGCTGTTCTTCCCGATCGGAAACACCGGCCCGGCGCTCTCGCAGATCGACGAGGCCAAGCAGGTGTGCCGCTCGTGTTCGGCGGTCGATCTGTGCTTGAAGTGGGCTCTGGAGTCCGGCCAGGACGCCGGCGTCTGGGGCGGCCTCAGCGAGGACGAGCGCAGGGCCCTGAAGCGTCGCAGCGCCCGTGCCCGCGCTCGCGCCTCCGCCTGACGAAACCGCCTGACGACCCGATCTCGTACGGCGGGCATAGGCCGGTCCCACACGCCGTACCCGGCTGGGGGCCTGCGGGAATATGCCCGCGGAACCCGCACGTGACGGGCCGCCGACACGCGCCCCGTGACAAGGGCACGCCGTCAGGCGGCCGGTAGCGGGATGGAGAGCTTCACTTCTGTGCCGCCCTCCGGACGAGGGGCGATCGCGAGCTTGCCCGAGAGTTCGCCGACCACGAGCGTGCGGACGATCTGCAGGCCCAGGCTCGTGGAGTTGTCCAGGTCGAAGCCGTCAGGCAGACCCTGGCCGTCGTCCCAGACGGTCACGCGCAGCCTGTCCGGAGTCGGTTCCACGACCACTTGCAGGTGTTTGGGGCGGCCGTGTTGCAAGGCGTTCTGCAGGAGTTCGGTGAGGGCCATCGCCAGAGGTGTGGCGATGAGCGACGGGAGGGTTCCGAAGCTGCCGATCCGTCGCGGGGTGACCTCCGCCTCCGCCGCCGAGACCTCGCCCGCCATCGCGATCACGCGGTCGGCGATGTCGTCGAAGTCGACGAACTCCTCCGGCGTGTGAGAGAGCGTCTCGTGCACGATCGCGATCGAGCCGACCCGCCGCACCGCCTCCTCCAGCGCCTCCCGCCCTTCGGGCACGCTCAGCCGCCTCGCCTGGAGCCGGAGCAGGGCCGCCACCGTCTGCAGGTTGTTCTTGACCCGGTGGTGGATCTCGCGGATCGTCGCGTCCTTGGTCATCAGCTCGCGTTCGCGGCGGCGCAGCTCGGTGACGTCGCGGATGAGCACCAGCGCCCCGATGCGGCCACCGCCGACGATCAGCGGGATCGCCCGGAGCTGCACGATCGTCCCGCCGGACTCGACCTCGGTCTCCTTGGCCGCCCGCCCGCTGGCCACGATCATCAGGTCCTCGTTGATCGGCTCGTCGGAGTAGCAGAGCGTGGCGGTCACCCGGCCCAGCTCGGCCCCGACCAGATCCGCGTGCAGCCCGAGCCGCCGGTAGGCCGACAGGGCGTTCGGCGACGCGTACGTGACGCGGCCCGCCCGGTCCAGCCGCAGCAGGCCGTCACCGACCCGCGGGGAACGCACCAGGATCGGCTCCTCGCCGGAGAACGGGAAGCGCCCCTCCGCCACCATCTGAGCCAGGTCGGAGGCGCTCTGCAGGTAGGTGAGCTCCAGGCGCGAGGGGGTGCGTGCCGAGGACAGGTTCGTGGAGCGCTGGATCACCGCGAGGAAGCGGGCCTCGCCGACCGGAACCGCGCGCCGTACGGGGATGGTCTCCTCGCGGACGGGCACGCCCGTCGACCAGTCGGGGTCGCCCTCGCGGCAGATGCGCCGCTCGTTCCACGCCGTGTCGATCAGGTAGCGCTCGCCCTTGGCCGCGACGGTGCCGACGATGTCGTCGTGGTAGACGGTGGGCCCGGTGGTCGGGCGCATCTGCGCGATCGCGATCCAGCCGCCGCCCTCGCCCTGGAGCGGCGCCCACAGGATGAGGTCGGCGAACGACAGGTCGGCCAGCAACTGCCAGTCGGAGACCAGCGAGTGCAGCCAGTCGAGGTCCGCCGCGTCGAGAGCGGTGTGGCGGACGACGAGGTCGCTGAGAGTCGGCACGAGTGCATCATGCGTGGTTTCCCGCGGAACAACCAAACCGGCGCCCCGCCCCCCGTCACCCGCCGGCCTACCCACCGGACCTCGAACGCCGGTGAACACGGGCGTGTCATCATGCGATCAACCGGCGATTTCCGGGAATCTCACATGGTGATAACCGTCACACCGTCCCGTTCACGCGACCCGCAGGGCGGGACCGTGCTGAGCGCTGCGGAGGTGACCGACACGTTGCTCATCATTGGGCCGACCTCGGTTGCGGCCTCGGTTGCGGCCACGCCTGCCGCTGTGTATATCCTTCACAATCAACCTGAGCTGCCCGAACTGGCATGTATCACGGCGGGCGAGCCCGGTCTGACGACGAGCGAGCCCGTGCCCGTGTCGTGCCGGTGGTTGACCGCTCGGGCCATTCTGAGTTCCGATGATCTCGCGGTGATCCGACACGCCCTCACCGCCGTGGCAGAAGTGAAGGTGAGAGCGTGACGGACGACGGCCCTCGCGTACCGAAGTACTACGACGTGAAACGGAGCCTGCTCGAGCTCACCAAGAGCTTGTCCGCCGGTACGGCGCTGCCTCCCGAGCGGGCTCTGGCCGTACGCTTCGAGACCTCGCGCACCACCGTCCGTCAGGCGCTGACCGAGCTGGTCGTCGAGGGGCGGCTGCTGCGCATCCAGGGCAAGGGCACGTTCGTCGCCCAGCCGAAGGTGGCGCAGGTGCTGCAGCTCACGTCGTACATCGGCGATCTGCGCACGGCCGGCCTGGAGCCCGACACCAAGATCCTGGAGATCGGCTACATCACCGCCGACGAGCCGCTCGCCCGGCGGCTGGCCATCAACCCCGGCGGGCGCGTCCTGCGCATCCACCGCCTGCGCCTGGCCAACGGAGAGCCGGTCTCGATAGACACCACCCACCTGTCGGCCCGCCGCTTCCCCCGGCTGCGGCGCGAGCTGGAGGTGCACGCGTCGCTGTACGAAACGCTGCACAACGCCTACAACGTGCGGCTCACCGACGCCGAGGAGATCATCGAGACCGTCCTGGCCACCCCGTACGACGCCAAGGCCCTGGGCGTGGACGTTGGCCTGCCGATGCTGCTCCTGACCCGGCACGCCTTCGACGCCGACGGGAACCCGGTCGAGTGGGCGCAGTCGCTCTATCGCGGCGATCGGTACAAGTTCGTCACCCGCCTGCGCCGCCCGTGACCCCTTCCTAGCAGGCGGCCTCCGGCAGCTTGCAGACCTTCGCCGTCATCCGCTCCGCCTGGGAGATGAGGCCCTTGAAGCGCTTGAGCGGCAGGCTCTTCGCGGCCCAGGCCGATTCGCCTACGACATAGATGCTCGCGCCATTGCGTACGACGACCGTCAGTTCGCCGTTCTCGAAGAACCGTCCGCCGGCCCGGAGAGCGTCGTCGCCCACCTTGAGCGGCTTGGTGTAGTAGTGGTGGCGGTCGGGGCCCTTGCCGAAGTTCGCGCAGCGGGACAGGTCCGCGCGCAGCCCCCGCATGGCCTTGCGGGCGGCGGAGACGCTCTTGTAGACGACGAGCTGCTCGTACTTGACCGTGTCTTCCGATCTGTAGTGGACGGCCCGGGTCGTCAGGCGATCGGTGGTCGAGGCCGTGCGGCGCTCGCACGGGTTCAGCCGCAGCGGGAGTCCTTTCGACTCGGTGGTCTGGTAGGTCTCCCATTTCTTGGCCGGTGGGTGGGTCTCCAGGAAGAGCATCTTGTCGGGCAGGGAGCCCGCTCCCATCGACATCACCGCAGCAGCCGCCACGGCTATCCCCATCTGTAACATCTGGCCTCCATGTCGTTTCTCATCCCATGAGATGTCCAGTAATAGCGAATCGTTCAGCTATCACGGGACTTGTCGCCATAACGGGGTGATGATGACGGCATGGCAAAGGCGATCGAACAACCCGTTCCCGGCATCACGGTCGGCCACGCTCTCCTCGCCCGCTCCAAGGGCACGGCCCAGCCGGTGGACAAGATCGTGCATGACGGCGACACGATCAACATCGCGGCCGACGGCAACTTCGGCGTGCGCCTGCTCGGTGTCGACGCTCCCGAGGTCAGCTTCGAGTTACCGCGCAACCCGAACTTCCCCGACTTCCCCAAGGGCTTCGTCTCCATCGACAAGCCCGCCTGGACGACCTTCCTCACCGACCCGTTCGAGAAGGGCTACCAGGAGCTCACGCTCCGCACGGCCCTGCACAACAACCTGCTGGCCAGGCTGGGTCCGGCGGCCGCGCCCAACCACGCCGCCCACGCGGCCCCGGCCACCCAGGCGCTCAAGACCATGATCCAGCTCGACATCACCGAGCAGGCCCTCACCGACGAGACGTTCAAGATCAGGCTGGCCTTCGCGCACGAGATCCTCGACCGGTACGGCAGGCTCCTCTGCTACGTCAACCGCGACCAGCGCGAGAAGCCCCGCCCCGACCCCTACAACGAGCGGCTGCTCGCGGCCGGGCACGTGATCCCGTACTTCATCTGGCCCAACGTCGACCCCTTCGTCCGCCAGGAAGGCCGGCTGGCCGACGCCGTGCCGTCCCCGGGCAGCGCCAGGACGGTCGCCGAAGCAGGCGCGCTGGGCAGGGCCAGGCAGGCCGTACGCCGGGCCCGCGAAGCGGGGCTGGGCCTCTGGGACCACGCGAACCCGCTCGCCGTGCTGCCGTTCGAGCTGCGCTTCCTGGCCCAGCGCCGGGCGCCTGACCGCTACGTGCTCGACCTGTCGGACAACGCCAGGGAGTTGCTGCATCCGCAGAGCTACTTCCGCATCCCCGACCCCGAGGACCGGCTGTTCATCAACGCCGAGCACGCCCCGCTGTTCGGCGAGAAGGGCTGGTCCGTCCCGCCGTTGTAAGGGGGTGGGGTTAGCCCCACCCCTCAGGCGCACACCAAGCCCATGTCGCGCATCCCCGAAGGTCAATACCGTTGGTGGCATGAAAGTCCCCCGCCCGTGGTCGGCACGCGCCTGGCTCGACACGGCGCACGTCGTGATCGGGCTGCCCGTCGGCATGGTCCTCGCCGGGCTGACCCTCGCGTGCGCCGCGGCGCCGCCCCTGATGCGCCGCGGCCTGCCGCACTTCACCCGGGTGCAGCGCTCCCGGTTCGAGGCGTTCCTCGGGGTGCGCATCCCGCCGGTGAGCTCACCGATCAGCTACCGCGACCGCAGCACCTGGCGGCAGATCAGCTACCACGTGCTCTCGCCGCTGGTGGGGCTGACCGGGGCCGTCCTGGTCGCGTTCGCGTGGGGGGCGGCCGTGGTGGGGCTGACGGCGTTCCTGCAGCCGATGCTGCAGGACCCGCCGCTGGTGTTCCGGTTCAACCTGCGGAATCCGGGCGTGGTGTCCGCCTACATGGCCGTCGGGTTCGTCCTGCTGCTGGTGGCCCCGACCCTGGCGCGGGCGATGGCGCACCTCGACCTGTCGGTGGCGCGCACGCTGCTCGGCCCCAGCCGCCACGAGCTGGGACAGCGGATCGAGACGCTGACCGAGAGCCGCGCCGGGGTGATCGACGCGGCCGACGCCGAACGACGACGCATCGAGCGGGACCTGCACGACGGCGCCCAGCAGCGGCTGGTCTCCCTGGCCATGAACCTCGGGCTGGCCCGCGCCACGCTGACCGACCTGCCCGAGCCCGCCCGCGAGGCGATCGAGCAAGCGCACGAGGAGTCCAAACAGGCGCTCAAAGAGCTGCGCGACTTCGTCCGCGGCCTGCACCCGGCCGTGCTCAACGACCAGGGGCTCGACGCGGCGCTCTCCGGCATCGCCGCGCGCGCTCCCATCCCGGTGCGGCTCCGCGTCGACATCGGCCTGCGTACTTCTCCTACCATCGAGGCGGTGGCGTTCTTCATCGTGTCAGAGGCACTCACCAACATCGCCAAGCACGCGGCGGCCACCAGAGCCCAGGTGAGCGTGGCGCGCGAGCGCGACCGGCTGTCGCTGCTCATCTTCGACGACGGCTGCGGCGGCGCCACGCTCGACGGCGGCACCGGGCTGCGCGGCCTGGTCCAGCGGATCCACTCGGTCGACGGGACGCTCCGCCTGTCCAGCCCGCTCGGCGGGCCGACCACGATCGAGGTGGACCTGCCGTGCGAGTAGTACTGGCGGAAGACTCCGTACTCCTGCGCGAGGGGCTCGTCCGGCTGCTCGACGCGGCCGGCATGCGGGTGGTGGCGGCCGTGGACGACGCTGAGAGCCTGCTACGGGCCGCGGAGGAGCACCTGCCCGACCTGGTGGTCACAGACGTGCGTATGCCGCCCACCCACACGGATGAGGGCCTGCGGGCGGCCCTCGTGCTGCGCCGCGAGCACCCCGGCATGTCCGTGCTGGTCCTCTCGCAGTACGTGGAGGAGCGCTACGCCGCCCGGCTGCTCGCCTCGGCGAGCAGTGGCGGCGTCGGCTACCTGCTCAAAGACAGAGTGGCCGACGTGACCGACTTCATCGACGCGCTGCGCAGGGTGGCGGCGGGCGGCACCGCGCTGGACCCGGAGGTCGTCTCCCAGTTGCTGCTGCGCGGCCACAGCGACCCGCTGGACCGGCTGACGCCCAGGGAGGGCGAGGTGCTCAAGCTGATGGCGGAAGGCCGCTCCAACGCGGGCATCGGCCAGGAGCTCGTGCTCAGCGAAGGGGCGGTCGGCAAGCACATCGGCAACATCTTCACCAAGCTCGACCTGTCCCCGGCCGAGGGCGACCACCGGCGGGTTCTCGCCGTCCTGCAGTTCCTCAAGATCAGGAGCATGCCATGAGGGCCTTGTGGCTGAGCGCCGGCGCCGTGGCGACCGTGTTCGCGCTGCTGATCACCAGCGGCGTGCTCTGGAGCGCGTTCGCCTACGCCCGTCCACCGATAGAGACCACCAGCAGGAGCATCCCGTTCAAGCTGTCGCGGTTGAAGGTGATCGTGGCGCGCGGAAACGTGAATGTGAGCATCCATCCCGGCGAGGCCGGCGAGCTGTTTCTCGAACGGTCGCTGCGCTGGTCCAAGCAGAAGCCGGGCGTCAAGGAGGACTGGGACGAGCAGCGGACGCTGCGGCTCGACGTGTCCTGCCCTGGCATGGACCGGCCGGACGCGCCGCTCTGTCAGGCCGACTACACGCTGTTCGTGCCGGAGGAGACCGACATCGAGGCGCAGACGGCCAATGGAAGCCTCGATGTCAACGGCATCTTCGGCGACGTCCGGATGACCTCCGAGTCGGGTGAACTGCGGGTGTACGAGACCTCGGGCACGGTCTGGGCCAGGAGTGGTTCCGGCGATGTCAGGGGGATCGGGCTGTCTGGCGGCGAGGCCGACGTGGAGACCGGCTCGGGTCACATCGATCTGTCCTTCGACACCGCTCCGACAAAGGTCCGCGCGGTCGTCAGGACCAGAGGGGACGTCGCCATGGTGGTCCCCGACCTGGGCTACGACGTGACGGCGAGCGCCAAGCGGGCCGACATCGACGTCAAGAAGGACCCCACCTCGCCAAGGAAGATCACCATACAGGCGCAGAACGCTCTCGTGATGCCCTGCTGCGAGTGAGGCTGCCGTGGCTGTCCGGGGACCTGAGCATTGACATCTGTTTACTCTGGTGACTCGTTGGTAGGTTCCCGGGCATGGAGTCTGCGAAGCACGCCGGTGACGCCGCCGTCGCCGTGTCCAAGGCCTACGGTGTCGAGACCATGTTCACTCTGTCGGGAGGGCACGTCTTCCCGCTCTACGACGGCGCCGTGCACGAGGGCATGCGGATCCTCGACGTGCGCCACGAGCAGAGCGCCGTGTTCGCCGCGGAGGCCACTGCCCGGCTGACCAGGACACCCGGGCTGGCCGCTCTGACGGCGGGGCCCGGCATCACCAACGGGATCAGCGGCGTCGCGACCGCGCACTTCAACGGCTCTCCGGTGGTCGTCATGGGCGGGCGGGCGCCGCGCTCGCGCTGGGGCAGCGGCGCCCTGCAGGAGATGGACCACCCGCCCCTGCTCGCGCCGATCACCAAGCTGTCGTTCACCGCGAGCGGAGCCGACTCCATCGGCCAGGATGTCGAGTCGGCCTTCCGCACGGCCGTCGCGCCGCACCGCGGGCCGGTCTTCCTCGACTTCTACATGGACGACCTGTTCGCGCCGTCGCCCGTGCACCCGGTCGAGACGCAGAGCCCGTCCCCCCTCGAACCCGACCCCGAGTCCCTGGCCACCATCGCCAGACTGCTCACCGAGGCCGAGCGCCCGGTGCTGGTCTACGGGTCCGACGTGTGGATGGACCGGGCCGAGGAGGCCGCGCGCGACTTCGCCGAGAACTGGCGGCTGCCGGTCATCCCCAACGGCCAGGGCCGCGGCATCCTGCCCGCCGGCCACGAACTGCTCGTCACCCGCGCCCGCGGCCTCGCCTTCGCCGAGGCCGACCTGGTCGTCGTGATCGGCACCCCGCTCGACTTCCGGCTCGGCTACGGCTGGTTCGGCGGCAAGGAGGGCCGCCCGCCGGCCAAGGTCGTGCACATCGCCGACGCGCCGTCCCAGCTCGCCACGCACACGCAACCCGTCGCGTCCGCCGCCGGCGACCTCTCCGTGGTCTTCTGGAGCCTCGGTACGGCCTGCGGCGACGCCGGCCTGAAGCCCACGGCCTACTCCGGCTGGGTGTCGAAGCTGTCGGAGGCCGCCGCCGCGGCGATCGCCGGCGACGCCGGCCTGCTCGCGGCCGACTCCGACCCGATCCACCCCATGCGCATCTACGGCGAGCTCGGCAAGGTGCTCGCCGACGACGCCGTGGTGATCGGCGACGGCGGCGACTTCGTCTCCTACGCGGGCAAGTACGTCGAGCCCAAGCAGCCCGGCAACTGGCTGGACCCGGGCCCCTACGGCTGCCTCGGCACCGGCCTCGGCTACTCCATCGCGGCCCGCCTGGCCCGGCCGTCCTCGCAGGTGGTGCTGCTGCTGGGCGACGGCGCGGCCGGGTTCTCGCTCATGGACGTCGACTCGCTGGTCCGGCACGGCCTGCCGGTGGTCATGATCTGCGGCAACAACGGCATCTGGGGCCTGGAGAAGCACCCCATGCAGCTGCTCTACGGCTACGACGTGGCCGCCGAGCTGCAGCCGCAGTGCCGCTACGACCAGGTGGTGACGGCGCTGGGCGGCGGCGGCGAGCTGGTCACCCGGCCGTCGGAGATCGGGCCCGCGCTGCGTCGCGCGTTCGACTCCGGCGTGCCGTACATGGTGAACATCGCCACCGACCCCCAGGTCGCCTACCCCAGGACCACGACGGGGATCTGACTACCTGACGCCGAGCGTCGGCGTCGGTGTCGGGGTGCCCGACGGGCAGGGGCCGCCGTCGATGACGACGATCTTGACCGGCTTGTTCACCTCTAGCCACGTGCCGCCGTCGGGGAAGGTCTGGCCGATCTTCCCGCAGGCGGTGCCCTGCTCGGTGGTGGTCTGGTCGTCCATCCTGATGGTGAAGCCCACAGCCTTGATCCGCTGGGTGGCCACCGCGTACGGCAGCTCGACCACGCTGGGGACCTGCTTCTTCGTGACCTTCGTGGTCGGCGTCGGCGTGCCGCTGGGGGTCTTGGTCGGCGTCTTCTCCTCCGTCGGCTCCGGAGTGGGCGACTCTTTCTCCGTCGGCTCCGCAGTCGTCCTGGTGGGGAGCGCTGCCTGCGTGGTCGGTTTGGGCTTGGGCGTGGTGCGCTTGGGGCGCGGCGTCGTCGGGGTGCTCTTGTCGGTGGTGGGAACGGAGTTGGCCATGCCAGTCGTGCTGGTGGTCGGCCCGGGCTCGGGATCGGTCTTGATGCCCGTCAGCGCGACGGCACCGGCGCCCGCCCCGAGAACGACCGCGGCCGCGATCCCGGCGATCAGACCGCCCCTGCGGGGCGCCTTGGCAGCGCTGCGACGGGCGCTCTGCCGCGGCCCGGCCATCGTCTGCGCCTCCTGCCGCGCAGCCTGATAGGACCCCGTCTGATGCGAACCCGCCTGACGCGATCCTGTCTGGTGCGGACCGGCTTGGTACGACCCTGTCTGGTGCGGACCTGCCTGGTAGGACCCCGTCTGCTGCGGACCCCCCTGACGGGACCCCGTCTGATGCGGCCCGGACTGGCGAGATCCTGTCTGGTACGCCTCCATCGGCGCGGCCATGGTGGCACCCGTCACCGGCGACGCCGGCTCGGGAGCGAGCGTCTCGCCGGCCGCGATCTTGCGTGCCGTCTCGCTCATCGCCCTGGCCGTCGGGTAGCGGGCGAGCGGATCCTTCGACAGGGCCCGCTCGACGAGCGTGCGCACGGACCGGGGGATGTCGGAGGGCAACGGCGGGGGCGCCTCACGGATGTGCTTGAGCGCGATCGTGACGGCGCTCTCGCCGTCGAACGGCCGCTGCCCCACCAGGCACTCGTAGGCCACCACGCCCAGCGCGTAGATGTCGACCGCGGGCGTCACCGGCGCGCCCTCGGCCTGCTCGGGCGCGCAGTAGGCGGCGGTGCCGAGCACCATGCCCGCGTCGGTGAGCCGGTTGGCCACATCCGAGCGGGCGATGCCGAAGTCGGTCAGCACGAGCGTGCCGTCACGCTGGACCAGCAGGTTGCCCGGCTTCACATCACGGTGCACGATCCCCTGTTCGTGCACCGCCTGCAGCGCCGAGGCCGCCTGCGCGATCAGCTCCATCGCCGGCTGCGGCGGGATCCGGCCCAGCCGCATCAGCAACCTGTCGAGCGCCTCCCCGTCGACGAACTTCATCACCAGATAGACGGTGTCGCCGCTCACGCCGTAGTCGTAGACATCGACGACCCCCGGATGATTGATCGTCGCCATCGCCCTGGCCTCGGCCTGGAAGCGCGCGACGAATCCGGGATCGTCCATGCGGCCGGGCAGCAGCACCTTGACGGCGACAGTGCGCGCCAGCACGATGTCCTCGCCCCGCCACACCTCGCCCATGCCGCCGGCGCCAATGCGGGTGTCCAGGCGATACCGCCCCGCCAGCGTCGTCCCTTGGGCTACCATGACTCCCCCGTTACCCCCCTGCCTCTATAACCTCTCCCACCCCAAGGTTCAACCAAGCGAAGTTGTGTCGCGGTGAGGTAACGCAGAGGTCACGGAACTTCGAGAGTGTACGACTCACGAGTCCCACGTGCCACTTGAATGCCGTAAGCCCTACAAACTCTATCCTGCGGCCTTCTGACCTCACTTGTCCGCGTTTCCGGGAGATCAGGGCTCTTGACAGGGGCCCATTGTGATGATCGCAGTAGGCTGGCGGCATGACGCTCGCTCCGGGGCTCCGCGCCCAGCTGCTCATCCTGGTCGAGATGTCGGACACAGCGCAGGAGATCGGCAGCGGTGACGTCCCGGTGCTCGCCACTCCGCGGCTTCTCGCGGTCGCCGAGATGGCGACGCTCCAGGCAGTGCGTCCGCATCTCGCTCCCGGCGAGACGACCGTCGGCACCCGCGTCGAGCTGGCGCACCTGGCGGCCAGCCCGCTGGGCACGCACGTGCAGATCACCACCGAGCTCACCGAGGTCGACGGCAGGCGGCTGGTCTTCGGCTTCGAGGCCCGCGACGAGCGGACCGTCGTCGGGCGGGGCACGATCGAGCGAGTGGTGGTCGATCGCGCCAAGTTCCTCGACCGCGCCACCCGCTGAGGCCTTCTTGACGAGCGGCTACTCGATGACGGCGATCAGGTCGCCTTCCTGGATCACGTCGCCCTCGCTGACCTTGAGCTGCACGAGCACGCCGTCGTCCTCGGCCAGGACCGGGATCTCCATCTTCATCGACTCGAGGATGACCAGCGTGTCGCCCTCGGCGACCGTCTGACCCTCCGAGGCGACGACCTTCCAGACGTTCGCCACCATCTCCGCGCGTACCTCGGCCACCGCGACTCCCCTCTTCCAATGAGCTAACAATGCCATGTGCGCTAGGCGCGCATCCGCCCGACCAAGCCCGTGTCATAGTCGCCGCTGACGAACTCCGCGTCGTCCAGCAGCTCGGCACAGAACGGGAGGTTGTTCTTGGGTCCTTCGACGACGAAGCCCGCGACGGCCTCGCGACCGGCCCGCAGCGCCTCGGCCCGGCTCGCGCCGAAGACGCAGAGCTTGGCCATGAGGGGATCGTAGAACGGCGTGACCGTGTTGCCCTCCTCATAGCCGGAGTCCACCCGGACGCCCTCGCCGACCGGCTCCCGCCATGCGGAGATCTTGCCGGGCCCCGGGAAGAACCTCTTCGGGTCCTCGGCGTAGACGCGGAACTCGATGGCGTGGCCGCTGACCTCCGGCTTCACCTCGGGACTCTCGCCCGCCGCCACCCGCAGTTGCAGCTCGACCAGGTCCAGCCCGGTGACCAGCTCGGTGACCGGGTGCTCCACCTGGAGCCTGGTGTTCATCTCCAGGAACACGAAGTCCTGCTTGTCGGCGTCGACCAGGCACTCCACGGTGCCCGCACCCAGGTAGCCGACGGCCTCGCCGGCCCGCACGGCCGCGGCCAGCATGCGCTCGCGCAGCTCGGGCGTGATGCCGGGTGACGGCGACTCCTCGACGACCTTCTGGTGGCGGCGCTGCACGGAGCAGTCGCGCTCGCCCAGAGCCACGACGGTGCCGTCCGGCCGGCCGAGGATCTGCACCTCGACGTGGCGGGCCCGCTCGATGTAGCGCTCCAGCAGGATGGCGGGCCCGGCGAGGACGTCACCCGAGGCGAACCTCTCCGCCGCCCGGGCGGCCTGCTCGAACGCCTTCGCCAGCCCCTCGTCGTCGTGGGCGACGCTCATCCCGATGCCACCGCCACCGCCGGCGGTCTTGACCATGACCGGATAGCCGATCCGGGCCGCCGCCCGCAGCGCGAGCTCCAGATCGGTGACGGGCTCCCGGGTGCCGGTCGCCACGGGCACACCCGCGTCCTCCATCAGGTTCCGGGCATTGATCTTGTCGCCCATCTGGTCGATGGCCTCGGGAGCCGGGCCGATCCACACCATCCCGGCGTCGATCACCGCTCGGGCGAACGCCGCATTCTCCGCGAGAAACCCATAGCCCGGATGAATCGCCCGCGCCCCGGTGGCCCGAGCCGCCTCCAGCACCTTCCAGGCATCCAGGTAGCTCAACTGAGGGTTGGCCGGTCCGATCAACACGGCCTCGTCGGCCTCGCGCACGAACGGGAGATCCGCGTCGGCCTCGGAGTAGACGGCGATGGCTCGTAGCCCCAGCCGCTTGACCGTCCGGATGATCCGCCGGGCGATCTCCCCTCGATTGGCGACCAGAACAGGACCCAGTGTGTCAGTAAGCACTCGCCCACCCTACGACCGCGAGGCCCCGCACCTTTTCCCGCTAAACAACGGATCCGGCGAGCCGCTTCTGTAGGAACCCTACAAGTGCGAGGCCCTGGAAACGCGCCAGAGTCGGCTCCATCTGCGTAAGACCTACAGGGACGATTGCCCACGGCACCGGTCTCACCGTCCTGCGTAGGACCTACACGGGCCATTGCCCACGGCACCGGTCTCACCGTCCTGCGTAGGACCTACACGGGCCATTGCCCACGGCACCGGTCTCACCGTCCTGCGTAGGACCTACACGGGC
>NZ_JBEZYD010000019.1:206572-225370 GCF_040638335.1 Nonomuraea sp. NPDC026600
ACGGGCCATTGCCCACGGCACCGGTCTCACCGTCTCGTCACGGCGGCCGGCCACGTGCGGGGTCAGCGGGCGTATTCCTGGAGGCGCCCGGCCACGGTCGGTGGGTGGGTCTTGCCGGGCTTGCCGTACTGGATGGGCGGCTTTTCAGAGTTTGTGGACGCCGAGCCGATCGACGACGCGTGTCATCGCCTCGATCGCGTCGGGATCGTACGCGGTGCCGGCGGCCAGCCGCAGCCGCTCGAGTGCCGCACCCCCGCGATCGCGATCAGCGGAGCCGCCGACCAGGTCATCGTAGGCGTTGGCCGCCTTGATGATCCGGCTGGACAGCGGCGGGTCCTCGGAGATCTGGTCGCACTGACGGCGGACCAGCTCGGCCACCCGGTCGAGCACGCCCGTCTGCTTGATCACCTCGGCCCCCAGCTCGGCGATGCGGCGCGCCTGGGCGGGATCGGCGAGCACGGTCGCGCCACCCGGGATGGGATCGCTCAGGGACAGCTGGCCGATGTCGTGCATGAGCGCGGCGTATTCGAGCTCCAGCAGCTCCGGCTCCGCCATGCCCAGCTCCCTGCCGACCGCCACGGACAGGCGGCTCACCCGGCGCGAGTGGCCGGGCTCGACGTAGCCGCCGACCTCCGTGACCCGTGACAGGGCTCGTACGGTCTGCAGGTAGGTGGCGCGGATCCCGGCGTACTTGCGGAAGGCCACCTGCGTGACCAGCAGCGGCGCAGCGAAGACCAGCAGCGCCACCAGGTCCATACTGTGGGTGGCCAGCGCGAGCAGCACGCCGGACGCGGCCACGGCGGCGCCGAGCGGGAAGGCCATGTTGATCTCGTCGCGCACGGCCACCCTGAAGGCGGTGCGCACCTGTTCGGCCCTGAGCAGGGCCGCGATCAGCACGTCGATCAGCAGGGTGAGCGTGATGAGCGTGACCATGACGCCGAGCGCGGGCCACCACGTCGGCGGGTCCTGCCGGGTGAGCTGGTAAAGAGGGTCGGCGAGCGGCCGGAAGGCGAAGGCGAGCAGCGCCCCGGTCAGCAGGCGGCGCGCCATGGCGTCGAGGCGTGGCGGGCGGCCGACCGCCAGGTGCGGCAGCGCGCCCGCGATCATGCCGACCGCGATCACGGCCACCACCTGGAGCGCGGTGTGGCGCAGCTGGTTGTCGCTGAGGTCGAGCAGCAGCGTGTAGCCGAGCGCGGCGGCGGCGCCGATGGGCGCGACCTCCCTGTTGCCCGGCATGGTGAGCCGGGCCAGCTCGCCGACCGCGATCAGCGCGCCGAACCCGATCGCGATCTCGGGCCGGTCGAGCCCCACGGCCGACGTGTGCGCGACGCCCGCCACGGCTACCAGCCCTGCCCCGCAGATGAGCAGCAGTTGCCCGGAGTCGAGGCTCTGCAAGGCACGCGTCAAGGCCCGCTCACCACTTCGATCGGCCTGGTCGGGTCGTCATGGTCCTTGATCGGCGTCTCGGTCGCCTCGGGTGGCGGCGGCTCGACGCGGCGCGGCGGCTGCCACGGTTCGCGTTCGAGCGCCCTGGAGAAGGCCGCCACCATGACCGGGTCGAACTGACGGCCCGCGTTCTTGCGCAGCTCTTCGACGGCCACCTCGACCGAGCGCGCGTGGCGGTAGGAGCGGTCGGACGTCATCGAGTCGAACGCGTCGGCCACCGCGATGATCCGGGCGAACTCGGGGATCTCGTCGGCCGCGAGCCCCATCGGGTAGCCCTTGCCGTCGTGGCGCTCGTGGTGGTGCATGATCCCGGCGTACGCCTCGTCGAGGAAGTCGATGCCGCGGACGATCTCCAGCCCGCGCATCGGATGGAGCTGGATCGCGGCGAACTCCTCCTCGGTCAGCGGCCCCTCCTTCTGCAGCACCTTGGTCGGCACGCCGAGCTTGCCCACGTCGTGCAGCATGCCCGCGTAGCGGATGGCGCGCAGCCGCTCCAGGCCCATGCCGATCTCCTGGGCGATCATCGAGGAGGCGAGCGAGACACGGGTGCAGTGGCCCCGGGTGTAGTAGTCCTTCGTCTCGACCGCCTGGCAGAGCGCGGCGATCGTGGCGTCGTAGGAGCGCTGCTGCGCGTGATACTGGCCGAACGCCCAGCGGGCGACGAACAGCGGCAGCAGCACCAGCACCGCCGAGATCGACTGCACGGTCGCCCAGAGCCCCGCCACCAGCAGCCCGAACGTGCCGTAGCCAAGATAGGACAGCAGGAACTGCACCATGCCCCGCAGCGGCACCTCCATGGCCCGCACCCGGGTCGCCAGCCGGATCATGGTCAGCGTGAGCATGATGTTGAGCGGCACGAACACGCCCGTGGCCGCCGCGTAGGGGCCGATGAGGTCGTCGAAGACGTTGACCCCCGGCACCCCTGAGATGCCGCCCAGCCCCTGGTAGACCCAGCCGGCCGCGTAACCGCAGATCGCGAACTGCGCCCCGTTGAACAGCCGCTTGATCAACGGCAGGCCGGGACGCACGCTGAAGACCGCTGTGAACCCCACCAGAGCGGCCCCTTCTGGACCGATCAGGACGACAGCGGCCAGAGCGGCTGAGAAGCTCACGGACACCGCGAACTGCTCCACGTTCAGCAACGTCGGCATCGACTCGCAGACCAGGAACAGCAACGCGAGCACCAGCAGGATGCCCAGATCGCCGGGTGCCACCAGCCGCCCGGAAGTGATCACGCTACGTCCGATGAGGATGGTCGCCGCGCCGATGACGGCGATGAGGTAGACCTTCGCAGGCCACGGCAGATCACGCATTGCGGCCCCCTTGGGTGCTCAGGTCCAGGACACCCCGGTCGGCAGGGCCCCGCCCCCGCTCATCAACAGTGTCATCACAGGAGTGATCAGCACCGCGGCCGCGATCAGCCGGGCGATCATAGCCTTCAGCATCTACTCGCCTCCACGCCGACTCTCTACGTCGACTCCTGTGGGTCACGCTACAGAAGGCGCGGTCAGCGCAGGGCCGGAGTTGAGAATCGCAAGCAAAGCGTAATCAATCCACTACCTGGGGCGACGAACGGCCCATTCGACGGTGTTCTTCAGCCCGGTCGCCAGGTCGGTACGCGGCAGCCAGCCGAGCCCGTCGCAGGCCGGCACCGGGTCGACCGCCATGGCCGGCAGGTCACCCACGCGCGGCGGCGCGAACCCGGGCTTGTCCTGCGCGTTCGCCGCGTCGGCGATCAGCGAGTGCAGCTTGCGGTCGGTGGTCTGGATGCCGGTGCCGAGGTTGAACCTGCGCCCGTTGCCGTCGGCCCCGCAGGCCTTGACGAAGCCGTCGACCACGTCCTCGACGTAGACGTAGTCGCGGGTCTGCGTGCCGTCGCCGTAGAGCACCGTGGGCGTGCCGCCGATCAGGCCGTCGGTGAAGATGGCCACCACTCCGGCCTCGCCTTCGGGCGACTGGCGCGGGCCGTAGACGTTGGACAGCACGAGGGTGGTGTACTCGATGCCGTACAGCGCGCGGAATGTGGCGAGATAGGTCTCGCCGCTCAGCTTGGAGGCCGCGTACGGCGAGCGCGGGTCGGTGGCGGCGTCGCCGGGCACCGGGATCGTGACGGGCCGGCCGTAGACGGCGACGGAGGAGGCGAACACCACCTTGCGGGTGTTGCCCTCGCGCGCGGCGGTCAGAACCGAGGCGGTGCCCTGGACGTTGACACTCGCGTCGTGGACCGGGTCGGCGACGCTCTTGCGGACGCTGATCTGCGCGGCGAGGTGGCAGATGACCTCGGGCCGCAGCTCGGCGGCCAGCGCGATCACGGCTGGATCGCGGACGTCCAGCTCATGCAGGCGGAAGCGGTCGTGTGTGGCCGCATCGGCCAGGTTGTCCCTGCGGCCGGACGAGAAGTCGTCCACGACCGCGACGTCGTGCCCCTCCGCCAGCAGACGGTCGACGAGATTCGATCCGATGAATCCGGCACCCCCGGTGACAAGCACGCGCATGGGTGAATCTTAGTCGGACAGCTCCGACCTCACCTGCGCGATGCGGGCCAGCACCTTGGAGCGCAGGTCGCCGGGGACCGGGTCACAGCCGCAGTGCTTGGCCACGAGCGCCTTGATCGCCTTGTCGAGGTCGTACTCCTTCAGACAGGGGCTGCACTCCTCGAGGTGCACGCGGATCTCCACCACGTCGCCCTCGGTCAGCTCCCCGTCGAGGTAGGAGTAGACCTTGTCCAGCACTTCACGGCAGTCGGTGTCGTGCGGGTTGCCACAGCTCATTTCGATCCCTCCGCCGGGACCAGGCCACGCTCGCGAGCATAGTCCTCGAGAAGTCCACGGAGCTGCCTGCGACCGCGGTGCAGCCTGGACATCACGGTACCGATCGGGGTCCCCATGATGTCGGCGATCTCTTTATACGGGAAGCCCTCGACGTCGGCCAGGTAGACCGCGATCCTGAACTCCTCGGGCAGAACCGCCAGGGCCTGCTTGATATCACCGTCGGGGAGGTGTTCGAGCGCCTCGACCTCGGCCGACTTCAGGCCGCTCGACGTGTGCGACTCAGCGCGGGCGAGCTGCCAGTCCTCGATCTCCTCGGTGCCCGACTGCTTGGGCTCGCGCTGCTTCTTGCGGTAGCTGTTGATGAAGGTGTTCGTCAGGATCCGGTAGAGCCAGGCCTTGAGGTTCGTACCTTCCTGGAACTGGTGGAACGACGCGAACGCCTTGGCGAAGGTCTCCTGTAGCAGGTCCTCCGCGTCCGCTGGGTTCCGGGTCATCCGGAGCGCCGCGGAGTAGAGCTGCTCGAGGTAAGGCATGGCTTCGCGCTCGAACCGCTCACTTCGCTGTTCCAGAGTCTCCGCGCCTGTCGCGGGCACCGGACCCACCCCCCTAAGATCACCGGTGGCCGACTGTGGCGGTACACCGTATTCAGGGGAGAATACCCGCTCGTCACGGACTGGTCCGTCACTGGGGAGGGGTTCGAGCAATGTGAGCATGCACGTCGCAACACGCCCGCGCCCGCGTCTGTTCCCGCAAGATAGAAGGTGACGAACAACCCGGTGCGGGGATAAAGATACGTACCGGCTGGTAGCCATTTTCCCGGACCCAGGAGTCGCGTGTGCTGCCCATTCCGGCCGAGGAACTGAACGGCTCTGGGACGCTCGGGCCGTACTGGACCTTCTACCGCGCCGTTGTCGCCGAGCAGCTGACCCGGTGGCTCCCCGACAAACCCTCCGTCGTACTCGACCTGTCCGGCGGCCGGGGACGCTGGTCCGGGCAGGCCGCCAGGGCCGGCCATCGGGTGATCGAGCTGGTCGACTTCCGCCGCACCGCCTCGCTGGCCTCTTCGCTGGCCGCTCCGCTGACGGCCGACCCGCAGGCGCGGCTGCGCGACGCCGGGCGCGTGCGCCACGTACGCGCCGACGACCTGACGTTCCTGCCCGACGAGAGCGTGGACGCGGTGGTCGCCGAGGAACGCGCCATGTCGATCGAGCTCATGGCCGAATCGGCGATGGACGACGTGGCCCGGGTGCTGCGGCCCGGCGGGCGGGCGCTGGTCTGCGTCGACTCCCTGGTGCTGGGCATGGCGATCCTGGCCGAGCAGGAGCAGTGGCAGCACCTGCGGCAGACGGGCGAGGTCATGCTGGTGCCGTGGCCCGACGGCAGCATCACCCGCTGCTTCAGCAGCGGGCAGCTACGCGAGCTGCTGACCGGCGCCGGACTGGAGGTGGAGTGGGTACGACCGCGGACCGTGCTGTCGCCCTCCACCGTCGACCACGTACTGGGCTCCGACGCCAGGGCACTGGCCTGGCTGGTGCGCACCGAGCTCGACGCGCACCCTGACGACGACGACACGGTCGGCATCCACCTCGTGGCCAGCGTCCGCAAGACCTGATCGGCTCCTGGGCCGGGCTGTACAGCCGACGCCCGCGAGACCTGACCCGGATGTCGCTAGCGGCGGCGCTCCCGCTTGCCCTGGCACTGCACGCACCGCGCGGCCTCCGGGCGGGCCTCCAGCCGGCCCTCCGGCACCGGCTGGGCGCAGTCGACGCACATCCCGTACGTGCCTTCGTCCAGGCGTTTGAGCGCGTCGATCACCGTCCTGCGCTGCGTGGTGGCCACGGTCAGCATGGCCTGGGCGCGGTCGGCGTCGCTCAGGTCGGACCCCGCGTCGGCCGCGGAATACTCGCGGATCCCGACGGGGTCGCCCTGCAGCACCCCGATCGATCGGTCCAGGTCCGCGAGAATCTTCTCCAGCCGCTCACGAGCGGTCGTGTCGTCCACGAATCCGCACCTCCGGGTAGGAAGGGGGGCAAGCCGCAGCGGGACTCCCCGGAAGTCCAACCCGGCGCGTTGGGGGCATGTGTGGCGGTGACTCCGGGTGAACGGATGCATCGCTTTCCTCACCAGATGCCCACTTAGCGTGACTCTTACACCTTTAGCGGAGAGCGGTTTCCTCCCCTGGTGGCAGGGGTTTGATGAGGTCTGGACCGTTGTTCCGCACATTGTTGACATCTGTGGAAACGGCCACCGCCGTGAGCCGCCCGGCGTCGGCGGGCACCAGCAGTCCCGAGGCCTGTTCGGGGTCGGTGAGCTTGGGGTCGAGCCACTCCGCCCAGCGCTCCGGCTCGATCATCATCGGCATCCGGTCGTGGATGCGGCCCAGCTCGTCCTCGGCGTCGGTGGTGATGACCGTGCAGGTCACCAGCCACTTGAGCGGATCGTCGTCGTCGCGCGACTTGTCCTTCCAGAACTCGTACAGGCCCGCCATAGCCAGCACTCCACCGTCCTCCGGGTGGATGAAGTACGGCTGTTTCTTCTTCTTGTCGCCCTCGACCGGCATCCACTCGAAGTAGCCGTCGGCCGGCAGCAGGCACCTGCGCTTGGCGAACGCCTGGCGGAAGGACGGCTTCTCGGCCACCGTCTCGATCCTGGCGTTGATCATCCGCGACCCGACCGACGGGTCCTTCGCCCAGGCCGGCACCAGCCCCCACCTGACGATCCGCAGTTGCCGCACGGCCCGCTCGGCCTCCTTGGGCACCCGGCTGAGGACGGCGTAGACGTTCTTGGTGGGCGCGACGTTGTAGTCGGGCCCGAGCTCCTGGTCGGGGTCACCGTCGAGCTCGACCTGGAACTCCTCCAGCAGCTCGTGCTTCTTGCGCGCCGACGCGTATCTCCCGCACATGTCCCCACACTGCCATGTACGGCCTGCGACCGCATGCCCGCCCGTCCGGCGTCGGCACCCGTAAAATTCACCGGCGCCAGTAAGCTTTGACCCATGCCCGCACCGCACTGGCCCGCACCCACCGCGACCGCTCCCGTGGTCGCGTCGATCCGCCTGCCCGGCTCCAAGTCCGTGACCAACCGCGCGCTGCTCCTCGCCGCTCTGGCCGACGGTCCCGGCGTGGTGCGCCAGGCACTCCGCAGCCGCGACGCGGACCTGATGGTGGCGGCACTGCGTGCCCTGGGCGCCGGCCTGACGCCGGCGAACGAGACCACGGCCGCCGTCGACTGGCAGGTGACTCCCGGCCCGATCCGTGGCGGCGCGAGCATCGACGCGGGCCTGGCGGGCACCGTCATGCGCTTCGTACCACCGATGGCCGCCCTGGCCGACGGCCCGGTCTCCTTCGACGGCGACCCGCACGCCCGCAAGCGTCCCATGGGTCCCATCCTCGACGCCCTGCGCGCCCTGGGCGCCCGCGTCGACAACGACGCCCTGCCGTTCACCGTCCACGGTCCCCTCGCGGGCGGCGAGGTCACGCTCGACGCGTCGGGGTCCTCGCAGTTCGTCTCGGGGCTGCTGCTCACGGCGGCGCGCTTCGAGAAGGGCATCACGATCCGCCACGTCGGCCCGCCCGTGCCGTCGCAGCCGCACATCGAGATGACGATCCAGATGCTCAGGGCGGCCGGGGTCACGGTCGACGACGGCGAGCGCGACATCTGGCGGGTCGAGCCGGGACCGATCGCCGCCATGGACATGTCCGTCGAGCCCGACCTGTCCAACGCGGCGCCGTTCCTGGGCGCGGCTCTGGTCACGGGCGGCACTGTCACCATCCCCGGCTGGCCGTACGCGACCACGCAACCGGGCGACGCCCTCCGCCACCTGCTCACCTCGATGGGCGCCACGGTCCAGCTGACCCCCGCGCCGCACGAGGCGACTGGTGACGCCGGTTCCCTGACCGTGACCGGCACCGGCCGGATCGAGGGCATCGACGCCGACCTGCGCGCGGTGGGCGAGCTGACGCCGACGATCGCCGCGCTGGCCGTGCTGGCGAGCTCGCCGTCCCGGATCCGGGGCGTGGCGCACCTGCGCGGTCACGAGACCGATCGCCTGGCCGCCCTGGTCACCGAGATCACCCGGCTGGGCGGCGACGCGGAGGAGACCGACGACGGCCTGATCATCCGCCCCCGACCCCTGCACGGCGGCGTCTTCCACAGCTACGACGACCACCGCATGGCCACGGCCGGGGCGGTCATCGGGCTGGCGGTCCCGGATGTCGAGGTGGAGAACATCGCGACGACGGCCAAAACGCTCCCGGAGTTCGTCCAGATGTGGACGAACATGCTGGGCGAGCAATGACCACCCATATCCGGTCCTGGTACAACCGACTGAGCGTCCGGACGGAGCCGCGTGCCCGAGCAGGTGGCCCGGCGATCGGCATGGTGGGGTGGATGTGTGGGCACAACCGCCCCGTGAGCCGACGCGGTGGGGCAGCGTACGGACAGGACGGCGCCACTGACCGCCACGGTGGGTGGGCCGCGCACAGCAGGAACGATCGCATGGGGGTAGACCGCTGAGAAAGCGGGAGTACGACGAGGACGACGTACGGATCAGGCCGAGCAAGGGCTCACGGCCGCGGACCCGTATTCGGCCTGCGCATGAGGACGCCGTAGAGGGGTTCGTGGTCGCCGTGGACCGGGGCCGCTACACCACGCTGGTCGAGCCGGAGCGCGCCAAGGGATCGGCCCAGAAGCGCAAGCAGCCCGAACGCCGCATGGTCACCGCGATGAAGGCGCGCGAGCTCGGCCGCAAGGGCATCGTCGTCGGCGACCGCGTGGCCCTGGTGGGCGACGTCTCGGGCCGCCCCGACGCCCTGGCCAGGGTCGTACGAGTCGAGCCACGCACGTCGATGCTGCGCCGTTCGGCCGACGACGTCGAGGACACCGACGGCATCGAACGCCCCGTGGTGGCCAACGCCGACCAACTGGTCATCGTGACCGCGCTCGCCGACCCGCCACCCCGGCCGCGCATGATCGACCGGATCCTGGTGGCCGCGTTCGACGCCGAGATCGACACGCTCCTCTGCCTCACCAAGTCGGACCTCGGGCGACCTGACGACCTGGTGGCGATGTACGAGCCGCTCGGGGTGTCGCACGTCGTCGTGCACAAGGGCGGCTCGCTGGACGCACTCCGCGACCACCTCACCGGCCGCCTCAGCGTCATGGTCGGCCACTCGGGCGTCGGCAAGTCGACCCTGGTCAACGCCCTCGTCCCGGCCGCCAATCGGGCGGTCTCCCAGGTCAACGCCGTCACCGGCCGCGGCCGCCACACCTCGACCTCAGCCGTGGCCCTCGAGCTCCCGGAGGGCGGCTGGATCATCGACACTCCCGGCGTACGCAGCTTCGGCCTGGCCCACGTGTCGGTCGAAACGGTCCTGGCCTCCTTCCCCGACCTCATCGAAGGCACGATCACCTGCCCGAAGGGGTGCACACACCTGGACGCCGACTGCGCGCTGGACGCGTGGGTGGCGGCGGGCCACGCCGAGCCCGCCCGTTTGGAATCCCTCCGCCGCCTGCTCTCCAGCCGAGAAGGCGACTCTCCCGATCTTTGATTTCTTTGTTACGGCCAGCCCGGTGGGCCCCACCCGCCATACATGGCTGGGCCCTGTCCAGGGGCACGCTCCTCCGGTGATGCGGGGCTGGGCGCCGTGACGTGCGTCCTCTTGGCCATGTCCGTGGTCGGCCGCGCCCGGGGCCTGCCAGGAAGTAGGTCTGCCCCGACCTCTACGAAAAAACAGTCATGCGGCAGCGGACGGGACTTACCAGAAATGCAGGACCGCTCGACTGATGTTCGGGAGGTAAGTCACGGTAGCGTGGCTCTTCGTGCAGGGTTATAACGATGATCTACGTCTGGCGCACGTCATGGCGGACCACGCCGACGACCTGACCATGCGGAGGTTCAAGGCGGTCGATCTCAAGGTCGACACCAAGCCGGACCTCACGCCGGTCAGCGATGCCGACCGTGCCGTCGAGGAGGCCATTCGCGGCACCCTCCGGCGAGCCCGGCCGCGGGACGCGGTCGTGGGCGAGGAGTTCGGCAAGACGGGCTGGGGTGCCAGATCGTGGATCATCGACCCGATCGACGGCACCAAGAACTACGTGCGCGGCGTCCCCGTGTGGGCGACGCTGATCGCGCTGATGGAGTACGGCGAGGTCAAGGTGGGCCTGGTGTCCGCCCCGGCCCTGGGCAAGCGCTGGTGGGCGGCCACCGAGGGCGGCGCCTGGACCGGCAAGAGCCTGACCAAGGCGACCCGGATGCGCGTCTCGTCGGTGGCCGGTCTGGAGGACGCGTCGTTCTCCTACTCCAGCTTCGGCGGCTGGGAGAAGATGGGCCGGCTCGACAACTTCCTCGACCTGGGGCGGGCCTGCTGGCGTACCCGGGCCTATGGCGATTTCTGGTCGCACATGATGGTCGCGGAGGGTTCGGTGGAGGTGTCGGCCGAGCCGGAGTTGTCGCCGTGGGACATGGCGGCGCTCACCGTGATCGTCGAGGAGGCGGGCGGCAAGTGGACGGACCTCGCGGGCGTGCCCGGCCTGGAGGGCGGCAGCCTGGTCTGCACCAACGGCATCCTGCATGACGAGGTCCTCAGACGCCTGAACGGCTCCTAGAGAGGCCTCTGAGCGGCTCATAGAGCCAGTACTCGGGCGACGGCGTCCAGCAAGCTGTCGCGATATGTCCCTCCAAAGAGCACCACATGGACGAGCAGCGGGTGCAGTTGGTGCAGCGGCACCCGCCCCCGCCACCCGTCCGCGAGCGGCGCCTCCTCCTGGTAGGCCCCCAGGATCCGGTCGAGATAGGGCGCCCCGAACAACGCCAGCATCGCCAGGTCCGTCTCCCGATGCCCGCCGTGCGCGGCCGGGTCGATGAGCACCCCGCGACCGTCCGACCAGAGCACGTTCCCGTTCCACAGGTCGCCGTGGATGCGCGCCGGCGGCTCCTGCGGCCCCGCCACCTCGCCGAACCGCGCCACTGCCCGCTCGATGAGAGTCACGTCCCGCGCGGGTAGCCGCGCCTGCCGTACGAAGGGAAGCACCCGGCGGGTGGCGTAGAAGGCCGGCCAGTCGTCGGCAGGCGAGTTGTCCATCGGCAGGTCGGCGATGAAGCCCGGCCAGGGGGCGCCGAAGGCGGGCGCGCCGGCGCGGTGCAGCCGCGCGAGGTCGCGCCCGAACCGCTCGGCGGCCGCCGCGGTCGGCGACGAGGTGTCCACCCACGACAGTACGAGCCGATCCTGGGCGACCTCGATCACCTCCGGCACGGCGATGACCTCGCCCAGCCACCGCAGCCCGTCCGCCTCGGAAGTGAACACCGGAGAAACGGTTCCGGTCTTCGCGAACACCACACGCCCGTCGTCGAGCACGCCCCGCTGCAGCCGCCAGCCGTGGGAGGCCCCGAGGTCCTCAGTCGATCTCATCGGCGATGTGCTTCGCGACGCCTTCGGAGGCGGCCTCGACCAGGCGCAGCACCTCTTCAAAGCCCTCGGGCCCGCCGTAGTAGGGATCGGGCACCTCGGCCCTGTCCCGCGCGGCGGGGTCGAACGAGCGGAACAGCCGCACCTCCTCACCGCCGGGCGCGATCCGCCGCAGGAACGACAGGTTGTCCCGGTCCATGGCCAGCACCAGGTCGTAGCGGTCGAACCAGCCGGAGGTGAACTGTCTGGCCCGGTGGGCGGAGCCGTCGTAACCGTGCTCGGCCAGCGTCCGCAGAGCCCGTTCGTCCATGGGATCCCCGACGTGCCAGCCGCCGGTGCCCGCGCTGTCGACGGCCACTCGTTCATCAAGTCCGTGCTCGGCCAGTGTCCGCCTGAGCACCGTCTCGGCCATCGGCGAGCGGCAGATGTTCCCCATGCACACCAGGCATACGCGATAGGTCATAGCTCCCATCATGAGGGTGACCAGGCCCGTTCACCGTCCGTTCACCCTTGATAGGGGGATTGAGTCACTTTGGCTGCATAGCTTCGTGGCGACTAAGGACCAAGTGGGAGGAACCCAACCGTGAAGTATGCAGGCCGGCTCGCCGCCGTCGCCGTAGTCGGCGCGCTCTCGCTCGCTGCGTGCGGCACAGACAACAACAACGCCGGCGACGCCACCGCGTCCGCCGGTACCAGCAGCGCTGCGGGTAACGACAATGGTCTGAGCGGCACGATCAACGCCGCCGGATCCTCGGCCCAGGCCAACGCGATCGACCAGTGGAAGAAGGACTTCCAGAGCAAGAACCCCGGGGCCAGCCTGAACTACCAGCCCAGCGGTTCCGGCGCCGGTGTCCAGGCGTTCATCCAGGGCACGGTCGCCTTCGCGGGTTCCGACTCGGCCCTCAAGGACGACAAGGGCGAGCCCGCCCAGGCCGACGCCCGGTGCAAGACCGGCAAGGCCATCAACATCCCGATGGTGACCGGCCCGATCGCGGTCGTCTACAACCTGCCCGGCGTGGACGGTCTGCAGCTCTCGCCCAAGACGCTCGGCGGCATCTTCAGCAGCAAGATCACCAAGTGGGACGACGCGGCCATCAAGGCCGACAACCCGCAGGCCAAGCTGCCTTCGACACCGATCCAGGCATTCCACCGGGCTGACGAGTCCGGCACCAGCGACAACTTCACCAAGTTCCTCAAGGCGACGGCCGAATGGCCGTACGAGCCGGCCAAGGCGTGGCCCGCCGAGGCCAAGGGCCAGGGCGCGAAGGGCTCCGACGGAATCGCCTCCTCGGTGAAGGGCGCCGAGGGCGCGATCAGCTACGTCGAGATGTCGTTCGCCGACAACTCCCAGCTCCAGAAGGCCAAGGTCGCCAACGGCGCGGGCGAGTTCGTCGAGCTGAACAGCGACAGCGCGGCCAAGACGATCGAGACCGCGGAGGTCAAGGGCACCGGCAACGACCTCAAGCTCGGCATCGACTACGCCACCAAGACCGCGGGCGCCTACCCGATCGTCCTGGTGACCTACGAGATCACGTGTGAGAAGGGTCTGCCCGCCGACCAGGTGAAGCTGGTCAAGGCCTTCCTCACCTACACCGCCAGCGACGAGGGCCAGGCCGCGCTGAAGGACCTGGGCTACGCCCCGCTCGCGGGCGATCTGCTCACCAAGGTCCGCACCGCCGTCGAGGCGATCTCCTAACAACCGATGACGACCAAAGTTCGTACCCGTGACGGCGGACCGGCCGTGAGCCGGCCCGCCTCGCGGCGCAGCCATGGTGAAGGGCCCTTCCGCTACGCCGCCACCGGCGCGGGCATCATCCTGCTGGGGATCATGGCGGCCATCGCCGTCTTTCTCATCAGCGAGGCGATCCCCGCCCTGCAGGCGAACAAGGGTCACTTCTTCTCCGAGCTGGTCTGGGACCCGAACGGCAGCCAGGTCTTCGGCATCGCCGCCCTGGCGTTCGGCACCGTGCTCAGCTCGGCCCTCGCGCTCGTCATCGCGACTCCCATCGCGGTCGGCGTGGCGCTCTTCATCTCCCACTACGCGCCCCGCCGCCTGGCCGGGCCGCTCGGCTACCTGATCGACCTGCTCGCCGCCGTACCCAGCGTGGTGTACGGCCTGTGGGGCGTGACCTTCCTGGTGCCGCTGCTCAAGACGCCGTCACAGTGGCTCAACGAGAACCTGGGCTGGTTCCCGCTGTTCGCCGGCGAGGGCGCGATCGGCGGCAAGACCATGATCGCCGGATCCATCGTCCTGGCGATCATGATCCTGCCGATCATCGCGGCCATCTCCCGCGAGGTGTTCCTCCAGGCCCCCAAGATGAACGAGGAGGCGGCGCTCGCGCTCGGCGCCACCCGCTGGGAAATGATCAGGATGGCCGTGCTGCCGTTCGGTCGCCCCGGCGTCATCAGCGCCGCGATGCTCGGCCTCGGCCGGGCGATGGGCGAGACCATCGCGGTCGCGCTGATCTTCCCCGCCACCTTCGACATCACCTTCGAGATCCTCACCCCGCACGCCAACAGCATCGCGGCCAACATCGCCAACGGCTTCGGTGAGGCCACCCCGATCGGCAGGGGCGCGCTGATCGCCTCCGGCCTGGTGCTGTTCGTCATCACCCTGCTCGTCAACATAGCCGCCCGCATGATCATCAACCGCCGCAAGGAGTATGCGAGGGCCGGCGCATGACCACGATCCAACACATCTCGACCAGCCGCCGCATCAAGGACCGCGTGGTCCAGGGGCTGGTCTACCTGGCGTTCGCGGCTGCCGTGGTACCGCTCGTATCCGTGCTCTGGCTGGTGATCAAGAACGGCCTGGCGCGCTTCGACCTGGACTTCCTCACCCACTCGATGCGCAACATCGGCGCCCGCGACGTGGGCGGCGGTGCTTACCACGCGATCATCGGCACGCTGGAACAGGTCCTGATCGCCTCGCTCATCTCCGTCCCCATCGGGTTGCTGACCGCGATCTACCTGGTCGAGTACAGCCACGGCGGCCGGTTGAGCCGGGCCATCAGCTTCTTCGTGGACGTCATGACCGGCGTCCCCTCCGTCGTCGCGGGCCTGTTCATCCTGGCGTTCTGGGTCCTGTTCCTGGGCCAGCCGTTCTCCGGGTTCGCCGGGGCGCTGTCACTGTCGATCCTGATGATGCCGACCGTGGTCAGATCGGCCGAGGAGATGCTCCGCCTGGTCCCGAACGACCTGCGCGAAGCCTCGTACGCGCTGGGCGTGGCCAAGTGGCGCACGATCATGAAGGTCGTCCTGCCGACCGCGCTGACCGGCATCATCACCGGCGTCATGCTGGCCGTGGCCAGAGTCGCCGGCGAGACCGCGCCGTTGCTGCTCACCGTGTTCTTCACCGACTCCATCAACAACGACCCGTTCAGCGGGCCGCAGATGGGGCTCCCTCTCTTCGTCTTCGACCAGGCGGGCCGTCCCAACGCCACCGCCGTGGATCGAGCCTGGACCGGAGCCCTCACGCTCATCCTGATCGTCATGCTGCTCAACCTGGTGGCGCGCCTGATCGCCCGGTGGCGCTCACCCGCCAAAGGCCGATAAGGGGTAAAGCCACTATGTCCAAGCAGATCCAGGTCTCCGGCCTCGACGCCTACTACGGCGGGCACAAGGCCATCGAAGACGTCTCGATGACCATCGAGCCGCGGTCGATCACGGCGTTCATCGGCCCCTCGGGGTGCGGCAAGTCGACGTTCCTGCGCACCCTCAACCGCATGCACGAGGTCATCCCCGGCGCACGCGTCGAGGGCAAGGTCCTGCTCGACGGCGAGGACCTGTACGCCGCCACCGTCGAGCCGGTCTCCGTACGCCGGATGATCGGCATGGTCTTCCAGCGCCCCAACCCGTTCCCGACGATGTCGATCTATGAGAACGTGGCCGCCGGGATCCGGCTCAACGGCCGCGTGGCCAAGTCGGAGCTGGACGGCGTCGTCGAGACGTCGCTGAAGGGCGCCAACCTCTGGAACGAGGTCAAGGACCGCCTCAACAAGCCCGGCGCGGGCCTGTCGGGCGGCCAGCAGCAGCGGCTCTGCATCGCCAGAGCCATCGCGGTCCAGCCGCAGGTGCTGCTGATGGACGAGCCCTGCTCCGCGCTCGACCCGATCTCCACGCTGGCCATCGAGGACCTGATGGCCAAGCTCAAGGACGACTACACGATCGTGATCGTCACCCACAACATGCAGCAGGCCGCCCGGGTCAGCGACCGGACCGCCTTCTTCAACCTCACCGCGCAAGGCAAGCCCGGCAAGGTCGTCGAGATGGACGAGACCTCGCGCATGTTCACCAACCCCACCGAGAAGGCAACCGAGGACTACATCACCGGGCGCTTCGGCTGATGATCCACCAGCAGGCGGCATCAACTGTGAACGGGGACACGAGAACGAAGCCCATCCTGCTCATCGCAGACCCTGACGACGGGGTCGTGGAGGCCGTGGCCACCGCCCTCGAACGCGAGGGCGTGTCGGTCACCGGCGTCCCCGACGGAGCCCAGGGGCTGATCCAGGCCGGGGCACTGCAGCCTGACGTGGTCCTCGTGTCGGCCACACTGCCGGTCATCGGCGCCGTCGACTTCGTCCGCGCGGTACGGCTCTCGCGGACCGTGCCCGTCCTGCTCGGCGTTGGCGAGGGGCACGCCGAGCAAGCCGTACAGGCACTCGCCGCCGGCGCTGTGGCCTGCGTGGCCAGGCCGTACCGGGTGCCGGAATTATTGCCGTTCATCCACGCGGCCTCCCCAGACGGGCACAAGGTGCTGGTCGTGGGCGGCGTCGAGCTCGACGCGCAGGCCTACCAGGTACGCGTGGAGGGGCGGATCGTGCACCTGCCGTTGCGCGAGTTCGAGCTGCTGCAGTACCTGATGAGTAACGCGAACCGTACGGTCACGCGCGAGCAGATCATGCGGCACGTGTGGCACACGGGGTCCAGCACCTCGACGAACACGATCGCGGTGCACGTCAAACGGCTGCGGGCCCGGCTGGGCGACGACGAGGACACGCTGATCCAGACGGTACGCGGCGTGGGCTACCGGCTGGTCACACCCGGCACCTCCGGCCCTGTGTGACCTGTTCGGTCAGCTACGGCACGACCGGAACGACTTCATGATCCGCTCGGTCACGCCCTCGACGGTCGCGATGCCCTGTCCGGTGTCGGCGTTGTTCTCGGTCAGTACGGCCACCGCGTAGTCGTGGCTGTGGCCGCGGATGAGGCCGACGCTGACGATGGCCCAGCGCTTGGTGGCCACGCGCTTCAGCCAGCCGTTCTTCAACGCGACCCGGTCGCCCTTGCACCTGGCGGCGCTCACGCCCCAGTCCTGGCCGTCGACCACTGTGCCCATCAGCCTGAGCACCCGCGCACGGTCCTTGGCCCGGAGCGGGCTCTTGACCGACACGAGGGCCTTCATCAGGCGCACCTGGTCTTCGGCCGAGGTTCTGGTGATGCCCCAGCAGTACAGATCGACGCAGTCACCCGGAACACCCTGAGTGTGCCGTAGACCGTACTTCTTGCCCGCCTTCGTGAACCCGGCGGCCCCGCCGATGCGCAGCCAGAACCGGTCGGCGGCGTGGTTGTCGCTGTAGCGGATCATGAGGTCGGCATCGTGCCTGGTGGCCTTCGAGAGCTTGTGCCAGGGGGTCTTGAGAAGAAGCGCCATGAGGATCTGCACTTTGGCGGTGCTCGCGGTGATCATGCGTTCGTTGCGGCGATAGCGGTAGAGGCGGCCGGTGGTGAGATCTTTGACCATGGCCGTAACGGACCCCGGACGACCGGCCAGGTAGCGATCGAGACGCTTAGTGATCTTCTTGGCCTCGATCGGCGGATCCGGCTTGGACTTCTTCGGAGGTTTCACCGGCGCCGGGGCTTCGACCATGGCCTCC
Organism: Nonomuraea sp. NPDC026600; assembly: GCF_040638335.1. NCBI lineage: Bacteria > Bacillati > Actinomycetota > Actinomycetes > Streptosporangiales > Streptosporangiaceae > Nonomuraea > Nonomuraea sp. NPDC026600. The sequence goes on from NZ_JBEZYD010000019.1 coordinate 224,075, forward strand.
TGCTGGGGCAGGATCGCCGCTCGCTGGTGGAGCACGACGGGGCGCTGGACCGGCTCTCGCTCGGGAAGCGGCCAGAGCGCCAAGGCCACCAGGAGGAGACCCGCCACGACCACGCGGGAGTATCCCCCGACGCCTCGCCCCGCGACCATCCGTGAATTATCACGAATAGTGGTGATATGACGCTAGTGGCCAGTGGTGACCAGTTCGGCGATCGAGTCGCCGTCACAGGTGTCACCCGTGGCGGCGTAAGCCCCGTCACAGACGTCACCCCGGGCGGCGGTAGCGCCGTCACAGAACAGGCGTCACCCCGGGCGGCGTATGCGCCGTCGCAGAGAGCACCCAGACGGAGGTGCTGCTCAGCCTGCCGGACGTACCGGCGGTCGGATCGTGGCCACCGGCATCGTCGGCGAGTTGTCCAGCCTCGGCCCGCGCCCCGCGAACGGCCTCCGCTGGAGGAGCTTTCGTGGCCGACCGGGATGCCAGACGGCCGACCACGATGCGCACACACACGGATCGGCCTGACCGAGCTCGCCCGCCTGCTGGGCGTGGCCAGGCGACGGTATAGGTGCGAGTGGAGAAACCGCCCGCGGCGTGATCGAGGACTTCGGTACAGGTGCGAAAGGAGAAACCGACCGCCTGCGGCGTGATCGAGGACTTCGGTGGCAGCCATCCGGGTCAGTGTGGCCGAGCCGCGGCGATTGGCTGAGGTCAGGAATTGGCTGAGGTCAGGAGTCCGGGTCGGGGTCTTCGAGGGTCGGGATCGCCGGGGAGAGCAGCGAGTCGGTGTGCCGGCTCAGCCGGCCGCGTACGAGCCGGTAGACGCGGAACTCGTTCGGGTGAGTGCCTCCGTCGTCCCAGAGGTGGAGCAGCCCGTAGGAGCCGGGCGCGATCTGGCCGATCCGCTGGAACAGGTCAAGGAGGGTGTCGGCCCAGCCGCTGTTGTGGTTGGGATGGCCGGCGACATGCAGGAATGGGACGCCGTTCAGCCAGCGCAGATCGATCAGGCCGTAGTCGGGAATCTGGGCCAGGTAGGCGCGGATCTCCTCCACCTGCCGTTCCAGCAGGCTGTCGTACTCGTCCTCGACGCCGGCCGTCTCGCGAATGGTCACCCACCCGTGGTACTCCATCGTCGCCGTCCCTCTCTGCCGGAGGTCCTGAAACGCAGAAAAGGGCCCCACGCGTAAGCGTGGAGCCCTTCCCCAACCAAAGATTGTCCGGCGGTGACCTACTCTCCCACACCCTCCCGAGTGCAGTACCATCGGCGCTGAGAAGCTTAACTTCCGGGTTCGGAATGTA
>NZ_JBEZYD010000020.1:0-218148 GCF_040638335.1 Nonomuraea sp. NPDC026600
CCGTCATCCACACCCGAAAGCATGGACATGACGGGGTTGTGCATCATGCACTGGCTTTTAACACACTGTTGAGTTCTCAAGAAACGGACGCGTACATCCTCGCTCAGGTCCATCCAGACCCTTGCTCAGAGGCGTACATCTCGCCTCCCAAATCCTATCAGACCAGCCGATTTCGTGTCAAATCGTAGATTTGCTTGAAGTCGATCAGATCTAGCTAGGATGGTGCGCCCCGTCTCCGGGGCAACCCTCGTAACTTACCGTGCCATCCTGGGCTTGTCGAATCAACCGATTTTCCGGTGATCTGAGCGCACCCGAGACGACTCGTACCAAAGAACGCGTTGAAGCGACCTGGCCGAGTGGCTCGTTATCTCAAGGGGTTTGCCCTGGGGCCCGTCCGCCTGATCGGCGTCCGGCTCACTCCCGGGGCGAAGTGAAAGATTAGGTCGCCGTTGGCCCTACGTCAAATCGGGGTTCACCGCGCTTCCGTAGATCCCTGGGATGTCTCTGCCGAACGTCCGACAAGACCGGCCTCCACCTGCGGAAACGTAGGCCGGAGAGTCAGCTGACCGGGACTTCGAAGCATCGACGGCGTTGATGGGACGGACCTCACGGGGCATGTCGCGGCTCGGAGGCCACGAGGCATCCGGACCGAGCAACCCCTCGGCGTGGGCGACACGCACTTGACCGTGGGCTGGCGAGGTAATGGCAGCTGGCGCGGCGGCCAAGCCCGGCATTCACAGTTGCGTGGATGCCCGTTCGATCGCCGCGCCGCACCGGCTGAGGAGGGATCGCAGGGTGTCCCGCTCCTCTGTGGTGAGTTCGTCCGCGATTGCTTGCTCTATCCGTACCGCCCGTTCGTCCGCCGCCTCCAGTGCGATGCGGCCGGCTTCCGTGAGCTGGGTCTCCAGGACGTTGCGGTGCCATGGGTGCGGCGTACGCTCCACCAGTCCGCGCGCGTCGAGGTTCTTCAGCACCACCGTCATCGCCTGCGGGGTCACCAGGCAGGCTCGGGCGAGGGCGGCGGCCGAGATGCCGGGATTGGCGGCCAACACGTAAAGCGTCGCGTACTGCGGAACCGTCAGCCCGGCGGGCCTGACCGCGATCTGCTTGGCGGCGATCAGTTCCTGTTCGGCCCGCTTGATGTCGAGGCCGAGACGTTCCTCCGCGGGCATTCCCATGCCAAGAGATGGTACAAGCAATCCAGTCTTGACTGTTATCAAAGCTTTGATAGTATGCCGAGGCCGTACAACCGTAACGAGGAGCCGGAAAGTGATCCCTGAGAGCCACCTGGACCTGCTGAGCCGGCCGCTGTTCGCGCACCTGGCCACCATCGGGCCTGGCGGGAAGCCACACGTGAACCCCGTCTGGACGGTGTGGGACGGGGAGTACCTGCGCTTCACGACCACCACAGACCGCCAGAAGTATCGAAATGTCGTGGATAATGGTGATCTTGCGGTCTCCATCAACGATCCTGAAAAGCCGTACCGATACCTGGAGATCCGCGCCGTGGTGGAGCGGATCGACCCCGACCCGTCGGGTGACTTCTTCGATGTGCTCGCCACCCGCTACGGACTGCCGTACGACCCGCCGGTGGGGGACGCGGAGCGGCGGGTGGTCATTGTCGCCCGGCCGACACGTACGACCAGCCAGTGATGCCCGGAGGTGGCCACCACGGCCCGGGTGGCTCTCGGAGTGCGTGACCGCTGATGGTGGGCGGTGCTGGTCGGGCTCACCGGCAACCTGGCGGCGCGCCCCGGCTGCTGCGGCACGAACGGATCGCCCTGCTCGGCGACCTGACGCGGCCCGACCAGCCGCACCACGCCACCGCGGGTCTCTAGCTGGGCGCGGCGCCGAACCGCTATGTGCGTATACGCGTGTAGCGGTCGGCACGTACGACCGCGCGCGACCGCCCTGGCCCGGGCGATGGGCCAACCAACGCGGCGGCGTGGCTGTCGATCCCGGCGCAGTAAGGGGCAGCGGGGTGGCCGTCCATCCCGGACCGGCGAGGGCCGAGCGAGTAGCTGTTGATCTCCACCCGATGCGGGTGAGGAGCAGCTGTCGACGGCGTTCACCGGGCAGGCGATCGCGACGGGCCTCAAGCGCCGCTACGGCGTGCTGAAGCGGCTCGGCGCGATCGCCTGCCGATGCGGGCGAAGGACTGGTTGTCGACCTCGGGCCTGATACGGGCGAAGGACTGGTCGGCCTCGGGCCTGATACGGCCGAAGGACTACCTGTCGACCTCGGCCCGATGCGGGCGAAGAACTACCTGTCGGCGTCCGCGTGGTGGGTGCGGGGCGGATGGTGCTGCCCGGCGAGCTGGGGTGAGGTGCTGAGCAAGCACCTCACCCCAGTTACACAGGCAGAGGGCAAGCCCTGTCTCGAGGCACGCGCCGGCATCTCGGGCTGGCGGCAGGACGCGTTACGACGTCAAGATCGCTCGACGAGACGGCCACCCGGGTCCTCGGTCAGAGGGCGGAGAGCGTGAGCGCGCGTACCTGGGCCGGGGAGGTGAACAGCTCCGCCGCCATCCCAGCCTCCCGCGCCGCGACGACATTGACCTCGTTGTCGTCGAAGAACAGCACCTCCCCCGGCTCCACACCCAGCCGCTGCGCACAGATCTCATAAGCGCGCCGATCCGGCTTCGCCACTCCGATCTGGCACGAGTACGTCAGCGACGCGAACCGCCCCAGCCAGTCGCCATGCCGTGCCTCCCACATCGGCACCAGGTCGGGGACGATGTTCGACAGCAGCCCCAGCGTTCGTCCCCGGTCGGCCAGTTCGTGCACGACGGCGACCATCTCGGCGTCCACGTGACACCAGCTCTCCAGGTCGGCCGCCATCAGCGCGCTCACGTCGGCGAACCGCGTGTCCAGCCGTCCGGCGACGGCGGCCCAGTACTCCTTGGTGTCCTGGCCGGCGTCGTACTCGGGCCGGCACCCCCAGTACGCCTCCCAGAACCGCTCCCCCGGGACCCCGGCGAGGTCGACGAGGCCCTGCTTGGCCTCAGCCGTCTGAACACGGGCGATTACCCCGTACAGGTCGAACACGATCACTTTAGGCATAAATACGAGCCTATGCGCGTATTCTGCCCCGGTGACCACCGCCTCCACCCTCGCCCCTCCAGCCCGGACCGCCATACGTCAGCGCAGGTCAAGCCCCTGGTGGATGGCCGGGATCGCCGGACTCGTGGCGTTCACCGGCTCGGGCTCCGCCTCGCTGAACGGTGACGAGCTGGCCACGATCAGCGCCGCGTCCCGATCGTTGCCGGGGCTGTGGGAGCTGGCGCGGCACATCGATGGTCATTTCCTGCCGTACTACCTGTTCATGCAGCTTTGGGGGCAGGCCGGGACGGCGGAGCTGTGGCTGCGGCTGCCGTCGGCGCTGGCGATCGGGGTCGCCGCGTGGTTCCTGGTGGACCTCGGGCGGCGGCTGCACAGCACGTGGGCGGGGGTGACGGCCGGCGCGTTGTTCGCGGCTCTGCCGTCGGTGTCGTACTACGGCGCCTTCGCCCGCTCGTACGCGCCCGCGGTCGCCGCGGTGGTCTTCTCGTTCTGGGCCCTGCACCGCGCCACGCGAGCACAGGAGACGGAACGCGGCCCCTGGTTGCTCTATGGGGCGGCGGTGGGGCTGGTGTGCTGCACGCATCTGTTCGCGGTGCTCGTGCTGCCCGCCCAGTTGGTCGCCGCCGTCGCGCTGCTGCCTCGCCGTACCGTGCTCCTGAGGTGGGCGCCCGCGATCGCCGTGGGCTTCCTGCCAGCGCTCGTTCTCGGTCTGATCGGGTACGGCGAGCGGCACGCGATCAGCTGGATCCCGCAGCGTGGGGCGGAGGTGCTGCTGAAGTTCCCGAAGATGGCGGCGGGGGGCACCGAGGTGGGGGTGGTGCTGTTCGTGGTGGCGCTGGCCGGTGTGGTGCTGCTCCGCAACAGGGCGTGGGCGGGGACGCTGCTGGGCTGGCTGGTGCTGCCGCCCGTCCTGCTGCTGGCCGTGTCGCATCTGCTGACGCCGGTCTACGTGGATCGGTACCTGTTCGTCGCCGCGCCCGCTCTGGCGCTGCTGGCAGGGATCGCGGTGGCGAGTGTTCCGCGGGCGGGGGTGGTGGCCTGCTGCGGGCTGGTGGTGGTCGCCGTGGCGGTGGGCGTACCGCAGCAGATGGAGGTGCGGGAGGCCAACGGGCGGTTCGAGGACTTTCCGTGGGCCGTGCGGAAGGTGGATGCCCGGCCGGGGGACGCGATCGTGTTCGGGCAGAGCTCGGTGCGGGCGGGGTTCGACTACTACGGCGACGGGGCGATGCCGGACGACGTACTGCGGGTGGGGTCCGCCCCGGAGGCGGAGGGGTTCGGCTTTCCGGAGCGCGATGACGTCGCCGCCGCGCTGTCCGATCGGGAGCGGATCTGGGTCGTGTGGCGCGGCGTCAAGTCCGCCGGGCAGAAGCTGCCGCGGGTGAAGGCGGTTCGGGAGACGGGGTACGAGCAGGCCGGGGCCTGGCACTCGGCGGACACGCCCGGCCTCACCGTGGCTCTGTTCACCCGCAGGTAGCGGGCCCTCCCCCTCCGGGAAAGGCCCGCTCCGTTCTGGGGAAGGCCAGCTCCGTCTCGGCGAAAAACCGCTCCGTTCCGAGGAAGGCCCGCCGCGCTCAGGGCATGGCCCGCGGGCGGGTCAGCCGACCTCGACGCCGCCGACCGCCTTCTTGCCGCGCCGTAGCACCATGAACCGCCCATGGAGCAGGTCCGATGCCTCCGGTACGTACGACTCGTCAGTGATCTTGACGTTGTTGAGGTAGGCGCCGCCCTCCTTGACCGCCCGCCTGGCCGCCGACTTCGACTCCACCAGGCCGCTGTCCGCCAGCAGGTCCACGAACGGCGCCCCGAGAGCCGGAACCGTCGCCTTCGGCACCTCGGCCAGCGCCGCCGCCAGCGTCGCCCCGGGCAGCTCTTCGAGGGATCCCTGGCCGAACAGCGCCTTGGACGCCGCCACGACCGCCGCGAGCTCGTCGGAACCGTGCACGAGCGTGGTCAGGTCCTCCGCCAGCGTCCGCTGCGCCTCGCGGGCGAACGGGCGGTCGGCGACCGCCTTCTCCAGCGCCTCGATCTCCTCGCGCTCGCGGAAGGTGAACACCTTCAGGAAGCGCACCACGTCGCGGTCATCGGCGTTCAGGAAGTACTGGTAGAAGGCGTAGGGAGAGGTCAGCGCCCCGTCGAGCCAGATCGACCCGCCCGCGGTCTTGCCGAACTTGGTGCCGTCGGCCTTGGTGATCAGCTTGCCGGTCAGGGCGTGCACGTGGCCGCCCTCGACGCGCCTGATCAGGTCGACACCGGCCGTGATGTTGCCCCACTGGTCGCTGCCGCCGATCTGGAGCGTGCAGCCGTGGCGCCGGTAGAGCTCCAGGTAGTCGTTGGCCTGCAGGATCTGGTAGCTGAACTCGGTGTAGCTGAGCCCGTCACCACCGAGCCGGGCCGCTACCGACTCGCGGGCGAGCATCCGGTTGACGGGGAAATGCTTGCCGATGTCGCGCAGGAAGTCGATGGCCGACATCTCAGCGGTCCAGTCGAGGTTGCTGACCAGTTCGGCCGAGGCGGGGCCCTCGTCGAAGGTCAGGAACTTCTCCACCTGCACCCGGATCCTGGAGACCCATTCCTCGACGATCTCGGTGGTGTTCAGGACGCGTTCGGTGCTCCGCCCGCTGGGGTCGCCGATCAGGCCGGTGGCGCCGCCGACCAGGCCGATCGGCTTGTGACCGGCCCGCTGGAAGCGGGTCAGGATCAGCAGCGTGGCCAGGTTGCCCATGTGCAGGGACGGCGCGGTCGGGTCGAAGCCCGCATAAACCGTGATCGGACCCTTCGACAGCGCCCCGCGCAGGGCGTCGATGTCGGTGGTCTGCGCGAGGACGTCGCGCCATTCGAGCTCATCGAGAATGTCGGTCACGGTGCTGGCTTTCCAGGAGACGTCGAGTTGGTTACAGAGTGCCGGATCGCGCCGGATGACCGCCACTTGGATACTCTCTGTCGCCATGTGGAAGGTCCGTCGCGAGCTGGCTGTTTTCAAGATCCTAGGGGCTGTGGCGTGTGCCGGTCTCGCCCTGTTCTGGTACGTCCAGGATGACGTGCGGGGGGTGATACTGGCCATTCCGGCGGCCGTGCTGGTGGGCGCCATGGGGCTGCGTGACGTCCTGGTCCCGGTACGGCTGGCGGCCGACGAGAGCGGCATCACCGTGGTGCACGGCTTCGCGGGCCGGCGGCACGTGCCGTGGGAGGCGATCGAGGACGTCAAGGTGGACGTGCGCAGAAGGTATGGCCTGCGCAGCGAGATGCTGGAGATCGACACCGGTGACCACCTGCACATCTTCAGTGCTCACGATCTGGGGACCTCCCCGACCGAGGTGGCCGCGGCGCTGCGGCGGCGCGGGGCGTGAGGCCGGTACGGCGAGACGGTCGGGTCGTCGTCGATCCAGAACCGCCAGGGCGTGTCCTTGGCGGTCGAGATCCCGGTGCGCGGCCCAGACCTGATCGCGTCCGCCTCGGGTGGCCACCCTTCGAGCACTGCCACGGTCCCCTTGGGGAAACCCGTAAGCCAGGCCGCGTGTTCCGGCTGTCTGGAAGGCCGGGTCGCATGGTCAGGGTGGCCGACGGGCCCGGTCTCATGGTCAAGCTGATCGGCGGGCGGGGTCTCGTGGTCGAGCCGGCCGCCGTGCGGGGCTGGGGTCGGGTCGGGGAACCGGGGCAGCCCGGCCGGCGAGCCTTCCCAGACGGCGTCGAGCCCGTTGTGCTCGCGCGCCAGCCCGAGCGCGACCGCCAGCCGGGCGGGCCCGCGAGCGAGGTCGCGGGCCGCGATCGGCTTACGCCGAGGGGCACCCAAGCCCCTGCCACCCGGGCCACCGCCGTCCGGACCACGGTCACCCAAGCCGCCGTCGTTCAAGGCGCCGTCGCCCAAGCCGCCGCCTGAGCGGCGCCACCGGGCCAGGTCGGCCCGTGCCACCACCTCACCGGCCCGCAGCAGCACCGCCGACCCGAAGTCCTCCGGCAGGCACACCAGGTTCGCGCAGAAGTGCATGCCGTAGGTGAAGTACACGTACAGGTGACCAGGTGGCCCGAACATCACCGCGTTCCTGGCGGTCCGTCCCCGGTAGGTGTGGGCCGCCGGATCCTCGCCGGGCCCGCCGTACGCCTCGACCTCGGTGAGCCGGACCGCGACCGGACCGTGCACGAGCACGCGCCCGAGCAGGTCGGGCGCGACCTCGTGCGACGGCCGGTCGAAGAAGCGCCGCGGCAGCGGCGCCGAGCACGGGATCCCGGAAGGCATGCCGGAGTCTAGGCGCCCGCGGCCCACGCCGCCTGGGCGTCGACCGCTTCGCGCAGCGCGACGAGCTGGTCACGGACCCGGTCGGGTGCGGTGCCGCCGTGGGACTTGCGGGCGGCCAGGGCGCCGGGCACGTTCAGCACGTCGCGGACGTCGGGCGTCAGGTGCGGTGACACCTTGGCCAGCTCGTCGTCGGTCAGATCGCCCAGGTCCTTGTCGTTGACCTGGCACCACACCACCAGGTGGCCGACCGCCTCGTGCGCGTCGCGGAACGGCACGCCGCGGCGGACGAGCAGCTCGGCGAGGTCGGTGGCGAGCGCGAAGCCGTCGGGAGCCGACGCCTCCATGCGCGCGGTGTTGACCCGCATGGTGGCGACCAGACCGGCCATCGCGGGCAGGACGAGCAGCAGCGTGTCGACCGAGTCGAACACCGGCTCCTTGTCCTCCTGCAGGTCGCGGTTGTAGGTGAGCGGCAGGCCCTTGAGCGTCGTGAGCATCGCCATGAGGTTGCCGATGAGCCGCCCCGACTTGCCGCGCGCGAGCTCGGCGACGTCGGGGTTCTTCTTCTGCGGCATGATCGACGAGCCGGTGGAGTAGGCGTCGTCCATCTCGATCCAGCGGAACTCCTGCGAGGCCCAGAGCACGATCTCCTCGCCGAGCCGCGACAGGTGCACGCCGATCAGAGCCGCGTCGAACAGGAACTCCGCCGCGAAGTCACGGTCGGCCACCGCGTCCATGGAGTTGGGCGCGGCGGAGGAGAAGCCCAGCTCGGCGGCCACGGCCTGCGGGTCGAGCGGCAGCGACGAGCCCGCGAGCGCGCCGGCGCCGAGCGGCGAGACGGCCGCGCGCCGGTCCCAGTCGGTGAGCCGGTCGATGTCGCGGGCGAAGGCGTGCACGTGCGCGAGCAACTGGTGGCCGAACGAGACCGGCTGCGCGTGCTGCAGGTGGGTCATGCCGGGCGCCGCGGTGTCGGCGTGCTGCTCGGCCTGGGCCATCAGCGCCGTCTCCAGCTCGACCAGCCGGGAGACGATCGTGCGGGCATGATCACGAAGGTAGAGGCGCAGGTCGGTGGCGATCTGGTCGTTGCGGCTCCGGCCGGCGCGCAGCTTGCCGCCGAGCGAGCCGAGCCGCTCCAGCAGGCCGCGTTCGAGCGCGGTGTGCACGTCCTCGTCGGCGACCGTCGGCCGGAACTCGCCCGCCTTGCAGGCGCGCTCCAGGTCGTCGAGCGCGCCGATCATCCGATCGAGCTCGTCGTCGCTCAGCAGCCCCGCCTTGTGCAGCACCCGGGCGTGCGCCCTGGACGCCGCCAGGTCGTACGGCACGAGCCGCCAGTCGAAGTGCACGCTCACCGACAGCCGGGTCAGCGCGTCAGCGGGACCGCCTTCGAAGCGCCCGCCCCACAGCCGCATCGGCTTGCCATCACTCACCGTCATCTCCTTATCGTCCCCCGCGACCATAGTGCACATCAGCCCTGCTTCGCGTCTCGCGCGGCGGCGATCTTGGAGGGCAGGCTGAAGAGCTGAACGAAGCCCTTGGCCAGCGACTGGTCGAAGGTGTCGCCGGTGTCGTAGGTGGCCAGCGAGAAGTCGTACAGCGATTGCTCGGAGCGGCGGCCGGTGACGGTCGCCTTGCCGGCGTGCAGGGTCATCCGGATGTCGCCGCTGACATGCTTCTGGGCCTCGGAGATGAGCGCGTCCAGGGCGGACTTGAGCGGCGAGAACCAGAGGCCGTCGTAGACGAGCTCGCCCCACCGCTGGTCGACGCCGCGCTTGAAGCGGGCCAGGTCACGCTCGACGGTGACGTTCTCCAGCTCCATGTGCGCGGTGATCAGCGCGATCGCGCCGGGCGCCTCGTACACCTCGCGCGACTTGATGCCGACGAGCCGGTCCTCGACCATGTCGATCCGGCCGACGCCCTGCGCGCCGGCGCGCGTGTTCAGCTCGTCGATCACCTGGTACGGCGTGAGCGAACGCCCGTCGAGCTTGACCGGGACGCCCTGCTCGAAGGTGATGACGACCTCGTCGGCGTCGCGGGTGACGGCCGGGTCGGCGGTGTAGGAGTAGACGTTCTCGGTGGGGCCGTTCCAGATGTCCTCAAGGAAGCCGGTCTCGACCGCCCTGCCCCACAGGTTCTGGTCGATGGAGAACGGGTTCTTCTTGGAGGTCTCGATCGGCAGGCCCTTCTGCTCGGCGAACTCGATCGCCTTGTCGCGGGTCCAGGCGAAGTCGCGGGCCGGGGCGACGACCTTCAGGTCGGGCGCGAGCGCGGCCAGGCCGGCCTCGAACCGTACCTGGTCGTTGCCCTTGCCGGTGCAGCCGTGGGAGACGATCGTGCCGCCGAACTGCTTGGCCGCCGTCACCAGGTGCTTGACGATGAGCGGCCGCGACAGCGACGACAGCAACGGATAGCGGTCCATATAGAGGGCGTTGGCCTGCAGCGCGGGCACACAGAAGTCGGCCGCGAACTCCTCCTTGGCGTCCACGACGACGGATTCGACCGCGCCGCAGTCCATGGCCCTCTTCTGGATCACCTCCATGTCCTCGCCACCTTGTCCCAGGTCCACGGCGACGGCGATGACCTCGGCGTCCATCTTCTCGGCCAGGAACGGAATGGCCACGGAGGTGTCGAGACCTCCGGAGAATGCGAGTACCACTCTCTGCGTCATGTGTTTCTCCAAGTTCTTCAGAAAACGGGCTAAGCGCGTCGGGCCGCGACCCTCAGCAGCGCCTCGGCCACGTGGTGCCCGCCCTGGGGATCGCGGCTGATGACGAGGATCGTGTCGTCGCCGGCGACCGTGCCGAGGATGGACTCCCAGTCGGCGTGGTCGATGGCGGAGGCCATGAACTGGGCGGCGCCCGGCGGGGTTTTGACGATGACCAGGTTGGCCGACGCCTCGGCGGAGACCAGCAGTTCCTCGGCGATCCGGTGCAGCCGGGCGGCCGGCGACTCGCCGGTGCCCAGCCTGGCCAGCCGGATGCGGCCGCCGCCCTCACCGGGCAGCGCGTACACCAGCGAGCCGTCCTCGGCGCGCAGCTTGAGCGCGCCGAGTTCGTCCAGATCGCGGGAGAGCGTGGCCTGGGTGACCTCCACGCCGCTCTCGGCGAGCAGTTTGGCCAGGTCCGGCTGGGAGCGGACGGCCTGCCGCTGCAGCAGATCGGTGATCTTCGCCTGCCGCGCGACCTTGGTCATCGGGATCGTCACGGGTTGCTCACCAGCCAGTGGAGCAGCGCCTTCTGGGCGTGCAGCCGGTTCTCGGCCTGGTCCCACACAGCGCTGCGCGGGCCGTCGAGCACGTCGGCGGTGATCTCGTAGCCGCGGTAGGCGGGCAGGCAGTGCAGCACGATCGCGTCGTGCGCCGCGTACTCCATGAGCTCGGAGTTGACCTGGTACGGCATGAGCGCGTGAACCCGCTCGTCCTTGCCGTCCTGGCCCATCGACACCCAGGTGTCGGTGGCGACGACGTGCGCGCCCTGGGCGGCGGCGGCCGGGTCGGTCAGCGAGATCACCGAGCCGCCGGTCGTCGCGGCGATGGCGGCGGCGCGGTCGAGGATGACGGCGTCCGGCTGGTAGCCGACCGGGGCGCCGATCCGCACGTGCATGCCGGCCGTTGCGCCGCCGAGCAGGTAGGAGTGGGCCATGTTGTTGGCGCCGTCGCCCAGGTAGGTGAGCGTCAGCCCGGCCGTCCTGCCGAAGCGTTCGCGGACGGTCAGCAGGTCGGCGAGGATCTGGCAGGGGTGGAACTCGTCGGTCAGCGCGTTGACCACCGGCACCGAGGTGCCTGCCGCCATGGCGTCGATGCGTTCCTGGCCGCCGGTGCGCCAGACGATCGCGGCGACCTGCCGTTCGAGCACCCTGGCGGTGTCCTCGATCGGCTCGCCCCGGCCCAGCTGGGAGTTGCCGCCGTCGATGACCAGCGGGATCCCGCCCAGCTCGCCGACGCCGACGGCGAAGGAGACCCGGGTCCTGGTGGAGGGCTTGTCGAACAGGACGGCGACGGTCTGCGGCCCGTCGAACGGGCGATAGCCGTAGCGGTCCTTCTTCATCGCGCCGGCCAGCTCGAGCACGTCGGCCTGCTCGGCGGGCGAGAGGTCGTCGTCTCGCAAGAAGTGTCTGATGGGCGCCGAGTCCGCGCCGGGCCTGACCGCGCCGTGGGTGGTCATTTCGCCGCCTCGTCGAGGATCCCGGGAAAGGCGGCGACGAGCGCGTCGACCTGCTCGGCCGTCACGACCAGCGGCGGCGCGATCCGTACGGCGTCCGGCTGTAGCGCGTTGACCAGGAAGCCCGCGTCGGCGGCCGCCTGCTGCACCTTGCCGGAGACCGGCTCGGTCAGCACGGCGGCCAGCCACAGGCCGCGCCCGCGCACGCCTTTCAGCAGCGGGTGGCCGACCGCTTCGAGGCCGGTCCGCAGCCGGTCGCCGATCGTCTTGACGTGGTCGAGGTCGAGGTTGTCGAGTACGGCCAGCGCCGCGGCGCACGAGACCGGGTTGCCGCCGAACGTGGAGCCGTGGTCGCCCTTGTCGAACAGCCGGCCCGCGTCGCCGAAGCCGACGCACGCGCCGATCGGCAGGCCGCCGCCCAGGCCCTTGGCCAGGGTCAGGATGTCGGGGATGACGCCGTCGGCCTGGTGGGCGAACCAGTGCCCGGTGCGGCCGATCGCGGACTGGATCTCGTCGGCGACCAGCAGCGCGCCGGTCGAGTCACAGATCTCGCGGGCCGCCGCGAAGTAGCCGTCCGGCGGCGGGACCACGCCCGCCTCGCCCTGGGTGGGCTCCAGGAACACCGCGATGCAGTCGCCGGTCACGGCCTCCTTGAGGGCGGCGGCGTCACCGTACGGGACGAACTGGACCTCGACCGGGAACGGCCCGAACTGGTCGCGGATCGACTTCTTGCCCGTCAGCGAGAGCGCGCCGATCGTCCGGCCGTGGAAGCCGTTCTCGGCGGCGACGAAGTAGGTGCGGCCGTCGCGCCTGCCGTACTTGAGCGCCAGCTTGTAGGCGGCCTCGTTGGCCTCGGTGCCGGAGTTGGCGAAGAAGACGCGGCCGGGGGCGTTCAGCAGTCCGAGGAGCCTCTCGGCGAGCAGCACCTCCGGCTCGTGCAGGAACAGGTTGCTCGTGTGCGCGATCGTCGCGACCTGCTTGGAGACCGCCTCGACCAGGGCCGGGTGGGCGTGGCCGAGCGAGGTGACCGCGATGCCACCGATGAAGTCGAGGTATTCCTTGCCGTCCACGTCCCACACGCGGGTGCCCTCGCCTCGTGCCAGGGCGATAGGCGGGACGCCGTAGTTGGGCATGAAGGCTTGCTCGAACCGGTCACGAAGGTTCATCAGGGCATCACCATGGTTCCGATTCCTTGGTCGGTGAAGATCTCCAACAGCAGCGAGTGCGACACCCGGCCGTCGAGGATGTGAGCTTGGGGCACGCCGCCCTGGACCGCCGTCAGGCAGGCCTCCATCTTCGGCTTCATGCCGCTCGACAGTGAGGGCAGCATGGCCTCCAGCGCGGCGCCGTCGAGCTTGTCGATCACGTCGGTGTCGTCGGGCCAGCCGGCGTACAGACCCTCGACGTCGGTGAGGACGATGAGCTTCTCCGCCTGGAGGGCGACGGCCAGCGCGGCGGCGGCGGTGTCGGCGTTGACGTTGTAGATCTCCCCGTCCTCGCTGCGGGCGACGCTGGAGACGACGGGGACACGACCGTTGTCGATCATGGCCTGGACTGCGCCGGGGTCGACCTTGACGATCTCGCCCACCTGGCCGATGTCGACGAGCTCGCCGTCGACGAGCGCGTGCTTGCGCTCGGCGGTGAACAGGTGGGCGTCCTCGCCCGACATGCCGACCGCGAGCGGGCCGTGCCTGTTGATCAGGCCGACGACGTCGCGGTTGACCTGGCCGACCAGCACCATCCTGACCACCTGCATGGCCTCGGGCGTGGTGACCCGCAGCCCCGCCGTGAACGTCGACTCGATGCCCAGCCGGTCGAGGTGCTTGCTGATCTGCGGGCCGCCGCCGTGCACCACGACCGGCCGGAGGCCGGCGTAGTGCAGGAAGCCGATGTCCTCGGCGAAGCCCTCCATGAGCGACTTATCGATCATGGCGTTGCCGCCGTACTTGATGACGACGATGGCGCCGTGGAAGCGGGCCAGCCAGGGCAGCGCCTCGATGAGCGTGTCGGCCTTGGTGTGGGCGGTGCTGGTCCTCATGAGGAGTACGCCGAGTTCTCGTGGACGTAGTCCGCGGTCAGGTCGGTGGTGTGGACGGTGGCCGAGTGGGTGCCGGCTGACAGGTCGATGGTGATCGTCACGTCGCGGGGGCGCATGTCGACCTTGGTCCGGTCGTCACCGACCGCGCCGCCGCGGCAGATCCAGATGCCGTTGATGGCCACGTTCAGCCGGTCGGGCTCGAACACGGCGTCGGTGGTGCCGACGGCGGCCAGCACGCGGCCCCAGTTGGGGTCCTCGCCGTGGATAGCGCACTTGAGCAGGTTCGAGCGGGAGACGGCACGGCCGACCTTGACCGCGTCGTCCTCCGACACGGCGCCGACCACCTCGATGGCGATGGCCTTGGAGGCGCCTTCGGCGTCGACCAGCAGTTGCCTGGCCAGGTCGGCGCAGACCTCGGTGACCTTCTGCTGGAACTCCGCCAGGGCCGGCTTGACCCCGGAGGCGCCGCTGGCCAGCAGCAGGACGGTGTCGTTGGTGGACATGCAGCCGTCGGCGTCGAGCCGGTCGAAGGTCTTGGAGGTGGCCTCGCGCAGCGCGGCGTCGAGCTCGTCCGCGCTCAGGTCGGCGTCGGTGGTGATCACGCAGAGCATGGTGGCCAGCGCCGGGGCGAGCATGCCCGCGCCCTTGGCCATGCCGCCCACCATGTAGCCGCCGCCGCGCTTGAAGGAGATCTTGGAGACGGTGTCGGTGGTGCGGATGGCGTCGGCCGCGGCCAGGCCGCCGTCGCGGGACAGCTGCGCGGCGGCGCCCTCCACGCCGGCCAGCAGGGCCTCCATGGGCAGCCGCTCGCCGATCAGGCCGGTCGAGCAGACCGCGACCTCGCCCGCCGAGTCCTGGAGCACCTCGGCCGCCTTCTCGGCGGTGGCGTGCGTGTCCTGGAATCCCTCGGGGCCGGTGCAGGCGTTGGCGCCGCCCGAGTTGAGGACGACCGCCCGGACCCGCCCGCCCCGCAGGACCTGCTGCGACCACAGGACAGGGGCGGCCTTGACGCGGTTGGCGGTGAAGACACCGGCCGCGGCGTGGTTCGGACCGTCGTTGACGACCAGGGCCAGGTCGCGCGCGTCGCCGGACTTGATGCCGGCGGCGACACCCGCGGCTCTGAACCCGAGGGGGGCGGTCACGCTCATGCGGCTTCCTCCGTGAGTGCCGGATACATATGCATATCGAGTCGTACGTTGCGCTCTCTCACGGAGCAACTCCTGTCAGGGGAAGGCCGAGCTCTTCCGGCAGGCCGAGTGCGAGGTTCACGCTCTGGATCGCGCCTCCGGCCGTGCCCTTGGTGAGGTTGTCGATGGCGATGACGGCGACCAGGCGGCCGGCGCGTTCGTCGAGCGTCACCTGCAGGGCGGCGGTGTTGGCGCCGTAGGTCATCGCGGTGGCCGGCCAGGTGCCCTCGGGCAGCAGGGTGACGAACGGCTCCTTGGCCAGCGCGCTCTCGTACGCCTCTCGCACGGCGGCCTTGGTCAGCCCTGGCGCGGCGGGGGCGGAGCAGGTGGCCAGGATGCCGCGGCTCATCGGGGCCAGCGTGGGGGTGAACGACACGCGGACCGGGGTGCCCGCGACGGTGCCGAGGGCCTGCTCCATCTCCGGGGTGTGCCGGTGGACGCCGCCCACGCCGTACGCGCTGACCGAGCCGATGACCTCGCTGCCGAGCAGGTTGGGCTTGAGCGCCTTGCCCGCGCCGCTGGTGCCGCTGGCGGCGACGACGACCACGTCGGGCTCGGCCAGGCCGGCGGCGAAGGCGGGCAGCAGGGCGAGGATGACGGAGGTCGGGTAGCAGCCGGGCACCGCGATCCGCTTGGCGCCCTTGAGCACCTCGCGCTGGCCGGGCAGCTCGGGCAGGCCGTAGGGCCAGGTGCCGGCGTGCTCGCCGCCGTAGAACTCCTGCCAGGCGGCCGGGTCGGTGAGCCGGTGGTCGGCGCCGCAGTCCACGACGACCGTGTCCTCGGGCAGCCGGGCGGCGACGGCCGCGGAGTGACCGTGCGGCAGGGCCAGGAAAACCACGTCGTGTCCGGCGAGCGCTTCGGGGGTGGTGGCCTCGATGATCCGGTCGGCCAGTTGCGGGAGGTGTGGCTGGTGGGCGCCGAGCGCGCTGCCCGCGCTGGAAGCCGCGGTGAGCGTGCCGATCTCGAGCTCCGGGTGCCCGAGCAGCAGGCGGAGCAGCTCACCGCCCGCGTAGCCGCTGGCTCCCGCGATCGCCGCTCTCATCCCGAACCTCCTGCATAGTTATGCATCTCAACTCATGCTCTTACTGTGATGATGATGCCCTCCAGAGGATGAACACGCAACCTGGGCGCGCCATTGCGCTCACATACCGAGACGGTAAATCGCCTGTTTCGCCCGGATTTCGTGCTCTAGCGCGACGTACCTACCGGTCGGTACTGTGATTTATCCGGGATCGCCGTCCACTGTGGGAGTGCTTCGCATGACTCTTTCTCATGCCCAGGTCCAAGCCCAGCTCACTGGTCCTGGCCAGCTTTTCGAGATGGAGGAGATCGGCGACAGCGGGATACGAACCTGGAAGCACGCTCCGGGCCACTTCCGCGCCCTGCTGGAGATGAGCAGGTTCCACGGTGAGAAGGAGTTCCTCGTCTACGAGGACGAGCACATCACGTTCGAAGACCATTTCCGGCGGGCGGCGACGCTGGCGAACCGCCTGGTGACGGAGTACGGCGTGGCCAAGGGTGACCGGGTGGTCGTGGCCATGCGCAACTACCCGGAGTGGGCGGTGGCCTTCTCCGCCGCGCTGGCCGCCGGGGCGATAGCCGTACCGCTCAACGCCTGGTGGACCGAGCCCGAGCTGGCGTACGGCGTGCGCGACTGTGACGCCAAGGTGCTGATCGTGGACGGCGAGCGGGCCGTCCGGCTCGCGGCCACCGGCGTGCCGATGATCGTGGCCAGGGGTGAGGCGCCCGAGGGCGCGCGCTCGTTCGACGACGTGCTGGGCGAGGTCGGCGCGGACGTGACGCTGCCCGACGTCGAGCTCTCCCCCGAGGATCCGGCCACGATCTTCTACACCTCCGGCACGACCGGGCATCCCAAGGGGGCACTGGGCAGCCATCGCAACCTGGGCCAGTCGCCGATGACCCTGGCCTACGGGCTGATGCGGGCGGTCGCGCTGGCGGGCAAGGACGCCGGGGCGGCGGCGGGCGCGCGCCGGGTGACGCTGCTGACCGTGCCGCTGTTCCACGTCACCGGCTGCTTCTCCGCGCTGACCACCACCATGTTCGCGGGCGGCGGGCTGGTCCTGATGTACAAGTGGGACCCCGAGCAGGCGCTGCGGCTCATCGAACGCGAGCGGATCACCGCGATGATCGGCGTGCCGACCAACGCGTGGCAACTCATGTCCCATCCCGACTTCGGCAAGTACGACCTGTCGTCGCTGAACACCCTCGGGTACGGCGGGGCACCGGCTCCGCCGAAGCTGCTGGAGCGCATCGGCGCGAACCTGCCCGACCGCGCCGCGTCCAACGGCTACGGCATGACGGAGACGACCGGCCTGGCAGTGGGCAACGGCGGCCCCGACTACCTGGCCAGGCCCGACAGCATCGGCCTGCCCACGGCCGTGGTCGACCTGCGGGTGGTCGCCCCGACGGGCGAGGAGCTGCCGCCCGGCGAGGTGGGCGAGCTGTGCGTACGCGGCCCGAACGTCATCATGCGTTACTGGAACAAGCCGGAGGCGACGGCACAGACCTTCGTCGACGGCTGGCTGCACACCGGAGACCTCGCCAAGATCGACGAGGACGACTTCGTCTACATCGTGGACCGGGCGAAGGACATGGTCATCAGGGCCGGCGAGAACGTCTACTGCGCCGAGGTGGAGGCGGCCCTGTTCGAGCACCCGGCGGTGGACGACGCCGCGGTGATCGGCATCCCCCACGACGAGCTGGGCGAGGAGGTGGGCGCGGTGGTCCGGCTCAAGCCGGGCACCTCGACCACCTCCGAGGAGCTCCAGTCCTTCCTGGTGGAGCGCATCGCCAAGTTCAAGATCCCGTCGCACCTCTGGTTCAGGGACTCGGAGCTGCCGCGCAACCCGGGCGGCAAGATCCTCAAGACCCACCTGCGCCGCGAGGTGCTGGGCGGCTAGAGATCGTTGCCCGCGTAGGACAGGTTGAAGCTCTTGTTGACCAGCGGGAAGTCGGGCACGATCGCGCCGCCCAGCGCGACCGGCAACGCGGGCCAGTTGAAGAACGACGGATCGGCGATCTTCACTCTGGCCAGCCTGCCGTCCCCGTTCAGCTCGACGCGGTGGACGATCGTGCCGCGCCAGCCCTCGACGATGCCCACGCCCGAGCCGCGCCGCCCGTCCGGCAGGCTCCAGTCACCCGAGGCGTGCGCCAGCCGGTCGATCAGCACGATCGAGGCGGCGATCTCGTCGGCCCTGACCTGGAAGCGGGCCAGCACGTCTCCGCCGGTCCGGGTCGCCACCGGGAACGGCCCCAGGTCGATGAACGGGTGGTCGCGGCGGGCGTCGATGTCGAGCCCGCTGGCCCTGGCCACGTAGCCGAGCGTGCCGAGGTCCGCGGCGGCCCGCTCGGTGAGCACGGCGGTGCCGGTGAACCGGTCCGACACCACGCCGTGGCCGAGCGCGAGCCCGGCGATCTCGGCCACCTCGGCGCCGAGCGCCGCCAGCCTGGCCGGGTCGGGCATGGCCCGCGGCTCCGCGCCGCCGAGGCGTATCGCGCCGCGCAGCAGGCGGTGGCCGGTGACCTCGGCGTTGATGCGCAGCAGGTGTTCGCGGACGGTGCCGCAGTGGGCCTGCAGAACGCTGTGGGCGACGTCGTTGCAGAGCGCGCCCAGGTCGGTGACGTGGTTGTAGAGGCGTTCGAGCTCCAGCAGCACGGCTCTGGCGCGCTGCGACTCGGGATCGACGGCCGTACCGGTGGCCTCCTCGACGGCCAGGCAGTAGGCCAGGGCGTGGCCGACCGAGGTGTCGCCGCTGACCCGCTCGGCCAGCGCCAGCCCGTCTTCCGGGCGGCGGCCCTCGAAGAGCCGTTCGAGGCCCTTGTGCACGAACCAGAGGCGGGCCTTGAGCTTGAGTATCGTCTCGCCGACCACCGAGAAGCGGAAGTGGCCCGGCTCGATGCAGCCCGCGTGCACGGGGCCGACCGGGATCTCGTAGACGCCGTCGCCCTCCACGTCGCCGAACGGGTAGGGGCCCTCGGGGTCGCCGAACGACGGTGGCCGGCCCGCGTCGGGGAGCATCGGGTACCAGCCTCGGGGCCAGTGGTGGTGCCTGACCAGGCGCTGGGGCAGTGGGTGGCCTTCGGGCGTGATGCCGTACAGGTCGCGGATCTCCCGCTCGAAGCGCCCGGCGGGGAAGGAGAGCGCGGCCAGGCTGGGGACGGCGGGCTCGGTCAGGTGTACGTGCAACTCGGTCCGCCGCGCCGGGCGGACGGCGGTGAACAGGTAGACGAGACGGAAGCCGGTGTCCTCGGCGTGCGCGGCGACGAGCGCGACGCGATGCCCCAGGGCGAACAGTTCGGCGGCGCACTCGACGAGCTCGCCGGGCCCGATGTCGGCGACGGTCGGCCCTCCTACGACGGCGGTCATCGCGCGCCTCCCACGGGGCCGGCCGGCGGTCCGATGGTGGCGATGGTGGCGGCGGACTCCAGCAGCGGCCGGAGCGGCCCCAGCGTCACGCCGAGCGCCGCGCACGCGACGAGCCCCGCGACCAGCGGCACTCCCGCTCCCCGCAGGCGGAGCCCCGGCCCGCCCGCCGCGCCCGGTGGCGCGTCGCCGAGCAGCAGCCGGCCGGCCGTCCCGCCCACCCCCGCGACGATCACCAGCATGAGCACCAGCGCGGGCGCCACCGCCCACCCGAGCCCGGCCGCGAAGCCCGCCCGCACGATTGCGAGCTCGCTGGCGAACAGGCTGAACGGCGGCAACCCCAGCAGCGCCAGCAGCCCGAGACCGAAGAGCGTGGCCAGTCCGGGCGCCTGCCCGCCCAGCCCGCGTACTTCGTCGATCCGGCTGCTCCCGGTCGCCTGCTGGATCCGCCCGGATCCGAGGAACAGCACCGACTTGCCCAGCCCGTGCCCCAGGATGTGCAGCAGCACGGCCGCCAGTGCCAGGCCGTTGCCGATGGCCGCGCCGAGCGCGATCAGCCCCATGTGCTCGATGCTCGAATAGGCCAGCATCCGTTTGAAGTCGCGCTGCCCGATCAGCAGCGCCGCCGCCACGGCCAGGGACGCCAGCGCCACCACGATCAGCAGCAGCCGGCAGAACCCCGGCCCGAGCGCCCCGTCGGAGACCACCTTGACCCGCAGGATCGCGTAGAACGCCACCGACAGCAGCACCCCGGACATCAGCGCCGACACCGGCGCGGGCGCCTGGCTGTGCGCGTCGGGCAGCCAGGCGTGCAGCGGCGCGAGCCCCGCCTTGGTGCCGAAGCCGAGCACGAGCAGCACCACCGCGATCCGTGTCACCCCCGGGTCGAGCCGCCCGGCGTGCCCGGCCAGCGACACCCAGTCGAGCCCCTCGCGCGTGGACAGCCCGGCGTGCACGGCGGCGTAGTGCACGATCACCAGGCCGAGCAGCGCGAGCGCGATGCCGACCGAGCAGATCACCACGTACTTCCAGGCCGCCTCGGTGGCCTTCCTGGTGCGGCGGTGCCCGACCAGGAACGCGGTCAGGATCGTGGTCGCCTCCACCGCCACCCAGAGCATCCCGAGGCTGGCGGCGAGCACGGCCGTCGCCATCGCCGCGACGAAGCACTGGGTGAAGATCCCGTAGCGGCGGGCGGCCGCCGGCCCCGCGTGCCCGGCGACCGCCTCGGCCCGCAGGTAGCCGGGGCTGGCCAGCATCGCGAGCAGCGCCACGACTCCGATCACGATCAGCATGTACGCGCTGAGCGCGTCCACCCGCAGCAACCCCCACAGCCCGCTCGCCTCACCGGCCCGCGCGAGCAGGACGGCGGCGGCGAGCAGCCCGCCCGCGGACAGGGCGCCGAGCCACGCCGTCACGCGGTTCCAGCCGAACAGGGCATACAGGCAGGCGGCCGCGAGCGGCAGCGCCACCGGGACGATCATCATCAGTCGTGCAGCTCCCGTAGCTCGTCGAGGTCGGTGCCGCCGAACGCGGCCCGCATCCGGGTGGTCAGAACCTGCAGCGCCAGTACGGCCAGCAGCACGTCGAGGGAGACCCCCAGCTCCACCACCAGCGGCACCCCGGTGGTGGTGAGGAACGCGGCGGCGGTGATGGCGTTGTCCATCAGCAGGAACCCGACCACCTGCGACAGCGCCCGCCTCCTGGTGACCAGCACGAAGAAGCCCACCAGCAGCACGGTCAGCGCGATCGGCACGGCCTGCGTGGCGGGAGTGGGCGCCAGCCGTACCAGGGGCTGGGAGACCGCGTACGCGATCATCGTCAGGACGGCCGTGACCAGCAGCGACGCGGCGACGCTGACGTGCGGCCGGGCCTCGCGCCCCTCCTCGCCGGCCGCCAGCGCGCGCCGCATCAGGTACGGCAGGAGCACCGCGCGCAGCAGCCCCACCCCGAGGCCGAGCACGGTCAGCTCCACGTCGGCCTCGTGCAGCCCTCTGACCGCGATCAGCGCGCCCAGCGCCACCCCCTGCAGCCCGAACAGCCAGATGATCGCGGCCAGGTCGCGCCGCCACAGGACCAGCACCCCGGTCAGCAGGAAGGCGCCGCAGGCCAGGTCGAGGGTCTGCACGTACAGGGGATCAGTCATCTCACTCACGCCAGGAAGAAGGAGGCGGCGACCGCCAGCAGGGCCATCAGGAACGAGCCGGCCAGCAGCTCGGGGATGCGGAACAGGCGCAGCTTGGCCATGAACACCTCGCCGGCCGCCAGCACGCCGCCCAGCAGCGCCACCTTCACGGCGAACGCCACCACGGCGACCAGCAGCGCGACCGGCCCGGCGCCCGCGGTGGCGATGCCGAACGGCGCGAACAGCCCGGCGAACAGCCCCAGCATGACCGTCAGCCGCATCGCCGAGGCCCACTCGATGAGCGCCAGGTCCGGGCCCGCGTACTCCAGGATCATCGCCTCGTGGATCATCGTCAGCTCCAGGTGGGTCGAGGGGTTGTCCACCGGGATCCGGCCAGACTCGGCGATGGTGACCACCGCGAGCGCGACGGCGGCGAGCAGGCTCACCGGGGAGATGAGCGACAGCGGGCTGCTCGCGGTGGCGGTGACGATCGCGCCGAGGTCGGTGGTGCCCACCCGGATCGACAGCGCGAACACCGCCAGCAGGATCGTCGGCTCGACCAGGGCGAGCACGGTCATCTCACGGCTGGCGCCCATCCCGCCGAACGCGGTGCCCGTGTCGAGCCCGCCCAGCGCCAGCGCCACCGAGCCGAGCGCGAGCAGCGCGGCGACCGCGAACAGGTCGGCGACGCCGTCGAGCGGCGAGTCGGCGGTGACCAGCGGCACCGCCGCCACGACCACCAGCGTGGTCCCGGCCAGCAGCGGCGGCGCGGCCCTGAACGGCCAGCCCGTGCCGTGCGGAGCGATGGCCTCCTTGCGCACCAGCTTGCGCAGGTCGCGCCACGGCTGGCGCACCCCGGCGCCCGCGCGGCCCTCCAGGCGGGCCCTGATCTGGCGCATCAGGCCGACGAGCAGCGGCGCTCCGGCGGCCACCACGAGCAGTTGCAGCACCATGGCGATCACGAGATCACCGCCAGCACGATCAGCACGCCGGTCAGCGCGTAGAAGCCGTAGGACAGGTAGCGGTGGACGCTGCCGTCGGCGAGCCGCCGCGCGCCCGTGCCGAGCCGGACCGCGGCGGCCAGCACCGGCTCGTACAGGCGCTGTTCGACCCGGTCTGGCACCCTGGCCCGGAACCGGACCCGCCGCACCAGGTACGCCGACTCCTTGGCGGCCGTCACGTCGATGGCGCTCTCCGGTTGCAGGGCGTCGACGAAGACCCGTTGCAGGGGTTCGGCGAAGGAGGTGGCGGTGTACTCCATGCGGGCCGACACCGGGCCCGCGCCGCAGTCCCACAGGCGGGCCGGCCGCCGTACGCGCCGGGTGGCCACCGCGCGGACCAGCGCCTGCACCGCCACCATGGCCGCCGCCAGCGCCAGCGCGATGAGGATCGGCGAGATCGAGCCGGTGATCGCGGTCAGCCGGAGCGTCACCTCGCCCGCGACCGGCCGGCCCGCGGGGATCACCTCCGTGACCGCCTCGGTGAGCGCGGGGAGCACCAGCGTGGGGTTGAGCGCGAGGAACAGGCAGGCCGCCGCGGCCAGTGCCATCCCGCAGATCGCCGCACGCGGGCTCTCCGCCGCCCGTTCGGCGCCCGGGCTGCGCGGGCGGGCCAGGAAGCCGACGCCGAACGCCTTCACGAACGTGGCCACGGCCAGCCCCGCCGTGAGCGCGATGGCGCCCACGGCCAGCGGCATCGTGACCGCGCCCGCCACGCCCGAGGCGGGCAGCGCGTGGATGAGGCTCTGCAGCAACAGCCATTCGCTGACGAAGCCGTTGCCGGGCGGCAGCGCCGACGCGCACAGGGCGCCGATGGCGAACAGCGCGGTGGTGCAGGGCATGCCGGTGCGCAGGCCGCCGAGCGCGTCCAGGTCCCTGGTGCCCGTCGCCCGCTGGACCGAGCCGGCCGCCTGGAACAGCAGCGTCTTGAAGGCGGCGTGGTTGACCACGTGCAGCAGGGCCGCGGTGAGGGCGAGGGCGGCCAGCGGGCCGGCGCCGTCGGCCGCGAAGAAGCCGGCCGCGCCGACGCCGATGAGCACCAGGCCCATGTTCTCGGTCGAGGAGTAGCCGAGCAGCCGTTTCAGGTCGGTGGCCATGGCCGCGTGGAGCACGCCGTACAGCGCCGAGAGGGCGCCGAGTGCCAGGACGATCCACCACCACCAGACGGGGCCGCCGCGCAGCAGGTCGAGCCCGACCCTGACGACGCCGTAGACGCCCATGTTGACCATGGCGCCGCTCATCAGCGGCGACACGTGGCCGGGGGCTGCGGGATAGGCCCTGGGCAGCCACACGTGCAACGGCACGATGCCGGCCTTGGCGGCGAACCCGGCCAGGGTGGTGAGGAAGATCACGTTCCTGGCGGCGGGCGACAGCTCGGCGGCGCGTAGCTGGTCGAAGCCGTCGCCCACGGCTCCGGCGGCCAGATAGCACAGGCCGCACAGGATCGTCACCAGGCCGAGGTGGGTCATGACGGCGTACCAGAGCGCGGCCTTCCTGACCGACGGCCTCTCGCGGTGCTCGGCCAGCACGAGCAGGAGCGAGGTCATCGCCATCAGCTCCCAGCCGAACAGGAACGCGCCCACCCCGTCGGCCGCGGGCACCAGCAGCAGAGCGGCCACGAACAGCGGCACGACCACCCGCGTGGCCCTGGCCGGGCCGGAGCCGATGCCGTGGATCGCCGCGCACACCGTCACCGCGCCCGTGACGGCGGTGAACAGGCCGCCGAGCGGGTCAAGCGCCAGCCGGACGCCGCCCAGGGGCAGCAGGTCGGGCAGCCAGGCCGACCAGCCGTGGCCGAGCATCGCCAGCACCCCCGCCACGGTCGCGACAGCCCCGGCCGCCGCGGTGATCAGCCCCGCCGCCACGGTGCTCACGCCCGCCGCCGGAGTCGCCACGGTGATCGCTCCCGACGCTGGAGTCGCCGCGCGTGTGGGCAGCAGGGCGACGAGGGCGGCGGCCAGGCAGAGGCCCAGGGCGCACGCGTAGAGAGTCATCGACCGGTCATCCCGCGCAGCGCCTCGATGATCGCCTCGGGTGGCGGCGGGCAGCCGGGGACCTCGATGTCGACCGGCACCACGTCGCCGACCGCGCCCACCACGCCGTACGCGCCCGCGAACACCCCGCAGTCACGCGCGCAGTCCCCCAGCGCGATCACCCGGCGCGGCTCCGGCACCGCCTCGTAGGTGCGGCGCAGCGCCATCTCCATGTTGCGCGTCACCGGCCCCGTGACCAGCAACGCGTCGGCGTGCCGCGGCGAGGCGACCAGCCGGGCGCCGTAGCGCTCCGCGTCGTACACCGGTCCGAACACCGAGGCGATCTCCACCTCGCACCCGTTGCACGAGCCCGCGTCGACGTGGCGGATCTGCACCGACCCCGCCAGTTCCGGCACGCCCGGACTTTTGGCACGTTCCACCGGTGGCTCGGCCATCCGCCCTGTCTTCATGATTTTTCGCCACAGACCCACTGCGACCCCCCATCGCTCCGACCTGGGGAAACACCACCCCTTGCCGGGCTGACCACTATGCCGCGCCCGTGGGCGACGTGAAGCGTCGATAGCCGAAGATCTTGCCGGGGATGCCGTTTTTCGTGCCCTCATCCCAGGTGGAGCGGGAGATAAGCACCCGCATTACCTCCGGCGTAATCGCGGCGCCCCCACCCCGGCTGACATGTTTCTCATGTCCGAACGAACTCCTGGAAGGGAGCGCCGAAATGGCCGTCCTCACCACGACCGACCACGCCAGGTTCCTGCGCCTGACGCTGGCTCTCGACGCCGTCGTCACCGGTGTCAACGGGCTCGTCTACCTCGCCGCCGCCGGCCCCGCGAGCGACCTGCTCGGCCCGGACGCGGGGCTGCTCAGGGAGATCGGCGCCTTCCTTCTCGTGTACGGCGCGGCGGTCGGCCTGCTGGCGAGCCGCCGCGTGATCAGCCCGGCGGCGACCAAGGCCGTGATCGCGCTCAACGCCGTCTGGATCTTGGGCAGTGTGCTCGCCGTGGTCACCGGGGCGGCGGAGTTCACCACGATCGGCGCGGTGTGGGCGATCGCCCAGGCCCTCGTGGTCGGCGTCTTCGCCGAGCTGCAGATCATGGGCCTCCGCCGGCTCCGCTAGCCCCCTGTTCTAAGTCGAAAAATCATCTGAAAGGTAGAAAAATCATGAGCAACGAGCTGGTCGACCGCTACATCGCCGCCTGGAACGAGAACGACACCGACGCCCGCGCCAAGGCCGTGGCCGCGCTGTGGACCGAGGACGCCACGTACACCGACCCGCTGGCCGAGGTGGCCGGTCACGCCGGGCTCGCCGCGCTGATCGAGGGCGCGCAGGGCATGTTCCCCGGCTTCGTGTTCAGCCCCGGCGAGGTCTACGACGCCCACCACGACATCGCCAGGTTCAGCTGGCACCTGGGCCCGGCGGGCGAGGAGCCGGTGGTGGTCGGCTTCGACGTGGTGCAGTTGGCCGCGGACGGCCGGATCGCCCGGGTCTTGGGCTTCCTGGACAAGGTGCCCGCCGCCTGAGCGCGCCGCGGCCCTGGACAGGACCCGCCGATGTCTCCCTGGGCCCCCGGAGTTCTCTCCGGGGGCCCAGCCGCGTGCCGGAAGAAAACCGATTGCCCATGTCGAGGGCTGCAGCGCAGAATCACACCTTGTGGCCGATCGACTGAAACGCCTGCTCCGCGGGCTGGTGCCCGATCTGGGCCCGCTGCGCGACTCGCGAGACTATCGGCTGCTCATGGCCTCGGGTGTCATCACGATGTTCGGCACGTTCATCACCATGGTGGCCGTGCCGTACCAGATGAAGGAGCTCACCGGCTCCTACGTGGCGGTCGGCCTGGTGAGCCTGGCCGAGTTCGTGCCGATGGTGGTGTGCGGGCTGTGGGGCGGCGCCATCGCCGACGCGCTCGACCGGCGCACGGTCATCCTGCTCAGCGAGCTGGGGCTGATGGTGACCTCGGGCCTGCTCATGGTCAACTCGCTCCTCCCCCACCCGCAGACCTGGGTCCTCTATGTGGTCGGCGCGCTGGCCATGGGCGTCGCGTGCCTGCAACGGCCCAGCCTGGAGGCGCTGATCCCGCAGGTGGTCAGGCACGACCAGCTCGGCGCGGCCGCGGTGCTGGCGAGCCTGCGCTGGAACCTCGGCGCGATCGTCGCCCCGGCTCTCGGCGGGCTGCTGGTGACGGCGTTCGGCACGGCCGTCGCCTACGGCATCGACACGGTGAGCTTCGTCCTGTCCCTGGTGCTGCTCTGGCGGATCCGGGCCGTGCCACCCGCCGAGGACGCCGCGCCCGCGTCGCTGAGCTCGCTGGTCGAGGGCGTGCGCTACGCGGCCGGGCGCAGCGATCTGATCGGCACCTACCTGGTCGACATCGCCGCGATGCTGTTCGCGATGTCGACGGCGCTGTTCCCGTTCCTGGCCGACCAGTTGGGCGCGCCTCAGGCACTCGGACTGCTCTATTCGGCGGGTGCGGTGGGCTCCCTGGTGGCCTCGCTCACCGGCGGCTGGACGGCGCGCGTACACCGGCAGGGCATGGGCGTGATCATCGCGGCGACGCTGTGGGGTGCCGCGATGGCACTGGCGGCGGCGATCCCGAACATCTGGGCGATCTTCTTCTGCCTGGCGCTGGCCGGGGCCGCCGACATGATCAGCGGCATCCTCCGCATGACGATGTGGAACCAGACGATCCCCAACGAGCTGCGGGGCAGGCTGGCCGGCATCGAGCTGCTGTCCTACGCCAGCGGTCCGATGCTCGGCAACGCGCGCGCCGGGCTGATGGCGCAGATGGGTGGCGCCCGGTTCTCTCTGGGAGCGGGCGGCGTGCTGTGCGTCGCGGCGGTGGCCGGGCTGGCGGCGGCGCTGCCGAAGTTCCGCCGGTACGACTCGCGCACCGACGAGCACGCACTGACCGAAAAGGCCCGCCGAGCCGCCCAGCTCCCCGCCTGACACCCATCCGGACCAGGCCGGGCCCACGGGCCCGGACCGGACGTCCCTCGGTGGGACAGGGCCCTGCCCACGTGGCGTCGGCGCGGGTCAGCCCGGCTCGCGCCAGCCGTCGTGGTCCTCCACGAGCGCGTCGACCTCCGGCAGGCCGTCCTCGTCGAGCCCTTCCAGGACGACCAGCCACTGCGCGTCCTCGGCGTCGTCCTCGCCGGCGAGCGTCTCCCGCACGACCTGGGGTGTCCCCAGCGCGGGGAACCGCTCGCCCAGCGCCTCCGCGACCTCCTCGGCGTCGTCGCGCTCGGCGAACACCAGCAGATGCCTCATCTCCGGCCTTTCACGCGTGAGGCCCGGTACGGCGGACCGTACCGGACCTCGGAACAGCGATCGGCCATCGGACGCGGCCGTAGCAGGTGGTCAGGCGCTGCGGAGCTGGGCGCCGACGCGGTCGGCGGCCATGGCCACGGCGGCGTCGCGAGCCGCCGTCGTCTCCTCCACCGTCAGCGTGCGGTCGGCCGCGCGGAAGCGCAGCGTGTACGCGAGCGACTTGTGGCCCTCCCCCACCTGCTCCCCCGCGTAGACGTCGAACAGCCGGATCGACTCCAGCAGCTCCCCGGCCCCGTCACGCAGCGCCGCCTCCACGTCGGCGACCGGCGTGAAGTCGGGCACGATCAGCGCCACGTCCTGGGTCGCGACCGGGTAGGAGGAGACGGCCGGCGCCTGGGCCGGGCCCGGCATCGCCGACTCCAGCCTGGACAGCTCCAGCTCCATCGCCGAGGAGCGCGGCGGCAGCCCGTAGGCCTCGGCGACGCGCGGGTGCAGCTCACCGGCGTGGCCGACGAGCGTGTCACCGACGTAGAGGGCGGCGCACCTGCCAGGGTGCCAGGGTTCGTGCTGGTCGGCGATGACCGACAGCTCGACTCCCGCCTCGGCCGCCACCAGCCGGGCCGCTTGTACGGCGTCGGCCCAGCATTCCTGGCGCCCGCGACCCCACCAGCCGGACCGCTCGAACTCGCCGGCCAGCACGACCGCGACCCGGTGCGGCTGGTCGGGCAGGGCCGCGGCGATCGAGGCCAGCTCGTCGCCGCTCGGCCTGTCCTCCACACGCAGCACCGGCGCGGCGCCCGGCGCTCCTTCGCGGGGCCGGAACACCAGCCCCGACTCGAACAGCGCCACGTCGGAGAAGCCGCGCCCGGCGTTGCGTACCAGGGTCTTGAGCAGCCCGGGCAGCAGCGTCGTGCGCATCAGCGGCTCGTCTTCGGCCAGCGGGTTGGCCAGCCGCAGGGCGCGGCGGCGCGCGTCGTCGGCGGGCAGTTGCAGCGCGTCGAAGTCGCCCTCGCTGATGAACGGGTAGGCGAGCACCTCGACGTAACCGGCGGCGGCCAGTGTCCTGCCGACTCGCCTGCGCAGCCGCTGTCCCTCGGTCAGCCCGGCTCCGGCCGGGGCCTTGGGCAGGATGGAGGGCAGGCGCTCGTAGCCTTCGAGCCGGATGACCTCTTCGGCCAGGTCGTTGGGGTCGGTGAGGTCGGGCCGCCAGGACGGCGGGGTTACCGTGATCACGTCGTCGCCGGTGACGGCCAGCTTGGCCGCCAGCTCGCCGCCGGTCACGACCCCGGTCGGGTCGACGCCGCCCGTGCGCACAGCCGGGTCGTCGCCGTCGGTCACGAGGCAGCCGACCTGCTCCAGCCGCCGTACGACGGTCTCCTTGGCGTAGGGCACACCGGCCACGTCGCCCGGATGGCTCGCCGGGATCGCGATGCGGGCCGGCGCGACGTCGACCTCGGCGTGCGTGAGGCCCGGTCGCACGGTGGCGCCGCCCAGCTCGGCCAGCAGCCGCACGGCCCGCCACGAGGCGACCAGCGGCAGCTCGCGGTCGACGCCGCGCTCGAACCGCTTGGACGCCTCGGACACGAGGTTGTGCCTGCGGGACTCGCGGGAGATGCCGGTCGCCGAGAAGTGCGCGGCCTCGATGACGATGTCCGTCGACTCGCCGGAGATCTCGGTCTCCAGCCCGCCCATCGTGCCCGCCATCGAGATCGGGCCCGACTGGTCGGTGATCAGGATGTCGTCGGGGTCGAGCTTGCGGGTGACGTGGTCGAGCGTTTCGAGCGTCTCGCCCTGACCGGCCCTGCGTACGACGATCTCGCCGGTGAGCTTGGCC
The DNA here is from genome assembly GCF_040638335.1 of Nonomuraea sp. NPDC026600. NCBI lineage: Bacteria > Bacillati > Actinomycetota > Actinomycetes > Streptosporangiales > Streptosporangiaceae > Nonomuraea > Nonomuraea sp. NPDC026600. Next base: position 29,270 of record NZ_JBEZYD010000020.1, read on the forward strand.
CGGTCGAAGGCGTGGAGCGGCTGGCCGAGCTCCAGCATCAGATAGTTGGTGATGTCGACGGCCAGCGACACCGGCCGCATCCCGGCCCGCGTGAGGCGTACGCGCATCCAGAGCGGGCTCTGGGCGGCGGGGTCGAAGCCGGTGACCTCGCGCAGCACGAACCTGTCGCAGGCGTCCGCGTCGCCGATCGAGGCGGGCCACGCCTGCTCGTCGGCGGCGGGCAGCTCTACGTCGGCGGGGTCGTGGAACGGGACCTCGAACGCGGTCGCGGCCTCGCGGGCCACGCCCCTGATCGACAGCGCGTAGCCGATGTCGGGGGTGATCTCCAGCTCGATCACGTCGTCGCGGAGCCCGAGCAGCTCGACCACGTCGGCGCCGATCGCCGTGCCGGAGGGCAGGACCATGATGCCGCCGTGGTCGTCGCCGAGGCCGAGCTCGCGCTCGGAGCAGATCATGCCCTCGGACAGCCGCCCGTAGGTCTTGCGCGCGCCGACCTCGAAGCCGCCGGGCAGCACGCCGCCCGGCAGGACGACCGGCACGCGGTCTCCGACGGCGAAGTTGGTGGCGCCGCAGACGATCTCGCGCGGCATCGCCTCCCCCACCTCGACCTTGCAGTGCCTGATCGGCTTCTTGAAACCGGACAGCTCCTCGATCTCGAGCACCTCGCCGACCACGACGTTCTTCACGTCGTGACCGTGCGAGCTGATCGACTCGAGCTTGAGCCCTGCCGCGGTGAGCTTGTCGGCCACCTCTTGGGCGGTGACCGCCGGGAGATCGGCGTACTCCCGCAGCCAGGAGAGCGGGACCTTCATCAGATCTCCATTCCGAACGGAAGCGTGAAGCGCACGTCTCCCTCGACCATGTCGCGCATGTCCTCAGCGTTGTGGCGGAACATCAGCGTACGTTCGATGCCCATGCCGAAGGCGAAGCCCGAGTATGTCGACGGGTCGACGCCGCAGGCGATCAGCACGCGCGGGTTGACCATGCCGCAGCCGCCCCACTCGATCCAGCCCTCGGACTTGCAGGTGCGGCACGGCGGGTTGCCGGGGATCGCCGAGGCGCCGCGGCAGACGAAGCACTTGAGGTCCATCTCGGCCGACGGCTCGGTGAACGGGAAGTAGTTGGGCCGGAACCTGGTGGAGATGCCCTCGCCGAACATGACCTCGGCGAACCGGTCGAGCGTGCCCTTGAGGTGGGCCATCGTCAGCCCCTCGTCGATCGCCAGGCCCTCGACCTGGTGGAAGACGGGGGTGTGGGTGGCGTCGAGCTCGTCGGTGCGGAACACCTTGCCCGGTGAGATGACGTAGCACGGCGCGCCCCGCTGCAGCAGCGCGCGGACCTGCACCGGCGAGGTCTGGGTGCGCAGCACCATGCCCGACTCGGTGGACTCGACGAAGAAGGTGTCGTGGTCGGAGCGGGCCGGATGGTCCGTGGCGATGTTGAGCGCGTCGAAGTTGAACCACTCGCCTTCGAGCTCGGGGCCCTCGGCCACCTCGTAGCCCATCGCGACGAACGTGTCGGCGATGCGCTCCTGCATGGTGGTCAGCGGGTGGCGGGCGCCGAGCGGCTGCCGGTCCCACGGCAGGGTGACGTCGACGGCCTCCTCGACGAGGACCCGGGCGTCGCGCTCGGCCTCCAGCTCGGCCTGCCGGGCGGCGAGCGCCTCGTTGATCGCCTTGCGGGCGCCGCCGACGCGCTTGCCGGCCTCGGCACGGGCCTTGGGAGGCAGGGCACCGATCTCGCGGTTGGCCAGCGCGATGGGCGAGCGGTCACCGGCGTGGGCCAGCCGCGCCTGCTTGAGTGCGTCGAGGTCGCCGGCCGTCTTGATCGCCGCCAGGGCGTCGGCCTCCATGCGGGACAGCTCGTCGGCATGCAACGGTGTCACCTCGACGGGGTCGTAGTCAGACAAGAGTGAGCTCCGTATCCAGGGCTTGAGCTTGACAGAGTCTAGTGGGATCCGCCCACCGGGCCCGACTCGCGCCCGCCTGTCGCAGGGGGCTACACAGTGGCGAAGTCAGGGGTGCCGGTGGGCACGGTAAATCGGAACTCCGCCCCACCCTCGGGCGCGCGCTGCACGATGATCGTGCCGCCGTGCGCCTCGACCAGACCCTTCACGATGAACAGGCCGAGCCCGGTGCCGCCGCGCCGGCGGCTGTTGCCGCGCCAGAACTGCCGGAAGACGCGCGGAGCCAGCTCGGGCGCGATGCCCTCGCCCTCGTCGCGCACCGACACGGCAACTCCCCATCCGACGGACTCGATCTCTATGGTGACGGTGCCGCGTCCGTGGCGCACCGCGTTTTCCATCAGGTTACCGAGGATCTGGTCGATCTTGTCCTGGTCGAGCCACATCTCGGGAAGGTCGTCGTCGCCGACGAGGCGGAAGCGGTCCTCGGCCTCGCCCGCCGCGACACGACCGGCGATGATGCGCCGCACTCTGGCGGGCACGTCGACGACCTGGCGGTGCAGCTCCAGCCGGCCCGACTCGATGCGGGAGACGTCGAGCAGCTCCGTGATCAGCCTGGTCACCCGGTCGGCGTCGTTGTTGACGGTCTCGAGCATGACGCGCTTCTGCTCGTCGGTGAAGCGGGTCCACTTGGCCAGCAGGGTCGCGGTGAACCCCTTGACGCTGGTCAGCGGCGAGCGCAGCTCGTGGGCGACCGTGGACACCAGGTCGGCGCGGCTGCGCTCCAGCCGGGCGCGGGCGCCGCCGTCACGCAGGGTGATCGTCACCCGCTCGACGTCGCCGCACCGCTCGGGCTCGCGGGACAGCCGGGCCGCGACGTAGAGCTCCTGCCCGCCGGGCAGGTGCAGCGGCCGCTCCGGCACCCTGCTGCGGGTGCGCAGGCCGCCCTCCGGGTCGAGGGCCTTCCACCACTCGCGGCCGTCGTGGTCGCGGAAGGGGAACACCTCGTTCATGTCCTTGCCGACCGCGCGCTCGGCGGTGACGCCGGTGAGCCGCGCGGCGGCCCGGTTGACGGCCAGCACGCGGCCGAATCCGTCGGACACGATGAGGCCGTCTGGAAGATCGTCGATGGCTATCGTGCACGCGGAGGCAACCACTCGACCATCGGTGTCCACGCCGTGCACGAACTCGCCTCCTCCGCCTACAAGGCCGACAATAGCGGGTTTCCAGCCGCCTAGGACACTCGCTGAGCCCTGGCGGAGGAGTAAAGGCATACCGCGGCCGCGGTGGCCAGGTTGAGGCTTTCGGCCTGTCCGTAGATCGGCACTCTGACCACATCGTCGGCTTCGGCGAGAACCTCCTCGGGCAGGCCCCAGGCCTCGTTTCCGAAGATCCACGCGGTGGGGCCCGACAGGTCGACGTCGTCGAGCGTGTGCTTGCCCGCGCCATCGGCCGCCAGCACGCGCAGTCCGCGCTCTCTGAGTTGACGCACTGCGGCGGCCACCGGTGTACCGATGGTGACGGGCAGGTGGAACAGGCTGCCGGCGCTGGCGCGTACGCACTTGCCGTTGTACGGGTCGACCGAGGCGTCGGTGAAGATCACGGAGTCGGCGCCCGCGGCGTCGGCGGCGCGCATGACGGTGCCCGCGTTGCCGGGGTCGCGCACGTGCGCGAGGACCGCGACCAGGCGCGGCTCGCCGGACAGGGCGTCGTCGAGCGGCACGTGCACCAGCCGGCAGACGGCCAGCAGCCCCTGCGGCGTCACGGTCTGGGAGAGCTCCGACATGACCTCGCCGCTGGCCCGGTGGATCGGTATGCCCTTGAGCGTCGCGTCGGTGATCAGCTCGGGGTGGCGGAGCTCGGCTTCGGCGGTGGCGAACAGCTCCAGCGTCACCCCGTCGAGCTTGAGCGCCTCGCGCACGGCCTGCGGCCCCTCGGCCAGGAACTTGCGGTCCTGCTCCCGGTAGGCGCGCTTGGCGAGCCTCCTGGCGGCCTTCACGCGCGGCGACTTCACATTGGTCAGCTCGGATCCCGCCATGCTCTCCCCTGATGGTGTGTACGGCCGGGCGTACCGGCTGGGCACACAGCAAAGGGCCCACCGTCAGGTGGGCCCTCGGCTAGAGCCTCGCCGGGCTCGGTCCTCAATCGCCTCAGCTCACGGCCGGGGCGTTCACGTTCGCCGGCAGCGCCTTCTTGGCGGCCTCGACGAGCGTGGCGAAGGTCTGACTGTCGTTCACCGCGAGATCGGCGAGGATCTTGCGGTCGACCTCGATGTTGGCCAGTCGCAGACCCTGGATCAGGCGGTTGTACGTCATGCCGTTCTGACGGGCCGCGGCGTTGATCCGCTGGATCCACAGACGGCGGAAGGCACCCTTACGGTCCTTCCGGTCCCGATAGGCGTACGTCATCGAGTGGAGCATCTGCTCCTTGGCCTTGCGGTACAGACGTGACCGCTGGCCACGGTAACCGGAAGCCCTGTCGAGGACGACCTTGCGCTTCTTCTTGGCGTTGAGCGCCCGCTTCACGCGTGCCATGTTCTTCTCCCCGGGGGTCGCGCTACTTGGCGAGCAGCTTCTTGATCTTCTTGGAATCAGCGTCGGACAGGACGACTTCGTTCTTGAGACGGCGCGTCAACGTAGACGACTTCCACTCGTTGTAGTGCGCGCGATTGGCACGGCGACGCACGAGCTTGCCAGTGCCCGTCAGCCGGAACCGCTTCTTCGCACCGCTGTGCGTCTTCATCTTCGGCATTCGCCGTCTCTCCTCAATTCGTCCGTGCCGGTGGCCGGGCCGGTGCTGGCCGACCCGGTCGCGGCGTCTTCGTCTGGTGGGGTGGCTGTTCGGGGTGTGCTGTTAAGGCTAACCCGAACCGCGGGTCACGCTTCCTGTACGGAGGCTTCCTGCTCGGAAGACTCCTCCGCGGAAGGCTCCTCGCCGCCACGCTGGGCCTTGGCTGCGGCCTTTTCCGCCTTCGCCTCGGCCTTCTTCTTGTGCGGACCGATCACCATGATCATGTTACGACCGTCCTGCTTGGCGTGGGACTCGACGAATCCCAGCTCCTGGACGTCGTCCGCGAGCCGCTGCAGCAGGCGGAAACCGAGTTCCGGCCGGGACTGCTCGCGACCACGGAACATGATCGTGACTTTGACCTTGTCCCCCGCCTTGAGGAACCGCACCACGTGACCCTTCTTGGTCTCGTAGTCGTGCGGGTCGATCTTCGGCCGGAGCTTGATCTCCTTGATGATCGTGTGCGCCTGATTCTTGCGCGCCTCGCGCGCCTTCATCGCGGACTCGTACTTGAATTTGCCGTAGTCCATGAGCTTGCACACGGGCGGTCGAGCCGTGGCCGCGACCTCGACCAGGTCGAGGTCGGCCTCCTGAGCGAGCTTGAGGGCATCGTGAATGGAGACGATGCCGACCTGCTCGCCGTTCGGGCCCACGAGGCGCACCTCGGGAACTCGGATACGCTCGTTGATGCGGGGCTCAGTGCTGATGGGGCCTCCTAGGTTTGCGATCCCGTACGTGCTCGGTGCCGAGGAACTCCGCGCAAACGCGAAAAGCCCCGCACGTCGCGCATGCGGGGCCACTGAGCTCATTGGCATCGTGGCCGTAAGCTCCCCGGAGTAAGTCCGGCGTGATCCTGGACCCGGCCACCTCTCGGTGACACAGGTGGGAGGGAGACCTCCGCTTGCGCGTCCAGCAAGGCATGCCGGACCGATCAGGGAGTTACATTACCACAACCACCAGGCTTCTTCGAATCATCCCCGCTGGCCAGAGTCTCTGCGCCAAAGTTCTAGGGCATGAACGTAGAACAGCTCGAAGAGACCAGATGGCAGCTGCGGGAGGCCAAACAGCGCTTCAGCGAGGTCGTCCGTCGGGCCTATGACGAGGGACCGCAGATCGTCACCAGGCACGGGCAGGATGTGGCGGTGATCCTTGGCATCGAGGAATACCGCCGGCTCAAGGGTGAGCAGCCCGACTTCAAGGAATTCCTGCTCTCAGGTCCCGACCTGAGCGCGCTCGATCTCACCCGCGACAAGAGCAGCGCGATGCGGGGTACCGACTTCGAGGGCATCGAGTGAGCTACGTTCTCGACACCAACGCCGTGTCGGAAATGACCAAGCGTGCCAGAGGCGACAGCGTGCAGGGGTGGCTCGACACCATCACCGGGCCCAGCCTCTATGTGAGTGTCATGATGTTCGGCGAGCTCCGCAAAGGTGTCGAGCTGCTGTGTCGCCGCGACCCACTCCAGGCAGGTGGTTACGAATCCTGGCTAAACGGTTCAGGGCTCGGGTGCTGCCCGTCACCGAGTCGCCGTGGCCGAGGAATGGGGGCGGATGCACGCCGTACGGCCGCTCCCGATCGTCGACGGCCTCATCGCCGCCACCGCCCGCGCGCATGACTGGACCCTCGTCACCCGCAATGTGAAGGACTTCGTGGGCCTCGACGTCCAGCTGATCAACCCGTTCGACTGGCCGCCCGTCTGAGGATCTCCGCCTCACCGGCCGCGCGCATGGCCTCCACCGGCACATCCGTCCGGCCCGTCATCAGCTCCACCTGCCGCACCGCCTGGTGCAGCAGCATCGCGAACCCTCCGACCACGGTGCCGCCCGCAGTTTGGACGGCCGCCGCCGCGCTGGTCGGCCAGGGCGAGTAGACCACGTCGAAGAGCGCGGGAACTCCCGCCAGCCGCGCCGCGAAGGCGTCGGCCACACCGCCCGGCAGCGTGGACACCACCAGATCCACCCGCGTCGAGACATCGAGCTTGTCGAACGTCTCCACCGCCAGCGCCATCCCGAGCCGCTCGGCCACCCCTGCCGTCTCCCCCGCCCTGGCGGGATCGCGGACCAGCAGGGTCGCGGAGTACAGCCCCAGACCGCGCAGCGCCGCCAGCGTCGAAGCGGCGGTGGCGCCGCCGCCCAGCACGGTCGCCGACCTCGGCGCCGGGACCCCCGCCTCGGCCAGCGCCCGCTCGATGCCGTAGACGTCGGTGTTGTCCCCATGGCTCGCGCCGTCGCGGAACACCACGGTATTGGCGCCGCCCACCTCCACGGCCAGGTCGGAGACGCTGTCGAGCAGCGGCAGCACAGCCCGCTTGAGCGGCATGGTCAGCGACAGTCCCGCCCAGGCCCCCTCGTCCCCCGGCACCTCACCGCGTAGCGGCCTGAGCGTCCGCAGCAGGCCGGGCAGCCGGGCCTCGTCGCACTCCAGGGCCTCGTAACTCCACGCGTCGAGCCCCATCGCCCGATAGGCCGCCCGATGCAGGTAGGGCGACAGCGAATGCCCGATCGGCGCTCCCAGCACCCCTGCCCGCACGTGCTTCTCCTCTCAAAGCCCTGACTGACTTCTCTGTTGTACGGCATGCCCCGGCAGGCCCCAGTCACCGTACGGAGCTCAGGGCCTCCAGGGAGACGGCCGCTGAGCCCGCACAGGGCTGGGCACCGTTACGAGACGGTGAGACCGGTGGCGTGGCCGGCTTCCGCCGCTCAGCCCGAGGCGTCAGCCGCCGTTCTGACGGTATTCGTTGAGCAATACCTGGAATTCCGCATCCGTGACGGCGAACTTGGTGATCTTGCTCTTCGGGTCGGTGGCGACGAAGTAGAGCCAGTCGCCCTTGGCCGGGTTGAGAGCCGCCTCGATCGCGTGGTCACCCGGGTTGGAGATGGGGCCGGGCGGGAGGCCCAGGTATTTGTAGGTGTTGTACTTGGAGGTGCTCTCCAGCTGCGCGTGCGTCGCGGACGTGCCGCGCTTGCCCAGCCCGTAGAACACCGTGCTGTCCATCTTCAGCTGCATCTCCGGCTCGTGGGCGAGCCGGTTGTAGATGACGCGGGCGATCTTCGGCATGTCCTCGTAGCGGCCGGCCTCGGCCTGGACGATGCTGGCGATCGTGATGATCTCGGCGGGTGTGCGCCGCAGGGCCTTCGCGCCGCCCACGAGGTCGGCCTTCTCCGCCGTCTGGTTGAACCGGTCGACCATCTGCGACAGCATCTCGGCCGGCGTGGTCTTGGGCTGGAACTCGTACGTGGCGGGGAAGGCGTAGCCCTCGAGCTTGCCCTTGGCGTACTGGGGCAGCTCCATGTCGCCGGTGTCCTTGGCGGCGGCGACGAACTCCTTCAGCGGCTTGCCGGTCTTCTGGGCGAGCCGGCCGAGGACGTCGGTGAGGCGCAGCCCCTCCTCCAACGTGATCTTGACGATTAGCTTGTTGGCCGAGTCGAGCATCGTCACCGCGTTGGCGGCTGACATGCCCTTGCGCAGGGTGTACTGGCCCGGCTGGAGCGCGCCGCTCTTGTTGGCGTTGGCGATCGCGTTGGTGAACGCCCTGGCGCTGGCGACGACCCCCTGCCGCTCCAGCTCCTGCGCCACGTCGGAGGCGATCTGGCCGTCCTTGATTTCGATGGTCACTTCGCCCTTGCCCGCACCGGTGAAGTCGTCGGGCACCAGAGCGCCGCTGATCCACTGATAACCGAAATAGCCGCCGCCGCCGAGGATGCCCGCCAGGACGATGAAGGCCAGCAGCGGCGCGATGAAACCGCCCCGGTTTCGGCGCCTGCGGCGCCTGCGGCTGCCGCTCCTGCCGTTACCTCGGGCGCGGCGCCGGGAGGAGCCTTCGTCGTCCTCGGCGCCGAGCAGGGAATCCATGTCGAGATCGTTCATAGGTGCGCAGGCCAATCTCCCGGTACGTCCGGCCCGGCGTCAAGCGGAGCTGCCGAACCGTTGGGGGTCACCGAGCGGGGGGACCGCCGGGCGTGCACCCACGACCGGCGGATATCACTCTGGGTAGCCATGCTAGAGGACGGGAAGAGCGCGCGGCCCCCTGCTGGGGGGTTCCGCACGGGGATTTCGAAGATCCCCGGCGGGACGAAGGGGGTCCCGGCAAGCATCATTTCGTCCTGAGGTTACGGTTCAGCTCTTCCCGGTATCTCACGAACTCGCTCTCTTTGTTGGTGAATTTGGTGATTCTATGCGCCGGATCCGTGGTCACAAACCAGTGCCAATCTCCCTTCGCCGGGTGCAAGGCCGCTATCAGCGCCTTCTCTCCGGGATTGGCGATGGGGCCCGGAGGCAGCCCGGTATGGGCGTAGGTGTTGTACGGTGACCGGACCTTGGTGTCGCTCTCGGTGACTTTCAGGGTCCGCTTGCCCTGGGCGTACAGGACGGTGCTGTCGATCTGGAGCGGCGTGCCGCGCTGGAGCCGGTTGTAGATCACTCTGGAGATCTTGGGATAGTCCTCGTCCCTGCCGCCCTCGGCCTGCACCATGCTGGCCACCGTGACGGCCTCCAGCGGGGTCAGATGCACCCGCGGCGCCTTCTCCACCAGCTTCAGCTTCCGCGCCGCCGCGCGGAACCGCTCCACCATCGCGGCCAGCAGGTCGACGGCCTTGTCGCCGGGCTCGACCTCGTACGTGGCCGGAAACAGGAACCCTTCGAGGCCCCGGGCATACTTGGGCAGCCCGACCAGAGCCGTGTCGACCGCCCGCAACTCCTTGACCGCGAGTCCGGACTGTGCGGCCACCCGTTCGAAGGTCTCGCCCGCCCGCATGCCCTCGGGCACGGTGACGCGCCTGATCACCCGGGAGGCGGGCGCGAGCAGCAGATCGAGCGCGGCGCCCGCGGCCATGCCCTTGCGCAGCCGGTAGTGCCCCGGCCGCAGGCGTCCCGCCACGGCGCGCTCCTTGGTCACGTTCACGAACGACCGCCCGCTGGCCACCACCCCCGCGTCGGCCAGCACGGCCCCGATGTCCCCCGCGTTGGCGCCCGGCGGGATCCGCACGGTCACAGTCCCGCTGCCCGTGCCCTCGAAGTCGTCGGGGGCCAGGTACGGCTTGAGCACCCCGTAGGCTCCGGCGCCGATCGCGACGATCGACGCCGCCACCACGAGGCCCAGCAGCGCCGCCTTGCGCAGCGCCGCCCGCTTCCCCCGCCGCCCGGCCCCACCCGTGCTCCCGCCCGCGGCCACACTCCTGGACGCGCCGCCGCACTTGGCCTCGGCGCCGTCCTCGGCCTCACCGCTGAGGCCGAACGCACTCCCGCCCTTGACCCCGTCCCTGGTTTCGTTCGCGTCCCTGGACGTGCCACCGTCCGATGTCCCACCATCAGGACGCATGCCGCCATCGGACGTACCGCCGTCAGCAAGTGCGCCACCGCCAGACATGCCGCCATCAGAAGACCTGCCACCCTCGGACGGACCGGTCGAGCCGAGATCGTCCGCGTGGCGCTCCCGGTCGTCCGCTGCCGGGTCAGCCGTCCGGCGCGCGTCCTCCCCCGGAGATCCCCTGCCGTCCGGCACCGCATCCGGTGGGGCGACATCCGGCGCCACGGCCGGTGGCTCAGCGACGTCAGGGTCCGGGTTCGGGTCCGGGTCGAACGGGATCAGGTCGTCGTCGTCCGGTGGGTTGCTCATGCGGCCACCCCCGGCCGATCCCCGCCGTCCCCGAAAGGCAGCCCGGTCATGAGGCGGGTCCGTCGGCCGCCGTGGAGGGCGGATCGACGGGCCTGCCGGGTGGTCTGTCCGTGGCTCTCTCGACGTCGAGCGCGTCCTGCAGCAGCACGACCGCCGCCACTTGGTCGACGACCGCGCGTTGCTTCTTGGCCCGCACGCCGCTGGCCCGGAGCCCCTGCTGGGCGGCGACCGTGGTCAGCCGCTCGTCGAAGAGGCGGACGGGGGTGGGCGCCAGGCGTACGGCCAGCGATGTGGCGAACTCCCGGGCCAGCGCGGCGGCCGGCCCTTCGCGGCCCGACAGGGAGGTGGGCAGCCCGACCACGACCTCGATCGCCGAGTGTTCGTCGGCGATCGAGGCGATGCGGTCGAGGTCGCCCTGACCTCGCCGGACGGTCTCCACTGGGGTGGCCAGCAGGCCCGAAGGGTCGCTGCGGGCCACCCCGATGCGTACGGACCCGACGTCCACGCCGATCCGTGAACCGAACCGCATATCAGCCGAGCTGCTCCGCGATGGCCTGCTCGACCAGTCGCAGCGCGTCGTCGATCGCCTCCGGTCGTGTGCCGCCGCCTTGCGCGACATCGTCCTTGCCGCCACCGCCACCCCCAAGCGCCTTGGCGGCGACGCCGACCAGTCGTCCGGCCTTGAGCCCGTGCTCGCGTCCCGCCTCGTTGACCGCGGCAACCACCACGGGCCGGTCGGAGGGGACACCCGCGATCACGATGACCGCCGGTCGGTCAGCTGGGAACCTGCCACGCACATCAAGTGCGAGCTTACGCAGATCGTCCGGGCCAGTGCCGTCAGGCGCGCGGTGCGTCACCACGGAGACTCCGTGCAGGTCACCGGCTTGGGCCGCCAGCTCGCCCGCCACCTGGAGCACCTGCGCGGACCGGAGCCGCTCCAGCTCCTTCTCGGCGGTGCGCAGGCGGGTGACGATGCCTTCGACGCGCTCGGGCAGCTCCTCGCGGCGTGCCTTGAGCTGCTCGGTGAGCTGCGCGACCAGGACGCTCTCGCGGGCCAGGAAGCGGAACGCGTCGATGCCGACGAGCGCCTCGACGCGGCGCACACCGGCGCCGACCGACTGCTCGCCGAGCACCTTGACCAGGCCGAGCTGGCCGGAGCTGTGGACGTGGGTGCCGCCGCAGAGCTCGCGCGAGTAGTCGCCGATCTCCACGACGCGGACCTCGTCGCCGTACTTCTCGCCGAACATCGCCAGCGCGCCCATCGCCCGGGCCTCCGCCTGGGAGGTGTAGAAGGCGTTGACCTTGAGGTCGTTGATGAGCACCGCGTTGACCTCGTCCTCGACGTCGCGCAGCACGCTCGGCGGCACCGCGCCGGCCGCGGTGAAGTCGAAGCGGAAGCGGCCGGGCGAGTTTTCGGAGCCGGCCTGCGCCGCCGTCTCGCCCAGCGCGTTCTTGAAGCCGCGGTGGACGAGGTGGGTGGCGCTGTGGCTGCGTGAGATCGCGCGGCGCCGCTCGAGGTCGATCTCCGCCTGGGCGTCGTCACCGACCTTGAGCTCGCCCTTGCGGATCTTGCCGCGGTGGATGACGAGGCCCGCGAGCGGCGTCTGCACGTCGTGGATCTCGACCTCGGCACCGCCGGTGCGGATCACGCCCTGGTCGGCGAGCTGGCCGCCGCCCTCGGCGTAGAAGGGAGTGCGGCCGAGCACGACCTCCACGTCGGTGCCCGCGCCCGCCGCGGGGACCGGGACGCCGTCGACCAGGATGCCGACGATGCCGGTGTCGGCCTCGGTCTGGTCGTAGCCGAGGAACTCGACCCGGCCCGCCTTCTCCAGCAGCTGCCCGAAGACGGAGATGTCGGCGTTGCCGGTCTTCTTCGCCGCCGCGTCGGCCTTGGCGCGGTCGCGCTGCTCCTTCATCAGGCGGCGGAAGCCCTCCTCGTCGACCTGGAGTCCGTGCTCGGACGCCATTTCGAGAGTGAGGTCGATCGGGAAGCCGTAGGTGTCGTGCAGCTGGAACGCCTGGTCGCCGGAGAGCGTGGTGCCGGACTTGCGCTTGGTCTCCTCCACGGCGACGTCGAAGATGGCGGTGCCGGTGCGGAGCGTGCCGAGGAAGGACGCCTCCTCGGCGTCGATGACCCCGTGGATCTGCGGCGCGTCAACCTTGAGCTGCGGGTATTGCTCGCTCATGACCTCGATCGCGACGGCGGTCAGCGCGTGCATGTAGCGCTCGTCGCCGGAGCCGAGCAGGCGCAGGTTGCGGACCGAGCGGCGCAGGATGCGGCGCAGCACGTAGCCGCGGCCCTCGTTGCCGGGCATGACGCCGTCGGCGACGAGCATGGTGCCGGTGCGCACGTGGTCGGCGATCACCCGCAGGCTGACGTCGGAGCGGTGGTCGCGGCCGTAGCGGGTCTTGGTGAGCTCGGCCGCCTTGTCGAGGATCTTGTAGGTGGTGTCGATCTCGTAGATGTTGTCGACGCCCTGCAGGATCGCCGCCATGCGCTCCAGGCCCATGCCGGTGTCGATGTTCTTGGCGGGCAGGCCGCCGATGATGTCGAAGTCGACCTTGGTGCGGACCTCGCCCAGCTGGTCCTGCATGAAGACCAGGTTCCAGACTTCGAGGTAGCGGTTCTCGTCGGCGATGGGGCCGCCCTCGCGACCGTATTCGGGGCCGCGGTCGTAGTAGATCTCCGAGCACGGGCCACCGGGGCCGGGCACGCCCATGTGCCAGTAGTTGTCTTCGAGGCCGCGGCGCTGGATGCGGTCGAGGGGCAGGCCGACCTTGTTGTGCCAGATGTCGAGCGCCTCGTCGTCGTCGAGGTAGACGGTCGCCCAGAGCCGGTCGGCCGGGAAGCCGAAGCCGCCCTCGGACTCCGGCTTGGTCAGCAGCTCCCAGGCGAACGGGATCACGTCGGCCTTGAAGTAGTCGCCGATGGAGAAGTTGCCGAGCATCTGGAAGAACGTCGCGTGCCGGGTGGTCTTGCCGACCTCGTCGATGTCAGGGGTGCGGACGCATTTCTGCGCGGTGGCCAGCCGGACCGCCGGAGGCTTGCGCTGCCCCAGGAAGTACGGCTTGAACGGCGCCATACCCGCGTTGACCAGGAGAAGCGTCGGGTCCTCAGCGATCAGGCTGGCCGAGGGCACTACCTTGTGCCCACGCTCCTCGAAGAAGCGCAGGAAGCGGCGGGCGATCTCTGCCGACTCCATGGGGGCCATCCTTTGCGTTAGTGGTTGCTGTCAGGGTTGTCGAGCCCGAAGCGGGCCCGCAACTCCATTTCACGCTCCGCGGCCTCGCCGAACGCGTCAGAAGTAAAGTCTCTCACCCGTCCGAGCATGCTCGCGGCGCCGCCGACCGTCCGGCGGGCCACGTGATTGGGGTGGAGCGCCTGCAGCCTGCGCATCACCCAGAGGGTCAGCAGTGCGCCGAGCGACAGGTAGAACAACCGTCTGATCATCGCCGCCGCCCCGCCTTGCGCGGCCTGCGGACCTCGATGGCCCTGCGCACACCGTAGCCGATGGCCGAGACCTTGATCAGCGGTCCGGTGAACACGGTCTGGGTGACGGCGCTGAGCTTGGCGGCGTGGGAGCTCACCTGCTTGACGTCCTTGGTGATGGCCTCGACGGCCACCAGCTGCCTGTTGGTCTCGTTGACCGTCAGGCTCATGTCGTCGAGCAGCGGCGCCATGCGGGCGCTCAGGTCGGCCACCGCCCTGCCGGTCTCGGTGATCAGCCTGGTGAGCTTGACCAGCACCATGACGAGCACGCAGACCAGGACGATCCAGCCGGTGGCGGCGATCAGCCCGGCGACCTCTCCAGCGGTAAGCATCCGCTCATCTCCCTCATACGCTGGGCCGGAACGGCAAGAACCCTATCGCGTTCGAGGGCCCAGGCTACTGAGGACACCAGGCTCGATCAGGCCGCCACGTCGGTGGCGAACGTTTCCCGCTCGACCGCATGACCCCGCGAACGACGCCGATCTCGGGCGCGACCAGCCGTTCCGGCACGGCCATGGCCGCCGCGCGCACGGGCTTCGCCGCCCGCCGCATCGGCTGGGCGGTCTGCTCCGCGTGTTCGCGGATGCCGAAGTGCGCACGGTAACGATCACCGTCACACAGGGATCACGCCAGACCACGCCACCGGCGCTCTTCAAGACCCACGCAAAAAATCACGTATACGCGCCCACCGCTCAGCCAGAACCCCTTCGCCGCCGTGCTTGGTGGGCTCGTAGTAGCGCTTGTCGCGGACCTGCTCGGGCGCGTAGTCCTGGCGGACCAGCCCGTGGTCGAAGTCGTGCGGGTACTTGTAGCCGTCGCCGTGGCCCAGCTTGGCGGCGCCCGGGTAGTGGGCGTCGCGCAGGTGGCCGGGCACCTGCCCGATCAGGCCGCGGCGTACGTCGCCGATCGCCGCCCCGATGGCCTTCACGACGGCGTTGGACTTGGGCGCCAGCGCGCAGTGGATGACCGCGTGGGCCAGGTTGATCTGGCCCTCCGGCAGGCCGATCAGCTGCACCGCCTGGGCCGCGGCGACCGCGGTCTGCAGGCAGGTCGGGTCGGCCATGCCGACGTCTTCCGAGGCGAAGATGACGATGCGGCGGGCGATGAACCGCGGGTCCTCGCCCGCCTCGATCATCCGGGCCAGGTAGTGGAGCGCGGCGTCGGCGTCGGAGCCGCGCATCGACTTGATGAACGCGCTGATGACGTCGTAGTGCTGGTCGCCCTGCCGGTCGTAGCGGACGGCCGCCTTGTCGACGGCCTTCTCCACGACCTCGACCGAGATGTCGTCGGCCAGCAGCGCGGCGGCTTCGAGGTAGGTCAGGGAGCGGCGGGCGTCGCCGCCCGCCAGCCGTACGAGATGCTCCAGGGCCTCGGGGGCGAGGGTGGCGCGGCCGCCGAGACCGCGCTCGTCGGACACCGCGCGGTTCAGGACCACGCGGACGTCGTCGTCGCTCAGGGACTCGAGCGTGAGCAGCAGCGAGCGCGACAGCAGGGGGGAGATGACGGAGAAGAACGGGTTTTCGGTGGTCGCGCCGATGAAGGTGACCCAGCGGTTCTCGACGGCGGGCAGCAGGGCGTCCTGCTGGGCCTTGTTGAAGCGGTGGACCTCGTCGACGAAGAGCACGGTCTGCCGGCCGGTCATGCCCAGTTCGCGCTTGGCGGTGTCGATGGCGGCGCGTACGTCCTTGACCCCGGCCGAGACGGCGGAGACCTCGACGAAGCGCCGCTTGGTGACGTTGGAGACGACGTAGGCCAGCGTGGTCTTGCCGGTGCCCGGCGGTCCCCACAGGAAGAGCGACATCGGCGCCTCGCTCTCGACGAGCCTGCGCAGCGGGGTGCCCGGGCCGAGCAGGTGGCGCTGGCCGATCACCTCGTCGAGCGTGCGCGGCCGCATCCGGACCGCGAGGGGTTGCGGCGTGGCGTCCGCAGCCGCCGAATCGAACAGACTCTCCACAACGTGAGATTACAGGGTGGACCGGGTACAGCGGTCCACGCCTACGCCCCCCAGACGGCTCTGGCTCCCGAGTCGCCGGCGCGGAAGACGAAGTAGCCGACCACCACGGCCAGCAGCACCGTCACGCCGGACAGCACGAGCGTGACCGGACGGCCGAACCGGTCGCCGAGCGAGCCACGGCTCGGGCTGGTGGCGTAGACGAGCAGCAGCGCGGCGACCCCGAGTCCGGCGGCCGACAGCAGCAACGGGTTGGCGAAGCTCTCATGGGTGGAGATCCGCTGGCTCAGGGTGCCGTCGGCACTGGCGAAGCGGGCCTGCTTGAGGCTCTCGCCGCTCTCCTTGGCCGCGAAGACGGCCGCGGGCGCCCCCACGGAGAGCAGCACCACCGCCCACGCCAGCATCGGCCGCCAGCGGCTCAGCACCGCGTACGCCACGGAGGCGCCGGCCAGGAGAGGGGTCAGCACCACCGCGAAGTGGATGATCAGTGGGTGGGCGGGCAGGCCGAAGATCTCGTCGAACATGTCAGCGCTCCTAGTTCTCATTTCAACTACGAATAACGACACGATATGGTTCGCCACCAATCTCGTCACTCTGAGTGGTTTCCGCCTCTTACGTCCGGCACATCGAAGGGCCGGTAGCATTCGCGGAGTTGTTTGGTCATGTACAGGCAAAAGTGGAGGGCATACCGGTGAGCGGCGAAGACCGCCAGAGCCAGCTGGCTCGGGAGCACAAGGAGCGGCAGGAACAGCGCGCGGCCGCGGACACCGCCAAGGCGAGGCGGAACATCTTCATCGGGGCGGGCTTGGCGGTCGTCGTGGTCGCGGGCGGCATCTACGCCGCGACCACGCTGGTCGGCAAGGACGACCCGGCCAAGAAGGTCTCGGCCGAGAGCAGTCCGTCGGCCTCGGCCTCGACCAGCGCCGCTCCCTCGCCGACCCCGTCGCTGTCCTCGCTGCCGAAGAAGGCCGGCAAGGTGAGCTGCACGTACAAGCGGGAGACCGCCGACGTGCCGATGAAGTACGTGGGCATGCCCGGCAGCAAGCCGAACATGAAGCTGAAGACGATGACCGTCTTCACCAACCACGGCAAGATCGTCATCGACGTCGACCCGGCCGCGACGCCGTGTTCGGTCAACTCGATGGACTTCCTGGCCAAGAAGAACTTTTACAACAACACCAAGTGCCACCGCCTGGTGACGCCGGAGACCGCGGGGCTGTTCCTGCTGCAGTGCGGCGACCCCAAGGCCAAGGCCGACGGCAAGAACCCGACCGACGGCCAGGGCACGGCGGGCTACGTCTACGGGGACGAAGCCGTGGGCTCGATTCCGTACACCCGCGGCGTGGTGTTCCTCACCCAGCCGCAGGACGCGGCCGGCCAGAACAGCAGCCAGTTCGCCATCTCGCTGTCGGATGAGAACACGCAGATCGAGGCCCAGTACTCGGTGCTCGGCATGGTCCGCTCGGGTCTGGAGATCATCGAGAAGGTCGCCAAGGACGGCGTCATCGTCAGCAAGGACGACATCACCGGCGACGGCGGCTCGACCGCCCCGAAGAACCCGATCATCATCGAGAAGGTCACGGTCAGGTAGCCGCACACGTCAGAGCGCCCCGCCTCTCCTGAAGAGGCGGGGCGCTCTGCTGTCCGTCAGCCCTCGGTCTTGGGCTTGGCGTCGACGCCCGCCTCCTTGCGCTGCTCGACCGTGATCGGCGTCGGCGCGCCGGTGAGCGGGTCGAACCCGGAGGCGGTCTTCGGGAAGGCGATCACGTCGCGGATCGACTCGCCGTCGGCCAGCAGCATGCAGATGCGGTCCCAGCCGTAGGCGATGCCTCCGTGCGGGGGCGGGCCGTACTTGAACGCCTCCAGCAGGAAGCCGAACTTGTTCTCGGCCTCCTCCTTGGAGATGCCGAGCACGTCGAAGACGCGCTGCTGCATCTCCGCCCGGTGGATACGGATGGAGCCGCCGCCGATCTCCATGCCGTTGCAGACCATGTCGTAGGCGTAGGCCAGGGCCTCGCCCGGGTGGTCCTGGAAGTTGTCGGCCCATTCGGGCTTGGGGCCGGTGAACGGGTGGTGCACGGCCGTCCAGCCGCCTTCGCCGTCCTCCTCGAACATGGGCGCGTCGACGACCCACAGGAACGACCACAGCGACTCGTCGATGAGGCCGCAGCGGCGGCCGATCTCCAGCCGGGCCGCGCCGAGCAGGTCGCGCGCCGCGTTGCGGGCGCCGGCCGCGAAGAAGACCGCGTCGCCCGGCTGAGCGCCGACCTTCGCCGCAAGTCCGGAAATTTCCTCTTCTGAGAGGTTCTTCGCCACCGGGCCGCCGAGCGTGCCGTCCTCCTGGACGAGTACGTACGCCAGACCCTTGGCGCCACGCGAGCGCGCCCACTCCTGCCAGCCGTCGAGCTCCTTGCGGGTCTGCGAGGCGCCGCCCGGCATGACGACCGCGCCCACGTAGTCGGCCTGGAACACGCGGAAGGAGGTGCCAGCGAAGTAGCCGGTCATCTCGACGAGCTCCTGGCCGAAGCGCAGGTCGGGCTTGTCGGAGCCGTAGCGGGACATCGCGTCGGCGTAGGTCATGCGCGGCAGCGGCGTCGGGATCTCGTAGCCGAGCGTCTCGCGCCACACGCGGCTGATGAGCTTCTCGCCGACCTCGATGACGTCTTCCTGGTCGACGAACGACATCTCGACGTCGATCTGGGTGAACTCCGGCTGCCGGTCGGCCCGCAGGTCCTCGTCGCGGTAGCACTTGGCGAGCTGGTAGTAGCGCTCCAGCCCGCCCACCTGGAGCAGCTGCTTGAAAAGCTGCGGCGACTGCGGCAGGGCGTACCAGTTGCCCGGCTGCAGCCGGACCGGCACCAGGAAGTCACGCGCGCCCTCGGGCGTGGACCTGGTCAGCGTCGGCGTCTCGACGTAGACGAAGCCCAGCTCGTGCATGACCTCGTTGGCCAGGTAGGTGGCCTTCGAGCGGATCCGCAGGGCGTTGGCCACCTGCGGGCGGCGGATGTCGAGATAGCGGTACTTGAGGCGGGCCTCCTCGGAGACGGCCGTGCCACCCTCGATCGGGAACGGCAGCGGCGCGGACTCGCTGAGCACCTCGACCCGCTCGGCGACGACCTCGATCGCGCCGGTGGGCAGCTCGGGGTTCTCGTTGCCCTCCGGCCTGACCCGGACCTGGCCCACGACCAGCACGCAGTATTCGGCGCGCAGGTCGTGCGCGTGGTCCTCCTCGCGGAAGACCACCTGCGCCGAGCCGGAGGCATCGCGCAGGTCGATGAAGACCACACCGCCGTGATCACGGCGCCGGGCCACCCATCCTGCGAGCGTCACCTGCTGCCCGGCGTGCTCCTCGCGGAGCGACCCGGCGGTATGCGTGCGCATCACTGCACTTTCCCCTTCAAGACATCGACGACCTGGGCCAACGGCACCTCGGTCTGCTCAGCGGTGGTCAGGTCTTTCAGTTGTACGGCCTGCGCGGCCAGGTCACGCTCGCCCAGGATCAGCGCGAACCGGGCACCCGAGCGGTCGGCGCCCTTCATCGCGCCCTTGAGCCCCTTGCCGCCGTAGGCCAGGTCGGCGCTGACGCCCGCCTGGCGCAGCTCGGTCACGAGCAGGAACATCCGGCGGCGGGCTTCGTCACCCAGCGGGACACCGTACACCTGGACGCGTCCCGGTGCGGTGTCGTCGAGCAGTCCCTCGGCCTCCATGGCGAGGACCGTGCGGTCGACGCCGAGCGCCCAGCCGACGCTGGGCAGGGGCGGCCCGCCGAGCATCTCGCTGAGCCCGTCGTAGCGCCCGCCGCCACCGACCGCGGACTGCGAGCCGAGCCCGTCGTGGACGAACTCGAACGTGGTGCGCGTGTAGTAGTCGAGCCCGCGCACCAGCCGCGGATCGTCCTTGTAGGCGACGCCCGCGGCGCTCAGCAGCGCGCGGACCTCCTCGTGGTAGGACTCGCACGCGGCGCACAGGTGGTCGACCACCAGGGGCGCACCGGTCAGCTGCGCCTGCACCTCGGGCCGCTTGTCGTCGAGCACCCGCAGCGGGTTGATCTCGATCCGGGCCTTGGTGTCCGCGTCGAGGTCGAGCCCGCGCAGGAAGTCCTGCAGCGCCGCCCGGTAGGTGGGCCGGCAGGTCTTGTCGCCCAGCGAGTTGATCAGCAGCCGGACGCCCGTCAGACCGAGCGCGGCGAAGCCCTGGGCGCCCAGCACGACGAGCTCGGCGTCGAGCGCGGGGTCCTCGGAGCCGAGCGCCTCGGCGCCGACCTGCCAGAAGTGACGGTAACGGCCCTTCTGGGAGCGTTCGTAGCGGAATTGGCTGCCGGAATACCACAACTTGACCGGGAGCTGACCGTTGTGCAGGCCGTGCTGCAGGACCGCGCGCACGACCGACGCGGTGCCCTCGGGCCGCAGCGTCAGGGAGCGGCCCGCTTTGTCGGGAAAGGTGTACATCTCTTTGGACACGATGTCGGTCGACTCGCCGACGCCCCTGGCGAACAGCTGCGTGTCCTCGAACACCGGCGTCTCGACGTAGCCGTAGCCGGCCAGGCGGGCCGGGCCGACGAGAGCCTCGCGGACGGCGAGGACCCGCTCGGAGCGGGGCGGCAGCCAGTCGAAGGTGCCCTTTGGCGCTTGGAAGCTCATGAGATCCCTGTTAGATGCCTCGTGTGGGACCGGCGTGCGGCGCGGCTTCCTTCAGATATGGATTGGTGGCGCGCTCGCGGCCGATCGTGGTCTGTGGTCCGTGGCCCGGCAGGACGACCGTATCGTCAGGCAGCGGCAGGCACTTGTCGGCCAGGCTGCGCAGGATCGTCGGGTAGTCGCCGCCCGGCAGGTCGGAGCGGCCGATGGAGCCGGCGAACAGCAGGTCGCCCGACAGCATCACGTCGTCGTCAGGCAACCGGAAGCTCACCGACCCCCTGGTATGGCCGGGTGTGTGGTCGACCACGATCTCCAGCCCGGCCAGCGGCAGCACGGCCCCGTCGGACAGCTCGCGTACGTCGTCGGGCTCGCTCAGCGTGATGCCGCCGAACATCGAGGAGCTCGTCGGCGACCAGCCCGCGGCCGGGTCGCTCAGCAGGTGCCGGTCGTCGGGATGGATCCAGGCGGGCACGTCGCGCGCGCCGCAGACCGGGGCCACCGACCAGACGTGGTCGAGGTGACCATGCGTGAGCAGGACCGCCACCGGCTTGAGCCGATGCTCTTTCAGCAGCTCGTCGACCCCGTCGACCGCGTCCTGACCTGGATCGACGATCACGCACTCCTCGCCCGCTGCGGGCGCGACGACGTAACAATTGGTCTGGAAGGCCCCTGCGGGGAAGCCTGCGATGAGCATCTGCCTCAGCTGATCTCGTCAAAAAAGCCAATGGGAATGTAACCGAAGGGTACCGGTGCGGGTCGCCGGGCTGCGAATCATTACCCGTTGGCCGATACGATTCGCCCACCTCAGTTGATTGACTATGGGAGGCAAAGCGGTGGCCACGGGGAAGGACCGGCAGAAACAGCTGGCACGCGAGCACCACGAGCGGCAGCTGGCACGCCGACTCGAGCGCGAGCAGCGCGCCAAGCGCATGGCGATCATCGGCTCCACGGTGGGCGTGATCGTCGTGGTGGGGGGCATCGTGGCCGCGGTCGCGTTGCTGGGCGGCGGCGACTCCAAGACCGACGCCGCCGCGACGGCGCAGCCCTCGGACACGGCGGTGCCCTCGGCCTCGGCCTCGGCGACGCCCGCCGCGGGCCCCAAGCCGTACGACGCCGCGACCGGCACGTGCGACTACGTCGCCGACAAGAGCGGCGGCGTGGTCAAGGACGTCGGGCTCCCGCCGAAGAAGGTGAAGCTCAAGCCGGCGACCAAGACGATGACGCTCGACACCAACCTGGGCGACATCGTCGTGCAGCTCGACAACGCCAAGGCGCCCTGCACGGTCAACTCTCTGGCCTACCTGGCGGAGAAGAAGTTCTACGACGGCAGCAAGTGCCACCGGCTGGGCAGCGCGCAGTTCCCGATGCTGCAGTGCGGAGACCCGCAGGCCAAGGCCGACGGCAAGGGCGAGTCGGACGGCGCCGGCGGCCCCGGCTACGTCATGGGCGAGGAAAATCTCACGGGCGCCACCTACAAGCGCGGCGTGATGGCGATGGCCAAGACACAGGCGCCGGGCACCACCGGAAGCCAGTTCTTCCTGGTCTTCGGCGACCTGCAACTCACCCCGGATTACACGCCAGTGGGTACGATCACCAAGGGTCTCGACATCCTCGACAAGGTGAACAAAGCGGGCGTCATCGCGGGCGGACAGGATGGCACCGGGGCACCTAAGGAAACCGTCGTAATCAAAGACGTGACATTCTCTGGCAAGAGCTGACGTAATACAAACTAGGGACAGTAGTCCCGAAGGGTCTGATGGATAGTGCGGGAGGACACGGTGAGCACCGACCCGTGGGGCCGGGTAGACGACGACGGCACCGTCTACGTGCGTACGGCTGAGGGAGAGCGAGCCGTCGGTTCCTGGCAGGCCGGTGAACCGGACGAGGCACTGGCCTACTTCCATCGCAAGTACGACGAGCTGGCCGGCCAGATCACGCTGCTGGAGCAGCGGGTCAAGGGCACCGACCTGGCTCCGGCACAGGCCAAGGCCAGCATCGTCAAGCTCCGCGAGGCGGTCGCCGAGGCACACGCCATCGGCGACCTCGCCGCGCTGACGGCCCGTCTCGACGGGCTGACGGAGGTGGTCGCGCAGCGGCGCGAGGAGGTCAAGGCCGCGCGCGAGCACGCGCGGGCCGAGGCCAAGACGGTCAAGGAGCGCATCGTCGCCGAGGCCGAGCGCATCGCCGACGAGACCACCCACTGGAAGTCGGGTGGCGAGCGGCTGCGCCAGCTGGTCGAGGAGTGGAAGGCGGCCGACCGCATCGACCGGGTCACCGAGGCGGCCCTGTGGAAGCGGCTGTCGGCTGCCCGCACGGCCTTCGCCAAACGGCGCAAGCAGTACTTCGCGGGGCTCGACGAGCAGCGCGAGGGCGTACGCGCCGACAAGGAGCGCATCGTCGCCGAGGCGGAGGCGATCGCCGACTCGACCGACTGGGCCACGACGGCGGCCGTCTACCGCGACCTGATGCAGCGCTGGAAGAGCGCGGGCCGGGCGTCGCGGGAGGCCGAGGACGACCTGTGGGCGCGTTTCAAGGGCGCCCAGGACCTGTTCTTCCAGGCCCGCTCGGCGGTGTTCGCCGAGCGTGACGCGTCCCTGGCGGCCAACGCCGAGATCAAGGAGGTGCTGCTGACGGAGGCCGAGAAGATCCTTCCGGTCACCGACGTACGCACGGCCAGAGCGGCGCTGCGCCACATCCTGGAGCGCTGGGAGGCGGCCGGTCCGGTGCCGCGCGAGCAGCGCGACCGGCTCGAAGGCGGCCTGCGCAAGGTGGACGACGCCGTGCGCAAGGCCGAGGACGCCGAGTGGAAGCGGTCCAACCCCGAGGCCAGGGCCCGCGCCCAGAGCACGGTCGACCAGCTGCGCACCACGATCGAGCAGTTGGAGAAGCGCCTGGTCAAGGCCCAGACCGCCGGACGCGCCAAGGACGTCAAGGAGGCCGAGGAGGCCATCACGGCGCGCCGTTCGTGGCTGGAGGAGGCCGAGCGGACGCTGGCCGAGTTCAGCTGAGGTTTCCGCCAGTCCGCGGGCGAAGGGGGTCGCCTGCGTGCCCGGCTCTCAGGGTGCCGGGCCGATGAGGGCGCGGGAGCTTTAGGGTGGCAGGCATGGATCCCGTGCCCGCCGCGCGCGCCCTGGTCGCCGAGCTGTTCCCGGACGCGCTCTATGCCTTTCTGGGCGGCGGTTCGCCGGTCGGCCATCGGACGAGCCGGTCCGATCTCGACGTGGTCGTGGTGCTGGACGGCCTGGCCGTGCCCTACCGCGAGTCGTTGCGGTGGCGTGAGTGGCCGGTCGACCTGATGGTGCACAACGAGCTGAGCCTGATCGCCTACGCCGACCGCGATCTGGCCGGCCGCCGGCCCACCCTGCCGCGCATGTGCGCGGAGGGCGTGGTGCTCACCGACCGGGCGGGGCGGGCCGCCGAGGTCCAGGCGGCCATGCGCGAACGCCTCTCCGCAGGTCCCGGCCCCGCCGCGCCGGGGATGCTGGACCGGGCCCGCTACGCCCTGTCGGACCTGCTCGACGACCTGGCGGGCGCTACCGACCCGGGCGAGCAGGCGTTCATCCGCTGGCAGATCGTCCAGGAGTCGGCCCGGCTGGCGCTGACGGCCGCCGGCCGCTGGCACGGCTCGGGCAAGTGGCTGCTGCGCGAGCTGCGCTCCTACGACGCGGCGCTCGCCGACGCGCTGCTCTCCGCCCACGACGATCCGGTACGCCTGGCCGCCACGGCCGCGAACGTGCTGCAGCGGGCCGGAGGGCGCCTGTGGGAGGGCTACCGGTCAGACGGGGACCCGTTCCACCAACGGCTGCGTCACCTCACCACAGACGATCTGACGTCCGAGACCGCCCAGAGCTCCGGCATGCACCGCCTGGCGGCCGTCAGCGGGCGCACCGCCGGGTCCGGCAAGCTGTGGATGGGCCAGACCCACGTCGCCCCCTCCACGCGCTCGGCGGATCACCATCACGGGGAGTCGGAGACGGCCATCTACGTGGTCAGCGGCACGCCGTCGTTCGTGTTCCTGGACCCCGGCAGCGCACGCGAGACCCGGCTGGAGACCAAGCCGGGTGACTACATCTTCGTCCCGCCCTACGTGCCGCACCGCGAGGAGAACCCCGACCCCGATCAGGAGGCCGTGGTGGTCATCGCCCGCAGCACCCAGGACGCGATCGTGGTCAACCTGCCGGATCTTTCTACGTACTGGCGCCGCTGACCCGGTAGACGTCGAAGACGCCCTGAATGGTGCGGACGGCTTTGAGCACATGACCGAGATGCTTGGGATCGCCCATCTCGAAGGTGAACTTGCTGATCGCCACCCGGTCTCGTGAGGTGGTCACCGAGGCGCTGAGGATGTTGACGTGCTGGTCGGACAGGGTCCTGGTGACGTCGGACAGGAGGCGGGGCCGATCGAGGGCCTCGACCTGGATGGCCACCAGGAAGACCGAGTCGTCGCCCGGCGACCAGCTCACCTCCACCAGGCGGTCGGGCTGCGACTTGAGCTGCGTGATGTTGGTGCAGTCGGCGCGGTGCACGGACACCCCGTGCCCCCGGGTGACGAAGCCGACGATCTCGTCGCCGGGCACCGGGGTGCAGCACTTCGACAGGCGTACCCAGACGTCGCTGTCGCCCGCGACGACCACCCCCGCGCCGCCACCGCCCCGGGGACGGCCGCGCAGGCGCGTCGGGAGCGAGGTCTCGGCGATGTCCTCCTCGGCGCTGTCGACGCCGCCGATGGAGGCCACGAGCTTCTGCACGACCGTCTGGGCGGCGACGTGCCCCTCCCCCACGGCCGCGTAGAGGGCCGACACGTCGGGATAGCGCAGGTCACGGGCCAGGGCCAGCAGCGACTCGCCGGACATCAGGCGTTGCAGCGGCAGCCCCTGCTTGCGCATGGCCCGGCCGATGGCCTCCTTGCCCGCCTCGATCGCGGTCTCGCGGCGCTCCTTGGAGAACCACTGCCGGATCTTGTTGCGGGCGCGGCCGGACTTGACGAACTTGAGCCAGTCGCGCGACGGGCCGGCGTCGGGTGACTTCGAGGTGAAGATCTCGACCGTGTCGCCGTTGCCCAGCCGCGACTCCAGCGGCACCAGGCGGCCGTTCACGCGGGCGCCGATGCAGCGGTGACCGACCTCGGTGTGGACCGCGTAGGCGAAGTCGACCGGGGTGGCCCCCTCCGGCAGCGCCACCACCTGGCCGCGCGGGGTGAAGACGTAGACCTCGGAGACCGACAGGTCGAAGCGGAGCGACTCCAGGAACTCGCCCGGGTCGGAGGTCTCCTTCTGCCAGTCGAGGAGCTGGCGCAGCCAGGCCATGTCGCTGCCCGGCTTGACCTTGCCGGCCGGGCCCGGGGCGCCGACCTCCTCTTTGTACTTCCAGTGGGCGGCCACGCCGTATTCGGCCCGGTGGTGCATGCCCTGCGTGCGGATCTGCAGCTCGACGGGCTTGCCCTCGGGACCGATCACCGTGGTGTGCAGCGACTGGTACATGTTGAACTTGGGCATCGCGATGTAGTCCTTGAACCGGCCGGGGACCGGGTTCCAGCGCGCGTGGATCGTTCCGAGCGCCGCGTAGCAGTCGCGCACGCTGTCGACGAGGACTCTGATGCCCACCAGGTCGTAGATGTCGTCGAAGGCCACATCCCTGGCGATCATCTTCTGGTAGACCGAGTAGTAGTGCTTGGGCCGGCCCTTGACCACCGCGCGGATCTTCGCCTCGCGCAGGTCGCCGGAGACCTTCTCGATGACCTCCTGCAGGAACAGGTCCCTGCGCGGGGCCCGCTCCGACACCATGCGCGCGATCTCGTCGTAGCGCTTGGGGTAGAGCATGGCGAAGGCCAGGTCTTCGAGCTCCCACTTGATGGTGTTCATGCCCAGGCGGTGGGCCAGCGGGGCGAAGATCTCCAGGGTCTCGCGGGACTTCTGGTGGCGCTTGTGCTCGGGCAGGTAGCGCATCGTGCGCATGTTGTGCAGCCGGTCGGCCAGCTTGATGATCAGCACCCGGATGTCGCGCGACATCGCCACGACCATCTTGCGCACGGTCTCGGCCTGCGCGGCGTCGCCGAACTTGACCTTGTCGAGCTTGGTGACGCCGTCGACCAGGGAGGCGATCGTGTCGCCGAAGTCGCCGCGCAGCTCCTCGAGGCCGTAGGCGGTGTCCTCGACGGTGTCGTGCAGCAGCGCCGCGCACAGCGTCTCGTCGTCGGTGCCGAGCTCGGCCAGGATCGTCGCGACGGCCAGCGGATGGGTGATGTACGGGTCGCCGCTCTTCCGCTTCTGGTCGCGGTGATGGTAGGCGGCCACGTCATAGGCGTGCTCGATCAGGCGCAGGTCCGCCTTGGGATGAGTGGCACGGACCGTCCTGAACAGCGGCTCCAGCACCGGATTCATGGCCCCACCCCCAAATCGCCGTCGACGCGCCGCCGGAGCGCCGGGCGCCGTCTCGGCATTCCCTGCGTCAGTTACGTCGGGCACGACCACATCGCGGGGCACACAGACTCCTTACCTTCGAGTCCAGGCCCCCCAGTGTATCCAGGTGAGAAACCTGGCCTGTCTCGGGGCGGGCTCAGACGATCACAAGGGAGCGCAAATCCACTCCCACAAGACGCTCGCGTCCCTTGAGAAAGGCCAGCTCCATCAGCACGGCGACGCCGACGACCTCGGCTCCGGCCCTGCGCACCAGCTCCACGGTCGCCTCCGCCGTGCCGCCGGTGGCGAGCACGTCGTCGACGATGAGCACCCTGTCACCTTCGGTGAAGGCGTCGCGGTGCACCTCGATGGTCGCGGAACCGTACTCCAGATCGTAGGACTCTTCAAGGGTTTCGGAGGGCAGTTTGCCCTTCTTTCTGATGGGCACGAATCCGGCCCCCGCCCGATAGGCCACCGGAGCGGCCAGAATGAAGCCCCGGGCCTCGATTCCGACGATCTTGTCCACATCGTACGCCCCGGCCAGCTCGTCGACCACAGCCGTGAACACCACCGGGTCGGCCAGCAGCGGGGTGATGTCCTTGAACATGACTCCCGGCTGGGGATAGTCGGGCACGTCTCTGATGCGGTCGCAGATCAACGAGCTCAGGTCGCTCATGACGGCACTCCTTCGGTCGACCGCCGGGCGGTCGCTGATTCCCACGACTGACGGCCTCCATGATGGCCCATGCTGGGCACCACCGGCGTCGGGTGGGGCTTAGGTGGCATTCACCCGGTTATGTCCGCCTCTGAGAGGGCCCTCAGGGCCTCTACAGAGCGACGCCCCCGCCCGGGTGGGCGGAGGCGTCGTTCGTGCGCGTACGGGGCCGTGTGGGCTAGCCCTTGGCCGTCGCCGCCTTCTTGCCGCCCTTGGGGGCCTTGGTGGTGCCGGTGGAGGCGAGCCGCCGGGCGATGGCCTGGTACTTCGGCTCCCGCTCCTTCAGCGTCACCAGCAGCGGCGTGGCCACGCACAGCGAGGAGTAGGTGCCGACGATCATGCCGACGAACAAAGCCAGCGACAGGTCCTTCAGCGTGCCAGCGCCGAGCAGCGTGGTGCCGATGAACAGGATCGCCGCCACCGGCAGGATCGCGACCAGCGAGGTGTTCAGGGACCGGATCAGCGTGTGGTTCAGGGCGTTGTTGGCCGCCATCGAGTAGGTCTGCTTCGACGTGGTGCCCAGCTTGGCCGTGACTTCCTTGATCATGTCGAACACCACGACCGCGTCGTAGAGCGAGTAACCGAGGATGGTCAGGAAGCCGAGCAGCGTCGCGGGCGTGACCTCGAAGCCCGACCAGGCGTAGACGCCCGCCGTGATGACGAGGTCGTGGATGAGCGCGACGATCGCGGCCAGCGCCATCTTCGGCTCGAACGCCATCGACAGGTACAGGATGATCGCCAGCATGAAGACGCCCAGGCCCATCCACGCCTTCTGCGACACCTCGCCGCCCCAGGACGCGCCGATCGACTGGATGTCGACGTCCTTGACCGGGACGCCGAAGTCCTTCGAGATGGCGTTCTGGACCTTGGTCACCGCACCCTCGTCGAGGGTCTCGGTGGTGACCCGCCAGCGTTCACCGGCCGTCTGCACGATCGGCTGGTGCACGCCCTCCTCGAGGAAGGTGTCGCGGACCTGCACCACAGAGCTGGTCTGCGACGCCTTGAAGGAGAAGACCGACCCGCCCTTGAACTCCACGCCCAGGTTGAGCCCGTTGAAGAGCAGCCCGGCGAGGGACACGATCAGCAGGAAGCCGGAAAGGCTGTACCAGAGCTTCCAGCGGCCGACGAAGTCAACGTCGATCTCGCCGCGGTAGAGGCGACGCCCCAGTCCCATGTCAGGCCTCCTGCGGGGTGGTCGTACGGCCGGTGGTGTGGCCAGGGTCTTCCCTCATGCGCTCGGCGTCGAGGCCGGACAGCGGGTGTCCCTTGGCGAAGAACTTGAGCTTGGCCAGCACCGCGATGAACGGCTTCGTGAACAGGAACACCACGATGACGTCGATCAGCGTGGTGAGGCCCATCGCGAACGCGAACCCGGCCACACCGCCCACGGCGAGCACGTACAGCACGACCGCGGCGATGAACATGACGGCGTCGGCGATCAGGATCGTGCGCCGCGCACGCACCCAGGCCACCTCGACGGCCGCGCGAAGCGTCCGCCGCCCTTCCTTCATCTCATCACGTATGCGTTCGAAGTACACGATGAAGGAGTCGGCGGTGATGCCGATCGAGACCACCAGGCCGATGATGTGCGGCAGCGACAGCCGGAACCCGGCGTTGTGGCCGAGCACGACCACGGTCGTGTAGGTCAGGATCGTGGCGACCACGAGGCTGAGGACGGCGACGATGCCGAGGCCGCGGTAGTACAGCAGGCAGTAGAGGAGCACGAGGGCCAGACCGAAGGCGCCGGAGACCAGGCCGCCCATGAGCTGGTCCTGGCCGAGGGTCGAGGACACGGTCTCGATCGAGCTGGGATTGAACTTCAGCGGCAGCGCGCCGTACTTGAGCTGGTCGGCCAGCTCGGTGGCGCTCTGCTGGGTGAAACCGCCGGTGATCTCGGCACGCCCACCCGGGATCGGGCCGATGATGTTGGGCGCGGTGATCACGACGCCGTCGAGGACGACGGCGACCTGGTTGCGCGGCGGCTGCGAGTTGTAGGCGGTGGAGGTCAGCTTGCTCCACGCACTCGCGCCCTGGCTCTTGAAGTCGAGCTGGACGAGCCACTGGGTGGTGCCCTGCTGGACGCCGGCGCTGGCCGAGGAGATGTCGGTGCCGACGACCTTGGCCACGTCGAGGACGTACTTGAGGCTGCCGTCGGACTCACAGGCGGCGAACTGCTTGGCCGGGTCGTCCTGGACGCCCTTCCCGCGGTTCTTCGGGTCGCTGCAGTCGAGCTTGTTGAACTGCGCGAGCACGTCCTTGTCGATGCCCTGGGTGTTGATCTGCGGCGTGGAGTCCTGCGTGGGCTGGCCGCTCGACGTGGGCGTGGGCGTGGGCGTCGGGGTGGCCTTGCCGTCCTTGGTCTTCTGCGTCTTCGGCGTCTCCTGGGCCTTCGGCGTGGCAGCCGCCGACGGGGTGGCCGACGGTGCGACCAGCGCGGACGACAGGGCCTTGCCCGTGGGCGAGGTGCTGGGCTTGGGAGCCCCCGCCGACTGGGACGGCTTGCCCGACTCCGTGGGGGCGGAGGACGGGGCCGTGGACGGGGAGACCGTGGAGGACGGCGAGGTGCCCGGCTTGGGCGCCTCGGTGGCGAGCTCCTGCGGAGTCTGCGTGGCCGCTATGGCGAGCACCTGGCGGAAGCGGAGCTCCGCTGTGGTGCCGACCAGCTTGATGACCTCCTCCTGACCCGCGCCCGGAACGGAGATGATGATGTTGTCACCTGACTTGGTGACCTCCGCGTCGGAGATGCCGGTGCCGTTGACCCGGTCGCGGATGATGTTCACCGCGCGGTCAAGGATCTCCTCGGGCGGAGCGGCACCGTTCAGGGTCACCGGTGAGAGGGTCACCGTCGTGCCGCCGGCGAGGTCGAGCCCCAGCTTCGGCGTGAACGCCTTCTGCAGGAACATCGTCCCGCCCAGGGCGATGATGAGCGCCAGCAGCACCAGGAGCGTTCGCCCCGGTCGGCTGTGGCGGCTGGTCGGTCGGGCCACTGGTCGTCAGTCTTTCAGATAGGGGTTTGAGGCAGAGCCTGGTCAGGACTGCTTGGAGCTGGAGTCCTTGCCGCCGTTGCGCTCCACGGTCGGCTCGGTCTCTTCGCGGGGGGTGTCGTCCTTGTCGTCGACCTTGGCCTCGTCGGCGGCCGTGTCGTCAGCGGCGACGTCCACCACGGGCTCGTCAGCGAGGGGCTCGTCAGCCGGGGCGTCGCCGGGGGTGACGACGCGCCCGATGGCGGCCTTCACCCATCGGGTCTCGATCCCGGGAGCGACCTCAAGAACCACGTCCTCATTCTCTACTGCGACCACGGTGGCGAACAGGCCAGTCGTCGTCATGACCCGGGCACCCGGCCCGAGAGAGTTCTGCATGCGGGTCGCCTCTTGCTGGCGCTTGCGCTGGGGGCGGATCAGCAAGAAGTAGAACACCACCACCAGAAGGATCAGCGGCAGGATGCTTCCGAGTTGTCCCATGTCCATAACGAGCGACCTTCCATTGTCGTACAAGAAGTTGACACCGGCCTCGCGCCGGAAATTCCGTGCGTAGCGTCGGGGCCGCGCCGCTCAGCCCATCAGCCTACACAGCCAGCCAAGCCACGGAGTGTAGGCCGTTGTTGCGAAACGCGGCAACGAGGCAGCGTTTCGGCGCGCGGGGAAGTTCCCATATTGAAACGGTTGCAACCGTTCTGTGATCAGTCGAAAAGCGTGGCTCCGAAGGCGTCGGGCGGCGGTGTCATCCCGAGATGATGCCAGGCGGCGGCGGTGGCGACCCGGCCGCGCGGGGTCCTGGCCAGCAGTCCTTGGCGTACGAGGAAGGGCTCGGCCACCACTTCGACGGTCTCCGGCTCCTCGCCGACGGCCACGGCGAGCGTGGACAGGCCGACGGGGCCGCCGCCGAACTTGCGCAGCAGCACCCCGAGCACCGCCCGGTCGAGCCGGTCGAGCCCTTCGGCGTCGACTTCGTACAGATTGAGGGCCGCGGAGGCGATGTCGAGATCGATGACGCCGTCGGCGCGGACGTCGGCGAAGTCGCGGACCCGGCGCAGCAGGCGGTTGGCGATGCGGGGCGTGCCGCGCGAGCGCCGGGCGATCTCGTGCGCGCCTTCGGCCGGCAGTCGCACGTCGAGCAGCCTGGCCGAGCGGTAGAGGACCCGCTCCAGCTCCTCGACCTCGTAGAAGTCCATGTGCGCGGTGAAGCCGAACCGGTCGCGCAGCGGCGCGGGCAGCAGCCCGGCCCTGGTGGTGGCGCCGACCAGGGTGAAGGGCGCGATGTCGAGCGGGATCGCGGTGGCTCCTGGGCCCTTGCCGACGATGATGTCGACCCGGAAGTCCTCCATCGCGAGATAGAGCATCTCCTCGGCGGGGCGGGCCATCCGGTGGATCTCGTCGATGAACAGCACCTCGCCCTCGGCCAGCGTCGACAGGATGGCCGCGAGGTCACCGGCCCGCTCCAGGGCCGGCCCTGACGTGATGCGGAGCGGAGCGCTCAACTCGGCTGCGATGATCATAGCCAGTGTCGTCTTGCCCAGACCCGGCGAACCGTTCATCAGCACGTGATCCGGCGGCCGATTGCGCCGCATGGCGCTCTCCAGCACCAGCGACAGCTGCTCCCGCACCCGCGCCTGGCCGATGAACTCGCTCAGCCGCTTGGGCCGCAGCGCCGCCTCGATCTGCACCTCGTCGCCCTCGGCGTCGGGTGACACGAGATCACGCTCGAGACTCACGCCGCCACCTCCCGCAGCGGGGACCGGGCCGGCCCGCTCATCGCGCGGTGCTCAGCGATCGCAGGGCGGACTTCAGCAGGACGGCGATCTGCGGGTCGTCACCGGCCTCCGGCTCGATGATGGCGATGGCCTCGTCGGCGTCCTTACCGGAGTAGCCCAGCCCCACCAGCCCCGAGTGAACCTGGTCACGCCAGGCCGCCACCCGCCGGCCGCCGTTGAGTGCCGCGTCGACCGCCTCGTCGGGGGTGCCGAGCCGGTCCTTGAGCTCCAGCACGATGCGCTGGGCGCCCTTCTGGCCGATGCCCGGCACCTGGGTGAGCGCCTTGAGGTCGGCGGAGGCGACGGCCACGCGCAGCGCGTTGGGCGAGTGGACGGCGAGCATGGCCAGCGCCAGCTTGGGGCCGACGCCGCTGGCCGTCTGGAGCAGCTCGAAGACGGTGCGCTCGTCGGTGGTGGCGAAGCCGAAGAGGGTGAGCGACTCCTCACGCACCACCAGCGACGTGGCCAGCCGCGCTTCCTCGCCCACCCTGAGCGTGGCCAGGGTGGCGGGTGTGCAGTGGGTGAGGATGCCGACCCCGCCGACCTCGATCACCGCACCGTAGGGGGCGATCGCCGTCACCTGCCCGGCCACCGACGCGATCACAGCGCCACGTCCTTCCGTGTCGTACGGGCCTGTGCGGTGCGGCCCTTGGCCTTGGCCATGGCCTCGGCCAGGCGGTGCTGGGCCCCGCCGCGCCACACGTGGCAGATGGCCAGGGCGAGCGCGTCGGCGGCGTCGGCGGGCTTGGGCATCTCGCTGAGCCGCAGCAGGCGGGTCACCATGGCGCCGATCTGCTTCTTGTCGGCGGTGCCGCTGCCGGTGATGGCGGCCTTGACCTCGGACGGGGTGTGGAGCGCGACGGGCAGGCCGCGCCTGGACGCGCACAGGATCGCGATGCCCGCCGCCTGGGCGGTGCCCATGACCGTGCGGACGTTGTGCTGGCTGAACACCCGCTCGACCGCCACCGCGTCGGGCCGCACGTCATCGAGCCACTGCTCGATGCCCGCCTCGATGCCGACCAGCCGGGCGCCCAGCTCCTCGTCGGCGCCGGTGCGCACCACCCCGACGGCCACCAGGGACAGCGGCGCGCCCGGCCGCCCCTCGACCGCGCCCAGGCCGCACCGGGTCAGCCCCGGATCGACGCCCATCACCCGCACCGGCCTGCCTCCCCGCGCCGCCGAACATCTGTTCGGCACGAGACTCTACCCCGGCTGACGTGCCCGCGCATCGGGAAACGCCCCGCCGGACCGGCGGATGGGGGCGGGCCTGTCACAGACAGTGCGGCATGTACGCCTCCACGGCTCAGAAGCAGTCCGGCAGGTACGGCTCAGAAGTAGTCCAGCATGTACGGCTTGGCGGCGAAAGCGGTGTCGAGCAGCTCGTCGAACCGGTCATGCCCGGACATGAGGCCGCTGCGCCGCAGCGTGGCCGCCGGGATCCCGGCGTACAGGGCGGAGAAGCCGTTGATCGACAGCACCGGCCCGAACTCGGCCGAGTCCCCGAGCGGGGTGGCGGCCCCGGCGCCGCCGGAGAACTCCAGCCGCCAGCGCCCCGTGTTGCCCGGCCGCAGCCGGTCGGCCACCTCGACGACCGCGTCGCCCGCGACGACGGCCGGATAGCCCCTGCGCTCCACGGCCGCCGCCACGTCGAGGACGCGGAACATCCACCGCACCTGCCGCACCTGCTCCGTCGAGCGCTCGCGCATCAGCCACAGCGCCGGGTCGTCGGGCGCGACGCTGGCGGTGACGTGCTCGGCCATCGACGAGGCGGAGCCCACCAGCGACCACAGCGCCCTGGCGGTCTCCTCGGATCCGGCGACGAGGTTGTCGACCTCGATGTTTTGGCCGTCCCAGCGGTAGATGACGTAGCCGTCCGGCGCCAGGTAGAGGAAGTCGTCCTCCGACGCGAGCAGCCGCCCCCAGGTGCGCTCGTCCCACGAGACGGGCCCGGAGGCGCGCGCGGCGCCGTGTGCCTGCCGCAGCACGGAGACCACCTCCGCCGCGTCGCCGGGACCCATCCTGCGCAGCTTGACCTCGCCGGACCGCGGGATCGTGCGCAGCGACTCGGCCCGGAGCCTGACGTGGTGCCGCGCTCCCGCGTGCTCGTAGCCGACCGAGCGGTAGAGGGGCGTGGTCGCCGGATAGAGCACGGACACGGCGTCGCCGAGTGCGACGGCCCGCTCCACGGTGGCCCGCATGAGCCGGCCGCCGACGCCCTTGCCGCGGTCCTCCGGGTTGACGGTGACGGCCGCGACCCCGGCCATGGGCTGCGGCCTGCCGTGCCACCACTGGGTGAACGGGCGCAGCCGCGCGGCCGCGACGAGCCTGGGGCCGTCGAAGACGCCCACGTAGCGGCCCTCGGTCAGCGCGGGCAGGGTCCCCTGGCGCCAGCGCTCCCGTTCGGCGGCCGGGATCGGGCCGAAGGCGCGCACGCGAAGGTCGAGAACGGCGTCGAGGTCGTCGGAGGTCACATCACGGATGTCCACGAACCCACAATTTACGCAGGCGGCGCGTCCTCCCGCGAATCGCCCGCCGTGATGGCGAGCCGGTCGAGGTAGAGCAGTTGCGCGGCCACGATGCCGATCAGGGCGCCGGCGACCACGGCCAGCGGCGTGGCCAGGCCGATGTCGGGCCACGCCCCGGAGTAGCCGGTCGTCTGGGCGAGCAGCGTGACCGGTGCGGTGGCCAGGCCGGGCTCCTGGGCGACCAGCAGGGGCCACAGGAGGTCATGGCCGTTCACCAGCGTGACGGCCAGGGCGAGGATGCCCGCCATCGGCAGTGAGGGCAGGACCACGCCGCTCAGGAAGTCCTTGTCGGTGCGCGCGGCCAGCCCCTTGCACAGCAGCGTCAGGATCAGCAGGGCGGGCACGCTGACCAGGATCGGCTGGACGAGGGCCACGAAGGAGTCGATCATGCCCATGCTGCGGATGGTGCGCCAGTCGGCGACGCTCAGCGGGCCGATCCCGACGAACAGCCAGGGGGCGAAGGCGAGCAGCAGCCACTCGCTCCTGCGGCCCAGGGGTCGCAGGCCGCCGATGCCGAGCGCCGCGAGGTAGGCGACGCCCACCGACACCAGCGCGCCGATGAGGGCGGGCGCCCAGGTGTTGACGACGGTACGCAGCCCGGACGGGGCCGCGGAACCCGGCTGGGCGGGGGCCAACAGCGCCGACAGCCACGGCCAGGTCAGGACGAGCCCGACGGCCAAGAAGACGACCAGCGCCACCACGCCGACGATCACCTTCGCGCCGGAGCCGGACCGGGCCGCATCGGGGTTCCGCTCGTTCTCGCGGGGCACGATCGTGATGCGCATGCCGCTCGCCGCCGCCACGCAGACCGCGGCGATCCCCAGGACGCCCAGGATCAGCCCGATGACGGTCGCCACCGTGGCGCCCAGCTCGACCTTGACCACCATGAACGTGTAGGTGTACTGGACGAGGCTCAGCGTCTGCGTGGACCCGTTGGGCCCGCCGTGCGTCATGGTCAGCCCGATCGAGAACGTCTGCAGCCCGGCGGCGACCATCGCCAGCGCGACGAGCGCGCCCACGGCGAGCATGGCCGTGGAGACGGTGCCGCCGCGCAGCGCGGGCAGGAACGCCATCGTCGCCAGCGCGCAGACCACGCCGAAGGTGGCGGCGGCGGTGATGAGCTGGAGTGTCAGCGGTGCCGTGGCGGGATCGCGCAACCCTTCGGCCAGCGTGGCCAGGCCGGACGCGTCGGGCCTCAGACCGCGCATCCAGGAGATCGCCACGGCCACCGGGGAGAACGTCACCAGGGCGAGGGACAGCACGATCCGCCCGGCCCGCCTGGCCAGACCGCCCGACCGGTCGAGCGCCAGCGCGAGCAGCGGCCCCACCACCACGGCCACCAGCAGCGGCATGACCGCCAGGGACAGCGTGAAGACCAGCGCCTTCCAGAACGCCCCTTCGCCCAGCACCCGGCCGAAGTTGGCGAACCCCACGAAGTCGCTCGGGCCGGTGAGCCTGACCGACTGGAGGCTGAGCAGGATCGTCTGGACGGTGGGCAGGACCAAGGAGATCAGCGTGCCCAGCAGCGCCGGCAGAAGAAGCAGCCAGCCCAGGGCCGGAGACGCGGAGTCGGCAGAGATCTCGGTAGGGGTACGGGGGGAGGTCACGACGCTCGACCTTACAGCCGACTCCGATCAGGCGTGAACGCTCACGCCTCCAGCTTCTCCATGATCTCGTCGGAGACGTCGAAGTTGGCGAAGACGTTCTGCACGTCGTCACTGTCCTCGAGCGCGTCGATGAGGCGGAAGACCTTCTTGGCGCCGTCCTCGTCGAGCGGCACGCTCAGCGTGGGCAGGAAACTCGACTCGGCGGAGTCGTAGTCGATGCCCGCCTCCTGGAGCGCCTTGCGCACCGGCACCAGGTCGCCGGCCTCGGACACGACCTCGAAGGAGTCGCCCAGGTCGTTGACCTCCTCGGCGCCCGCCTCCAGCACGGCCGCCAGCACGTCGTCCTCGTCGACCCCTTCCTTGGGCACGAGCACGACGCCCTTGCGGTTGAACATGTAGGACACCGAGTTGGGGTCGGCCAGCGAGCCGCCGTTACGGGTGAGCGCGACGCGCACCTCGGAGGCCGCGCGGTTGCGGTTGTCGGTGAGGCACTCGATGAGCACCGCGACGCCGCCGGGCGCGTAGCCCTCGTACATGATGGTCTGCCAGTCGGCGCCGCCCGCCTCCAGGCCGCCGCCGCGCTTGCGGGCCCGTTCGATGTTGTCGTTGGGCACGGAGTTCTTCTTGGCCTTGAAGATGGCGTCGAAGAGCGTCGGGTTGGCGTCCGGATCGGGGCCGCCGGTCCTGGCCGCCACTTCGATGTTCTTGATGAGCTTCGCGAACAGCTTGCCGCGCTTGGCGTCGAGCGCGGCCTTCTTGTGCTTCGTCGTCGCCCATTTGGAGTGGCCGGACATTACCTAGAGCTCCCTCAGCATGTCTACGAAGTATCGGTGCACGCGCGTGTCACCCGTCAGCTCAGGGTGAAACGAGGTCGCGAGCAGCGGCCCTTGGCGGACCGCGACGATCCTATCCCCAGGCTCGGCGATGCCCAGCACTTCGACGTCCGCGCCGACCGATTCGACCCAGGGGGCTCGGATGAAGATGGCGTGCACCGGCTCGCCGGCGAAGTCGAGATCGGCCTCGAAGGAGTCGACCTGGCGGCCGAACGCGTTGCGCCTGACGACCATGTCGATGCCGCCGATGGTCTGCTGACCGTCGATGCCGTCCTCGATCCGGTCGGCCAGCATGATCATGCCGGCGCAGGAGCCGTACGCGGGCATGCCCTCCTTGATCCGCATCCGCAGCGGGTCGAGCAGGTCGAAGGTGTCGGCCAGCTTCCACATCGTGGTCGACTCGCCACCGGGGATGACCAGGCCGTCGACCGCGTCCAGCTCGGCGGGCCGGCGTACGGCGATGGCCGCCGCGCCGGCCTCCTGGAGCATGCGCACATGCTCGCGCACGCTTCCCTGGAGAGCGAGTACACCGATCGTGGGCACGGTGAATCCTTCCGTCCGGATGCGGGTTTCGGACAATTCAACACCACGACGGCCTCGGATCTTCCTACGGGACGCGGTCAGGCGACCGCGGCGGCCTCCTGGACCGCGATGTCGTCCACGCGTGCCAGGGCGCTGAGGTGGTGGCGCCGGCCGTACAGGATGCCCATGCCGATCAGGCAGCAGAGGGCGCCGACCGCGTACGGAACCGGGGCGCCCAGCTCCTCGCCCAGCTTGGTGGCGATGAACGGGGCCAGCGCGCCGCCCATCCAGCGGACGAAGTTGTATCCGGCGGAGGCGACGGGCCTGGGCGCGTCGGAGACCTCCATGGCCGACTCGGTGAAGACGGTGTTGTTCAGGCCGATCGGGATGCCGGACAGGATCGTGAAGACGATGATCCCGGCGTGTCCCGACACGGCGATGCCGACCTGGAGGACGGCCAGCAGGCCCAGCGCCAGGTGCAGGACGTTCACCGAGCCGATCCGGCGCTGCAGCGGCGGCGCGCCGAACACCGAGGCGAGCGCCACGCACACGCCCCAGCCGAAGAACACCGCGCCGATGCCGTAGGCGGTCATGTGCAGGATGAACGGGGTGAAGGCGAGGATCGTGAAGAAGGCGAAGTTGTAGAACAGCGCGGTGAAGGCCGTGGTGGACAGGCCGCCATGGGCCAGGGCCCGGATGGGCGCGCTGAGCTTGGTCTTGACGGCGGGTTTGGGGGTCGTCTTCAGCAGTGTGGCGATCAGCACGAAGCCGACGGCCATCAGCGTGGCGGTGCCGAAGAACGGGGCTCGCCAGTTCCAGTCGCCGAGCAGCGCTCCGGCCAGCGGTCCGGCGGAGATGCCCAGGCCGAGCGCGGCCTCGTACAGGACGATGGCCGCGGAGCCGCCGCCACTGGCCGCGCCGACGATGACGGCGAGCGCGGTGGCCACGAACAACGCGTTGCCCAGGCCCCAGCCCGCGCGGAAGCCGACGAGCTCGGCGACGCTGGTGGAGGTGCCCGAGAGCGCGGCGAACACGATGACCAGGGTGAGCCCGGCCAGCAGCGTGCGCTTGCCGCCGATGCGGCTGGAGACCCAGCCGGTCAGCAGCATGGCGACGGCGGTCACCAGGAAGTAGCTGGTGAACAGCAGCGACACCTGGCTGGGCGTGGCCTTCAGACCTTGGGCGATGGACGGCAGGATGGGGTCGACGAGGCCGATGCCCATGAACGCGACCACCGCGGCGAAGGCGGTGGCCCAGACGGACATCGGCTGACGAAGGATTCCGCCATCGGACGACATGTTGCTCCTTTCACGTGCGGCCGAGCTTCGCCAGCACCGGCAAAGCGACCGCCAGGGCGGCTCGCTCCTCATCGGTGAGCGCCACCAGTTCGCGGCTGAGGTGGGCGATCCTGGCCTGGCGCACGGCCAGCAGCCGGACGCGGCCCTCGTCCGTGAGCTCGACCGTCCTGACACGGGCGTCGGCCGGGTCTGAGCCCCTGGCCACCAGCCCGGCGTCCGCCAGACGGTTGATCTGCACGGTCATGGTGGGCAGTTGCACGGCGTGCTCCTCGGCCAGCTCCGTCATCCGGCGCGGGCCGGGCTCCAGGGAACCGAGGACGGCGTACTGCTGGCTGGTGACCGGCTGGCCCGCCACCGTGCGCCTGAGCAGCAGGACCAGGTGGCGGAGCACGGCGGAGACCTGTTCGGCCAGCTCGACGGGATCGTCCCTCATAATGCTTAGCCTAACTAACTTAGCTTGGCTAATATTCCGGAACGCAAAAAGGCGGCGCCCTCACGGACGCCGCCTTTCCGGGGGTTACGGGCGTTCGGTCTCCAGGCGGACGGTCTCGTCCACCGTGACGCGCCGGGCGAGCACGGACGGGTCGAGCGGGCGCAGGTACGTCTGCTGCACGCCGGGCACGCCGTCCTCGACCACGAACGTCGCCCTCGTGTACACCTCCGCACCGGGCTCCCGCAGGTGCGGCACCACCTTGAAGTCCGCGGTGAGCGCGTCTCGCTCGATCTTCGTCAGCACGTAGCCGCGCTGGTTGTTGTAGAACTTCAGGTGCGGGTTGATGGCCAGGAACGGGTGCGTGGCCGGGTCGGAGTCGGCGCCGTCGCCGCCGGTGGAGATCGAGGAGGCCACCAGCTCGGAGCCCACCGTCGGGCCGGTCGGGTCGTCGTAGTTCAGCTTGAGGTCGCTGGCCCAGTGCGCGTGCACGTCGCCGGTCAGCACGACCGGGTTGCGCACGTCGGCGTCGACCCAGCCCTGCGTGATCCGCTGGCGCGAGGCGACGTAGCCGTCCCAGGCGTCCATGCTGGTGACCTTGGCCGGGCCGGCGTTGTTGTCACGCTGGGCGAAGAACACCTGCTGGCCGATGATGTCCCACTGGGCCCGCGACTTGTGGAAGCCGTCGACCAGCCATTCCTCCTGGGCCGCTCCGGTGATCGACCTGCTGGGGTCGACGGCGGCCGGGCAGTCCTTGTAGCCGTCGCCGCAGCCCTGGTCGTCGCGGTACTGGCGGGTGTCGAGCATGTGGAAGCTGGCCATCCTGCCCCAGCGCACCCTCCGGTAGAGCTGCATGTCGACGCCGCGCGGGATGGAGGTGCGGCGCAGCGGCATGTTCTCGTAGTAGGCCCGGAAGGCGGCCTCGCGGCGCTGCAGGAAGGTCGGCTGGTCCTCGGCGTGCTCCGGGATCTCGTCGGCCCAGTTGTTGTCCACCTCGTGGTCGTCGAAGACGACCAGCCAGGGGGCGGCGGCGTGGGCGGCCTGCAGGTCGGGGTCGGCCTTGTACTGGGCGTGGCGCTGGCGGTAGTTGGCCAGCGTGACGGTCTCGGGGCCCTCGTGATTGCGTACGTTGCCGCCGGGGATGTTGTAGGTGTTCTTGGTGTATTCGTACTGGTAGTCGCCCAGGTGAAGGATGAGGTCCGGGTGCTCCTCGGCCAGCCTGCGGTAGGAGGTGAAGTAGCCGTGCTCGTACTGGGCGCAGGAGACGAACGCCATCGACAGGGCGCCGCCGTACGACAGGGGGTGCGGGGCGGTCTTGGCCCGGCCGACGGGCGAGATGTACGGGCCGACGCGGAAGCGGTACCAGTACTCACGGTCGGAGCTGAGATGGTCGGCCTCGACGTGAACGGTGTGGCCCCATTCGGGCGCGGCCACGGTGACACCGCTGCGGACCACGCGGCGGCACCGCTCGTCGGAGTAGATCTGCCACAGCACGGGGAACGGCCGCTGCGGCATACCGCCGAAACCGTCCTCGGCCAGCGGCTGCTGGGCCAGGCGGGTCCAGAGCACGAAGCCCTCATGGTCCGGGTCGCCGCTGGCGACACCGAGCGTGAACGGGTCGGTCGTCAGGCCGCGCGAGGCCAGGCTCTGGGCGGTCTCGGTGGCGGGGTCCTTGACGGGATCGGCGTTCGCGGCGGTGGCCGGGATGGCCGCGGCGGCGCCCGCGGTTAACCCGGCGACGAGGAAGTGGCGGCGGTTGAGCTTGGTCAAGGGGGGCTCCTGGGGAGGTTGGCGAGGGGACGTCTCGTAACCTGACGGAGGATCATGACGCCCCGGTGAACACCACCTAACACGAAAAAGGCGACATCCTTCACGGATATCGCCCCATTCGGAAATTTCCGCCGTCCCGGCGGTGCACCCGGTGTCCTAGATCATCTCACCCCACGACCCCGCGGCCTGCGACGACGCGCCGAAGCGGGACCGCGCCGCCCGCGACGGCGCGCAAAGACAGTGCGGCGCGAAACCCGCAGGGGTGCGTCGCGCGACCGCGTAAGGTCGCGCAACCGCGTAAAGCAGAGGCGACGGCGCCCGCGCCAGACGCGCGCGCCGTCGCCCACACCAAGAGCCGGAAGCCCTGTTACCAGCCGCGCTCGGCGAGGCGGTGCGGCTGCGGGATGTCGTCGACGTTGATGCCGACCATCGCCTCGCCCAGCCCGCGCGAGACCTTGGCGATGACGTCCGGGTCGTCGTAGAACGTCGTGGCCTTGACGATGGCCGCGGCGCGCTTGGCCGGGTCGCCCGACTTGAAGATGCCGGAGCCGACGAACACGCCCTCGGCGCCGAGCTGCATCATCATCGCCGCGTCGGCCGGGGTGGCGATGCCGCCCGCGGTGAACAGCACGACGGGCAGCTTGCCGGCGCGGGCCACCTCGGCGAC
The DNA here is from genome assembly GCF_040638335.1 of Nonomuraea sp. NPDC026600. NCBI lineage: Bacteria > Bacillati > Actinomycetota > Actinomycetes > Streptosporangiales > Streptosporangiaceae > Nonomuraea > Nonomuraea sp. NPDC026600. Next base: position 71,167 of record NZ_JBEZYD010000020.1, read on the forward strand.
CAGCTCGTACGGCGCCTGCAGCTCCTTGGCGGCGACGTACAGCTCGTCCTCGGGCAGCGAGGTGAGCCGCTTGAGCTCGCCGCGGATCGTGCGCATGTGGGTGACCGCGTTGGACACGTCGCCGGTGCCGGCCTCGCCCTTGGAGCGGATCATGGCCGCGCCCTCGGTGATGCGGCGCAGGGCCTCGCCCAGGTTCGTCGCGCCGCACACGAAGGGCACGGTGAACTGCCACTTGTCGATGTGGTTGGCATAGTCGGCCGGGGTCAGGACCTCCGACTCGTCGACGTAGTCGACGCCCAGGGCCTGCAGCACGCGGGCCTCGGTGAAGTGGCCGATGCGGGCCTTGGCCATGACCGGGATCGACACCGCGGCGATGATGCCGTCGATCATGTCGGGGTTGCTCATCCGGGAAACGCCGCCCTGCGCGCGAATGTCGGCGGGCACGCGCTCCAGGGCCATCACGGCGACGGCGCCGGCGTCTTCGGCGATCTTCGCCTGCTCGGGGGTGACGACGTCCATGATGACGCCGCCCTTGAGCATCTCGGCCATGCCGCGCTTGACGCGCGCAGTTCCGGTGACGGGGGTGTTTTCGGGCGTGCTGGACACGACGGTCATCCTCACAAAAGCGAACGGTAAGTTATCAAGCCCATGGTAGGTCCTGAAGACCTCTCCCCCGACACACCACGATGTCAGGATTTATCAAGGCTCTTGTACATCTAGGTGGGCTTTTCACGGGATAACGGGCTTGCGACTGGCGAGCGCGACCCAGACCTGGCCGGGCGCGAAGTTCATCGGCTCGCCACTCTCCGTGGTGAACGTCGTACCGCTCTCCTCGGATTTCCGCTCCCACTTCGCCTTGTACGCCTTGCCGTCGCGCAGCACCACCGCCGAGCCCTTGCCGACGCTGTGCACCAGGGGCGTGTAGCTCTGGTTCTTGTCGTGGAACTGGGAGCGCTCGGTCTTGGTGTACTGGACGACGATCGTCGGCGCGCCGAGCTGGCCGCCCTCCGCCGCCATGTCCTTCTTGCCGTCCTGCCAGATCAGCCACTTCTCGTCCGCCTCGGACCAGCCGAAGGTGAAGCGCGCGGCGGGCCACTTGACGGTGTACGACTTCTTGTCCACGCCGCCGTCGGCCGGGGCGTCGCCGAAGGTGAAGCCGATGTCCTTGGCCTTGTCGGCGCCCGGTGCCCGGGTCAGCAACTTCTTGGTGGTGGCGAACAGGTTGTAGGGGGCGAAGCGGCCCGGCTGGCGGAAGAAGGCGCCCGGGTTGCGGGTGTCGCCGACGTCGTACAACGACGCCTTGGCCATGAACGGCAACATCAGCGACTGCACGCCCGAGTAGGCGAAGGCGGGCTTGCCGAACTGCGGCACGATGTGCAGGTCGGAGATGCGGGCGCTGCGCACGGGCCCCACCTTGGCCGGCAGCTTCGAGGAGAAGACGGCCATCAGGCGGGTCAGACCGGCCTCGACCTGCTCGACGTAGACGATGTCCGCGCTCTTGAGTCCGAGCTGGGGCTTGCCGGCCGCGGTGTTCTCGATCTTCACGGCGAGCACCGGCTTGGCGGCCCCCTCCATCGGCAGTCCGGTGAAGGGATGGGTCTCGCCCGCCTCCGCCGTGGGCTCCTCGGTCGGCGACGCCGTGGCCGCCTGCGGCGCCTTGCCCGCTGCGGGCTCGTTCGACGAGCAGGCCGCGACCGGCAGCAGGACAGCCGCCCCGGCCAGCGTCACGGTAATCATCCGAGGTAGCCGCACCTGTGTACTCCTCCGCATGGGCCCAGAAACGGAAGAAGCCTACCGGCGCTCTCCAAATCAGGTCATTCAGTTGCCATAGTCGCGGGCGGATTGTCATCAATCTCGAAGAATTGCGGGTATTCGGTATGCCCGGCCAGGCGCAGAACTCTGGCGAGCCAGCGGCGCTGGGCCGTACGGGTGACTCCCACGGCGCTGTTGTAGAAGCGGCGCGAGTAGACGACCTTGGCCACGGCCGCGCCGAGCTCTTCGAGCAGGGCCTGGCCGCCGGGCGACTCCGACAGCTTCTCGGTGAAGCGCTCCTGGTCGACGGCGGCGCGCAGCGCGCCCGACAGGTCGCTCTCGGCGTGCTCGCGATCCTCGGGCCCGGCCATCCTGGCCTCGTGCGCCGCCGCGGCCAGCACCAGCGAGGTCGCCGGGTCGAGCAGCCGGGAGCCGGCCAGCTCCAGCACCACGGCCCGGCGTCGCATGAGCGCGGCGTCGAGCGCCTCGCGGGCCAGCTCCAGCCGGATGTGCATCCGGTCGAGACGGCCCGCCCGCCACGAGATGTAGACGGCCGTGAGCACCACGACGAGGCCCGCGATCAGCACGATCATGGTCGGGGTCACAGGTCTTCCTCCACGCCGCCCATGCCGCTGGCCGTCACCGTCTCGTAGACCCGGACCACGTCACGGGCGACCGTCGACCAGTCGTACTTGCCGACCGCCACCAGCGCTTCCTCGGCCAGCTTGGCGCGGCGCTCCGGGGCGTCGAGCAGCGCGGCCGCCTCGCGGGCGAGGGAGGCGGGGTCGCCGTTGGTGAACAGCGCGCCCGCCTGGCCATCGCCCAGCACCCTGCGGAAGGCGGGGATGTCGCTGGCCAGCACGGTCGCGCCCGAGGCCATCGCCTCGGCCAGCACGATGCCGAAGCTCTCCCCCCGGGTGTTGGGCGCGCAGAACACGTCGACCGAGTGGTAGGCGCGGATCTTGTCGGCCTCGCTCACCTGGCCGAGCACGGTGACCCGGTCGTGCAGCGTCTTGGGCACCCGGTCGTAGACGTCCTTGGCGTCGCCCGGACCGGCGATGAGCAGCTTGAGCCCCGGACGTTCGGCCGCCAGCGGCTTGAAGGCGTCCAGCAGGATCGGCAGGCCCTTGCGCTCCTCGTCCATCCGGCCGAGGAAGCCGAGCGTGGCGCCGTCGGGCCCCCACCCGTCGAGCGGCTCCGCGTGGGCGTAACGGCTGACGGTGACGCCGTTGGGGATCAGCACGGTGTCGCCGCCGAACTGCTCGACCAGGCTCTTGCGGGCCGCGTCGGAGACCGCGATGCGCCCGCTGAGCTTCTCCAGCGCGCTGCGCAGCAGCGGCTCGGCCACCGCGATGGCCCGCGAGCGCGTCCAGGAGGCGTGGAAGGTGGCCACGATCGGCCCCTTGGCCGCCCAGCAGGCCAGCACGCCCAGGCTCGGCACCAGCGGCTCGTGGATGTGCAGCACGTCGAAGCGGCCGTCCCGCACCCAGCGCCGCACCCGGGCCGCCGAGAGGAAGCCGAACGACATCCTAGCCACCGACCCGTTGTACGGCACCGGGATGGCCCGGCCCGCACCCGTCACGTACGGCGGGAGTTCCTCGTCGTCGGCGGCCGGCGCGATGACCGAGACGTCGTGCTCCTGCGCGATCAGCGCCTGGGCCAGGTCGTCGATGTGCTGTTTGACCCCACCGGGCATGTCCCAGGAGTAGGGACAGACGATGCCGACCCTCATCTCGACAGGTCTTCCAGCCAGAGCCGCTGCAGCATGTGCCAGTCCTCAGGGTGCTCGGAGATGCCCTTCTCGAAGACGTCCGTCAGGCGCTGCGCCACGATCGCGACCTTCTCCTGCCTGGTGCCCTCCTCGGGCACGGGGATCTCCTCGTGGATGTCGATCCCCCAGTCGTCACCGTGGAAGTAGACGGTGGCGGGCAGCAGCGCCGCCCCGGTCTGCACGGCCAGCAGCGGCGGCCCCGCGGGCACCTTGGTGGCCGAGCCGAAGAAGCGCACCTCGATGCCGCTCTTGGTCAGGTCGCGCTCGGCCGGCAGGCAGACGACGCCGCCCCGCCGTACGCGCGTGGCGAGGCTGCCGAAGTTGTGGCCGTCACCGCCCGTGAGCGGCAGCACCTCCATGCCCAGCCCCTCGCGGAAGGCGACGTAGCGGCGGAACAGCGACTCGGGCTTGAGCCGCTCCGCGACGGTGGCGAACGGATGGCCCACGCCCACCAGCCACGCGCCGGCCTGGTCCCAGTTGCCCATGTGCGGCAGCGCCAGCACCACCCCGCGCCCGGCGGCCACCGTGTCGTGGATGTGCTCGGCGCCGGTGACGTGCGTGCGGCGGACGATGTCCTCGCGGCGCATCGACGGCAGCCGGAACACCTCGTGGAAGTAGCGGAAGTAGGAGCGCATGCCCGCCCTGCTCAGCTCGCGCATCTCGCGGCCGTCGGGATCGAGCCCGGTCACCCTGGCCAGATTGGACTCCAGGCGGCGTACCGACTTTCCCCGCCGGCGCCACACCCGGTCGGCCAGGAGGTCGAAGGCCCCCGCGGTCACGCGCTGGGGCAGCAGCGGGACCAGTTTCCAGCCGGCCGCGAACCCCGCGGCGACGATGCGATCGGTGACGGACGTCTTCTGACTCATCGCTCCCCAGCCTGCCTCGTCTGCCCATGAACGTGGACCACCCGCTGCACCACCGTGACCGCGCTGGCGACCGCCAGCAGCCACATCCCGGCGGGGAGAATGTACGGCACGCCGAGCCCGGCGAAGAAGGTGGCCACCAGCGCGACGACCAGGCGCTCCGGCCGCTCGGCCAGCCCCACGTCACAGGTGAGCCCGAGCCCCTCCGCCCTGGCCTTGGCGTAGGACACCAGGGCCCCGGCGACCAGGCCGGCCAGCGTCACCGCGGCCATCAGCGTGTCGTCCTTCGAGATGAAGTAAAGAATCAGCCCGGAGAAGATGGCGGAGTCGGCCACCCGGTCGAGCGTCGAGTCGAGGAACGCGCCCCAGGTGCTGCCCCCCTTCCCGCCGAGCCGGGCCACCAGGCCGTCGAGCAGGTCGAACAGCACGAACACCGTGATCAGCAGGGCGCCCCACGACAACTGGCCCACCGGCAGGAAGATCAGGGCGGCGAGGACGGTGCCGATCGTGCCGATCGCCGTGACGACGTTCGGGCCGATCCCGCGGGCGGCGAGTGCCCTGCCCAGCGGGGTGAGTATCCGGGTCATGGCCGGGCGCAGGAGTTTCAGCATCGCCGTCTGATCGTAGGCCATTAACGAGCCGACGACTTTCTTTGCCCCATCCCTCTTGTGATATTCGCCACAGGGGTATTTGGTGAACACACCGCGTCCATGCGGTTTCTGTCCCCTCGCTCGGGCGCGGCGTTGGCAACCTCAACCGACGACGCGGGAGGCGAATGTGGCAGAGAAGAACCCTGGCCATGCCATGGGAGCCGCGGGCAGGGCACCAGCGGCCGACAGGGCGGATGCGATACGCAATGTCGTGCTGGTCGGCCACTCAGGAGCGGGCAAGACAACCCTCGTCGAGCAGCTGCTGGCCGCGACCGGCACGATCCAGCGGGCCGGCCGGGTGGAGGACGGCAATTCGGTCAGCGACTTCGACGAGGTGGAGGTGCGGCAGCAGCGCTCGGTGAACCTGTCACTCGCGCCGCTGGTGCACAACAGCATCAAGATCAATCTTCTGGACACCCCCGGATACGCCGACTTCGTGGGCGACCTGCGCGCCGGGCTGCGCGCGGCCGACGCCGCCCTCTTCGTCGTGTCGGCCTCGGAGGGCATCGACGGGCTCACCCAGATGCTGTGGGAGGAGTGCAGCCAGGTCGGCATGCCCAGAGCCGTCGTGATCACCAAGATCGACCACCAGCGGGCCGACTTCGACGAGGTCCTCGCCACCTGTCAGGACATCTTCGGCGACGGCGTGGCCCCCCTCTACCTGCCGGTGATCACCAACGGGCACGTGAACGGCCTGATCGGGCTGCTGTCGCAGAAGTTCTACAACTACGCCACGGGCACGCGCACCGAGAAGGACCCGGGCACCGAGTACCAGTCGCAGATCGAGGAACACCGCGGTGTCCTGATCGAGGGCATCATCCAGGAGAGCGAAGACGAGTCGCTCATGGAGCGCTACCTGGAGGGCGAGCCGATCGACACCAAGGTCCTCATCGAGGACCTCGAGAAGGCCGTCGCGCGGGGCAGCTTCTTCCCCGTGCTCTGCAGCGGCCTCGGCGTGGGCGCCCAAGAGGTGCTCGAACTCATGACGCAGGGATTCCCCTCCCCGCTCGAACACCCGATGCCGGAGATCACCTCCCTCGACGGCAAACCCGTCAAGGGCATCACCTGCGACTCCGACGGCCCGCTGGTCGCCGAGATCGTCAAGACCACCAGCGACCCGTACGTGGGCCGCATCAGCCTGGTGCGCATCTTCTCCGGCTCCCTTCGCCCCGACATGACCGTGCACGTGTCCGGGCACGGCCTGGCCGAGCGCGGGCACGAGGACCACGACGTGGACGAGCGCATCGGGACCCTCACCTGCCCGCTGGGCAAGCAGCAGCGCAGCGCCGCGAAGGGCGTGGCGGGCGACATCATCGCCGTGGCCAAGCTCTCCCGGGCCGAGACGGGCGACACACTGTCCGAGGTGGACAAGCCCCTGCTCATGACGGCGTGGGAGACGCCCGAGCCGCTGCTGCCCGTCGCCATCCAGGCCAAGTCCAAGGCCGACGAGGACAAACTGTCGCAGGCGCTGGGCCGCCTGGTGGCCGAGGATCCGACGCTCCGGCTGGAGAACAACGCCGAGACCCGGCAGCTCGTTCTCTGGTGCATGGGCGAGGCACACACCGATGTGCTGCTCGACCGGCTGTCCAAGCGGCACGGCGTCGAGGTCGAGCGCGTCGACCTGCGGGTGCCGCTGCGTGAGACGTTCGGCGGCAGGTGCCAGGCGATGGGCCGCAACGTCAAGCAGACGGGCGGTCACGGCCAGTTCGCGATCTGCCATCTGGAAGTGGAGCCCCTGCCCTCCGGCGGGGGTTTCGAGTTCGTGGACAAGATCGTCGGCGGTGTGGTGCCCAGGCAGTTCATCCCGTCGGTCGAGAAGGGCGTGCGCGCCCAGATGGAGCGGGGCGTGGTCGCCGGCTACCCGATGGTGGACGTGCGCGTCACGCTGTACGACGGCAAGGCGCACTCGGTCGACTCCTCCGACATGGCCTTCCAGATCGCCGGGCAGCTGGCACTCAAAGAGGCCGCGTCTAAGGTGCCGACGCTGCTGCTGGAGCCGGTCGACGAGCTGTCGGTGCTGGTGGCCGACGACTACGTGGGCTCGGTGATGTCGGACTTGTCGTCGCGGCGCGGCCGGGTGCTCGGCACCGAGCCGGTGGGCACGGGACGCACCCTGGTCAAGGCCGAGGTGCCCGAGCTGGAGATCACCCGCTACGCGATCGACCTGCGGTCCATGTCGCACGGCACCGGCACCTTCCAGCGCGCGTTCCTGCGCTATGAGCCGCTGCCGACGCACGTGGCCGACAAGGTCGCCACCGGGGACTGACGACCGATCCGGGCCGGGAGGAGCGCCGCCCCTCCCGGCCCAGCCGTCACTTTCAACACACGAACATCACGAATCGATTTCTTTTTTTCGACCTAAGCACGTCAGAGCCAATGTAAGACTGAAGCATCATGCGAACCGGACGCCCTCTCATCGCCGCTGCCGCCCTCGCCACCGTCACAGCCGGCGCCGCCTACCTCTTCGGCCCGGGAGCCAAGGAGACGCCCGCGGCGACCGCCTCGACCGGCGAGTCCGCTACGAAGACGGCGAGCTCCGCGCAGGTGAAGACCGCCTGCACCGCCGATGCCCGCTACCCCAAGCGCCAGTTGCGCGGCGTCTGGATCGCCACGGTCAAGAACATCGACTGGCCCTCGCGCACCGGCCTTCCGGTGGCCAAGCAGCAGGCCGAGTACGTCAAGCTGCTCGACGCGGCCGTCAAGCGCCGCTTCAACGCGGTCTTCGTGCAGGTACGGCCGGCCTCCGACGCGCTCTACAAGTCCTCGATCGAGCCGTGGACGCAGTATCTGACCGGCACGGCCGGCAAGGACCCGGGCTGGGACCCGCTGCCGTTCCTCATCGACGAGGCCCACAAGCGCGGCCTGGAGTTCCACGCCTGGTTCAACCCCTATCGCGCCGCCTATGACGCCGACACGGCCAAGCTGCCCGCCGGCCACCCGGCCCGCCAGCACCCCGGCTGGACCGTCAAGTACGACGGCCGCCTCTACTACAACCCCGGCCTGCCGCAGGTCCGCGAGCACGTCACCAAGGTCGTCACCGATGTGGTGCGGCGTTACGACATCGACGGGGTGCACTTCGACGACTACTTCTACCCGTATCCGGGCGGGGGCGGCGCGTTCAACGACGCGGCCGCCTTTACAAAGTACGGCGACGGCGCGAAGCTGGCCGACTGGCGGCGCGACAACGTCAACAAGCTGATCGCCCAGGTCGACGTGGCCGTTCACGCGGTTAAAAATCACGTCAAGTTCGGGGTGAGCCCGTTCGGCATCTGGCGCAACAAGTCGGACGACCCGACGGGCTCCAGCACCTCCGGCATGTCGGCCTATGACGCGATTTATGCGGATGCGCGGCACTGGATCAAGTCGGGCACGGTCGACTACATCATGCCGCAGCTCTACTGGTCGCGCGGCTTCCGGCTGGCCGACTACCGGGCCCTGGTGCCCTGGTGGAACAACGAGGTCAAGGGCACCGGCGTCGACCTCTACATCGGCCAGGCCCTCTACCGGGTGGGCACCACGGACGACAAGGCCTGGACCAAGCCGGGCGAGCTGGCCGCCCATCTGACGTTCAACCGCGACTACGAGCGGATCGACGGCGATGTCTTCTTCAGCGCCGCCCAACTGCTGAGCAACCCGCTGAGCGCCATCGACCGCCTGGCCAAGGACCACTACAGCCGCCCGGCGCTGCTGCCGCTCATCAAGGACCGCGGCGGCGTCGCCCCGGCCAAACCCGCCGGGGCCAAGGCGGCCGGCGGCGTCGTCTCGTGGAACGCGAGCCAGGGCGCCCGCTCGTACGCGGTCTACCAGGTCCCGAAGTCGGGCCAGGACTGCCGGTCCACCGACGCCCGCAATCTCGTGGCCATCGTCACATCACCCACGTTCACCACGAAGACCCCGGGCACCTATCTGGTGACCTCCCTCGACCGCCTCCAGAACGAGAGCGAGCCCGCCAAGGTGACGGTCTCCCCGGCCTGAGAGGCTGGTGCCGAACGGTCTCGCCACCCACGGCGAGGTGAGACGATGCTGCGGACGGTAGCCGTAGATCGTAGGGGGACATTCCCGTGAGGCGCGTGCTGGTCGTGTTGGCGACTCTCCTACTGGTAGGGGGGTTCGCCCAGGCGGGGCAGGCCGAGGTCGGTGGCGGGCGGGTAGCGCTCATCGGCGTTCCCGGGCTCCACTGGAACGACATCACTCCCAACGACACGCCCAACCTGTGGCGGCTCGCCGGTGCCAGCGCGATCGGGTCTCTGTCCGTACGCACGGTCGGCGGCCTGACCTGCCCCTACGACGGGTGGCTCACCGTGTCGGCGGGCACCAGGTCGGCGGCCGGCTACAGCTGCGGCGCGCCCCCGACGCCGGAGGCGCGCGGCGACGGCGCCGTCATCCCCGACTACCGCTACCTCATCGACGTGGCGGGCCAGCGCAACGCGGGCACGCTCGGCGAGGCGCTGAAGGCCGCCGGCCAGTGCTCGGTCGCGGTCGGCCCCGGCGCCGCGCTGGCGCTGGCCGACCGCAACGGCGCCGTGTCCCGCTACCTCGCCTCCGCCGATCAGGTCCCGGCCGCCGACCTGGCGCGATGCCGGGTGGTGGCGGTGGAGGTCGACGACCTGATCCGCCCCTACCTGGCCACCGGCACGCTGCCGCGCGTACCCGACCAGCTCGGCGCGCGCGAGCGCCGCGACGCGCTGCGGCAGGCCGACGCGAAGACGGGCGCGCTGCTGTCGGCCCTGCCCGCCGACGCGACCGTCATCCTGGCCGGCCTGTCGGACCACGGCTCCGTGCCGCACCTGCGGGTCGCGATGCTGCGCCAGCCGGGCGCCCAGGGCCACCTGCTCGGGGCCGCCTCCACGCACCGCGACGACATCTCGATCCTGCCCGACCTGACCGCCACCGCGCTGACCACGGCGGGCGTTCCGGTGCCCAGCACGGTCGTGGGCGTGCCGCTCCAGGTGGGAGCGCAGGGCGCGACGATCGACCGGCTGCGCCGCGCCGACGCCACCGCCCAGACGATCCGCTCGGTCAAGGGCATCTATTTCACCGTCATCGCCGTGCTGCAGGTCCTGTTCTACCTGATCGCGTTCCTGCTGCTGCGCCGCCGCAAGGGCCTGCCCGGGGTACGCCTGGCGGCGGTCGCCCTGGCGGCGCTGCCCGTCTCCAGCTACCTGGTCAACCTGCTGCCGTGGTCCACCCTGCCGGGCCTGATCGGCGGCGTACTCGGCTGGGTGGCGGCCATCACCCTCCTGGCCTGCGCGGGGCCGTGGCGGCGCGCACCGCTCGGCCCGCTCGCGATCGTGGCGGGCATCACCGCGCTCACCCTCGCCGGTGACCTGCTGACCGGCACGACCCTGCAGCTCAACAGCATCATGGGCTACAGCGCCGAGGTGGGCGCCCGCTACTACGGCCTGGGCAACATCCCGTTCGCGCTGCTGGCCACCGGCACGCTGCTGGCCACCACGACCATCGCCCACCGCTTCCCGGGCAAGGTGGGAGTGGCGGCGGTGGCGGTGCTGGGGGCGTTCGCGATGGTGCTCGGCGGCTCGGGCATGGGCAGCGACTTCGGCGGCGTCATCGCGTTCGTGCCGGGCATCGCGGTGACCGCGCTGATCCTGGCGGGCAAGCGGGTGTCGATCGTCAAGCTGGGGGCGTTCTGCGTGGCGGGGGCGGTGATCGTGATGACGTTCGCGGTCGTCAACTACCTGCAGCCGCCCGACAAGCAGACCCACCTGGGCCGGTTCGTCGGTCAGGTGCTCACCGGCGAGGCGTTCGACGTCATCCTGCGCAAGCTCAACGCCATGCTCCACACGCTGCTCAGCCCCAACCTGATGCCGATCGTGATCGCCGCCGTCGCGTTCCTCGTCTACGCGATCCTGCGCCCCGAACAGGCCTCCGCCGGAGTGGTGCCCGCCGCCTTCACCTACTCCCCCGCGCTGCGCGCCGGCCTGATCGGCACACTCGTCAGCGGCGTCATCGGCATGCTGGTCAACGACTCGGGCGCGGCCGTGCTCTCGATGGCCCTGGCCCTGGCGATCCCGCTGCTGTTGTCGGCGGGCATCGGCGCGCTGCCGAGGCCGTCAGTCCCACGCGTCGGCGAGCAGCTCGCGGGTGTCACGAAGTAGCTGCGGCAACACCTTGGTCTGCGCGACGACCGGCATGAAGTTGGTATCGCCGCCCCACCTCGGCACCACATGCTGATGCAGGTGCGCGGCGATGCCCGCGCCCGCGACCTGGCCAAGGTTCATGCCGACGTTGAACCCCTGGGCGCCGCTCGCCTTGCGCAGCGCCCGCACCGCCCGCTGCGTGAACTCCGCCAGCTCCAGCAGCTCCGCGCCGTCGAGACAGTCATAGTCCGGTACGTGCCGGTAAGGCACGATCATGAGGTGGCCGGAGTTGTAGGGGTAGAGGTTGAGCACCGCGTACACGACCTCGCCCCTGGCCACGACCAGCCCGTCCTCGTCGCTCATCTTGGGAATGGCGTCAAACGGACACCCGTCGTCGGCGCCCGTCCCGGTCGGCTTGCCCTCGCCCTTGATGTAGGCCATGCGATGCGGAGTCCACAGACGCTGGAAGTTATCGGGTGCCCCGGCCCCTGCCTGATCGTGCATATCTAGCAGCATAGGGCCCCAGGTCCGGGGACAAACGGCACGGGCTTCCGGCACAATCGTCAACTTGACCCGGCTCTGAAGGACCGGGCTTGGAGGTAGGGCACCACTGGCTGTGGTGTGGCCTCCTCCGTCCAGACCACCTACGGGGTGGCTGGGACGCGTGACTCACGCCCCGCAATCCACGCAACCTCGCCGCGTGCGGCGATGTTGCGGGAGGCATTGCGGTCGGCGTGGGCAACGACCCCGCAGTTCCGGCAGATGAACAGAGCCTGGCTGACCCGATTGTTCTTGTCGATGTGGTGGCACTCGGCACATTCCTGACTGGTGTACGCCGGATCGACGTACACCAGCGGGACACCGGCCCGCCGCGCCTTGTACGCGAGGAAGGTCCCGAGCTGGCGGAAAGCCCAGGAATGGAGCGTGACCCGTTGGGGCTTGCGGAGCCGTACCCTGTCCCGAATTCCGCCCAGGTCTTCCAGAGCGATACCGGAACAGGTGCGTGCGGCCTCGGTCACGATCTTCTTCGAGATGATGTGGTTGACGTTCGCGGCGTGCCGCTGCTCTTTGCGACGGCGGTGCTTGAGCCGCCGCCTCGCGGACTGGGTGGCCTTGGCCTGGAGCTTGCGGCGAAGTTCGAGTTGCCGCTTGCGGTGCCGGTTCAGGCCGCGTCCGGTGAACCGGGTCATGCCGTCCACGGTGGCGATGTTGACGATGCCCAGGTCCACGCCGAGCCAGCCGGCGGGCTGCTCGTTGAGCGGGGCTTCGGGCACCTCGCACACGGCGATCAAGTAGAACACGCCGTCGCGTTCGATCAGATCGACTCGCCCCTGCGGTATTCACGCAGCGTCTTGAGCGCGTCGGCGGAACAGGCGAAGCGGATGTTCTTGATACGCCCGGCGGTGGTCCAGATACTGACCGTCTGAGCGTCGTACTGCCAGCTCAGACACCGGTCGTCAAACGGGTGCGCCGCCTCGGGGCGGAAGGTGACCGGCTTGGACTCGGCTTTGGTCCGACGCTTGGAGCCCTTCTCGCCGAGGTTGCCAGCACGGATGTTCGCCTGCAACGTGGTGTAGGCGTCGCGGACCCTCTTGATGGTGTGCTGAGCGGCCTGCGCCCCCAGCCCCCGCCCCTTCAACTCGGCGTAGGTGTACTTGCGCAGCTCATACTCACGCGGCACGCCATGCTCGAACGCCACGGCCGACACCCAGTTCGCGGCGTCGTTGACCGCACGCAGGGTCGCCGACAGCGCGGCGGCCTGATCGGCCTGCGGCATCAGCTTCACCCGTACGACGATCTTCACAGGCAAGATCGTAGCGTTACTCTACGTGGCCACGCGTGCGAACCCCGACATTCGCAGAGGCCCTACGGTCGTCCACACCCTCCACGCACACGTGGTCTGCACACCCCAGTACCGGCGCCGACCGCCCACCGACCAAACCCTCACGCGGTGCGCAGAAATCATGCGGGTTGTCCGCACCGACTTCGAGAGCGAGCCGGGCGATTCAACGGCGAGCGTGATCACGTGCACCTGCTGGTGCACCATCCCCCACAAGTCTCCCTGGCACGGCTGGTTGGCTCCTTCAAGAGCGTGTCCGCCCGAAGATCACGACAGCAATATCCCGACCACATCCGCGCATACCTGCGGGGTGCCCACGTCTGCCACCCTCGCACTTCGCAGCCTCGTGCGGCTGCGCACCGCTGTCCATCATCAAGGAATACCTCGAGAATCAGAAACGCCCAGACTGAGCCGCTCCCCGAAAGTCGCCGTCACCGCACCGCTCAGCCCTTGACCGGCCTCTCACACTGCCGTTTCCTCCCGTAGCGTGGACGCCCGGGGTTCCACGACAGATCGCGCTGAACACCGCTCAGAGGAGGCCGCGATGACCGACGCGTTAGCCGACGACACCACCACACCGGGCACCACAGAATCCAGCACCACGGGATACAGCGCCACAGAAACCAACTCCACGGGATACAGCGCCGCAGGATCCGGCACCACGGGATACGGCGAGACGAGATACGGCGACACCGGGACCGGTGCTGCCGGGACCGGTGCTGCCGGGACCGGTGCTGCCGGGACCGGTGCTGCCGGGACCGGTGCCACGGGATACAGCGACACCGAGACCGACACCCCAGGACGAGGCACCGACACGTATGGCGTCGACCCGGTCCGCGCCATCGGCTCTGGTCGCTCTGGCCGCGGGGTTCGCGGTGTCAGCGCCGACTCCAGCGGCGCCAGCACCGTAGAGCCCAACCCCAACGGAGCTGGCCTCTCTGCGACTGGCGCCGCTGGAACCGGCCTCTCTGGAACCGGCACCACCGAATCTGGTCCCGCTGGCTATGGGGTTGCCAGATCTGGCTCCGCCGGATCTGAGGCCGCCAGATCCGGCCCCGCCTTCGGACCTGACCTCACCGGACCTGGGCCCACCGGACTTGGCCTCTCCGACCCTGGGCCCCATGCATCTGGAGCCGCAAGCTCTGGGCCCACTGGATCTGGGCCTACTGGATCTGGCCTCTCTGACCCTGGGCCCCATGCGTCTGGTGCCGTTGGTTCTGGAGCGGCTGGCTCTGGGCCCTCTGGGCCTGGCACCGCTGGGCTTGGGTCCTCTGGGCTTGGGTCCTCTGGATCTGGTACCGCTGCGTCCGCAGTCGGCGGATACGGCGCCTCGCCGTACACCGGTGCCGCCCCCTACTCCGGTGCTGCTCCGTACGGAGAGGTGGCCGCGTCGGCGTACGCCGGGGAGCAGCCGTCTGCCACCGCAGCCGTGGTGAAGGGGCGGATCAAGGTCGCGGACGAGGTGGTGGAGAAGGTGGCTTTCCTCGCGGTGATGGAGGTGCCGGGCGTGGCGGACCTGGGCGGCGACCTCGCCCGGGCCTTCGAGTCGGTCCGCGACCGCGTCGGCATCGGCTCCCGTCGCGGCAACCAGGGCATCAACGCCCAGATCCAGGACCGTCAGGTGGCGGTGAGCCTGACGATCGTGGTCGAGTACGGCCACGTGGTGATGGAGGTCGCCACCGCCGTCAAGACCAACGTGGCCCGCAGCGTCAGCCGCATGCTCGGCCTGCGGGTAACCGAGGTGAACGTCACGGTCGACGACGTCCGCCTCCCGGGCGAGCCCAAACCCACCGCCGACCCCCCGGAACCAGACCCCTTCTGAGCCGGAGAGGGAATCCGCACAAGCCCCCGAGCCCCGGACGCGACACCAGAGCACCGACCCGAGGCCGGGGGTCCGAGCACCGGGCGGGCCGGGACGGCGGGGCAACGGGCCGACCGCCCTCGGCGTCGGAGAATCGGCCCCGAGGGTGGTGGCAGGGTGTCGCTGGGATGGGTCAGGGCAGGGTGTCGGCCAGACGGTGGATCTGGTCCGGGTCAGACGCCCAGCAGTAGAGCATCACCTCGTCGGCGCCGATGCCGGTGAACGCCGTGACGGCCTCCCGGATCCGGGCGGGCGTGGTGAGCAGGCCGTCCAGCATGTGCTCGGCGCGGCCGGTGAACGCGTAGTAGCCGCCCATCTCCTCCCGGGCCTCCGCCAGCACCGCGTCCGGGCCGAGGGCGACGTTGACCTGGGCGACCAGCCGGGGACGACCCTCGCGGCCGGCGAGCGCCCAGCGCTGTTCCACGTCGCGGAAGGCCGTGTCCATCCACTCGGGCCCCAGGCCCGCGCCGAGGAAGCCGTCACCCCACCGGGCGACACGCTCGAACACGGCCGGGACGAAGCCGCCGAACAGCACCTCAGGGCCGCCTGGCCGGGCGGGCGCGGGGCCGATCGGGCCAACGCGGTCGCCGTCGCCGCCGCCGTCGCCGCCGACGCCGTACGGCTCGCCGGACCAGGCGCGTCGCAGGAGGGCGAGCTGCTCATCCAGGCGGCGCCCCCGTCGGCGGACGTCGGCGCCGGCCGCCAGGTAGTCGTCCTCTCGCCCGGCCGTGCCGATGCCGAGCGTGAACCGGCCGCCGGACAGGCGGTCGAGTGTGGCGGCCTGCTTGGCCAGGATCGCGGTGTTGTGGAGGGGCGCGATCAGTACCTCGGTCTGGACGCGGACGCGCGAGGTGGCGCCGGCCAGGACGGCGAGGGTGACCAGCGGCTCGGGGTTGTCGTAGACGAGCCGGTCGAGCAGGCCGAGCGTGCTGAAGGGGCCGGCGTCGGCGCGGCGGGCCCAGGTCAGCAGCTTCGCGGGGTCGTTGATGGGAAGGCCGAGACCTACGTTCATCGGGAGAACACTCCTTCGAAAGGGCATGCGAACAGTCGCACCGCCCCTCCGGGTCCTCACACGCGATGTGCGGGCCTTGCTTCCGCTCTGCGGCATCTCTCTGGGAAGCGTGATCTTCAGAGTGGGGTCAGCGTACCGCAATCCCACGGCATCCCTACCGCCCGGCAACCGCCGCCCTCCGGGAGCCCGTAACCACATATCCGAGGCAGGTCGCCATGCAGCGGCAGCCCGGTTAACTGGAGATTCCTCTCGCCATTTACGCTATAGCGGATATTTCCATTGATGAGGGATATTTCGTATATATCGTACGTCGGTTGACAAAGTGCTGAAACGCTGGTGGCATATGGTTCCCATTGCTACCGTTGCGGCTCCACGGTGATCACCCCCGTGGATGAAAAACCGACCGGGTGCACCATGCCAAAAACTCCCGGCCCAACTCCCCAATCGAAAGGATCGTTTCATGGCCAAGTCATGGATCGTTGCCGTCTTGCTCTGCTTCTTCCTCGGCGCGCTCGGCGTCCACCGCTTCTACGTCGGCAAGATCGGCACCGGCATCCTCCAGCTCATCACCCTCGGCGGGCTGGGCGTCTGGGTGCTGATCGACTTCATCATGATCCTCATCGGGAAGTTCACCGACAAGCAGGGCCAGCCTCTAGCCAAGTAACGCGATATAGCGCGAAAGCGCACCCGAACAAAGCGTGCGCGATAACGGCGAATAACGTCGCCGAAAAAGCACAAACGAAGGGGTACGGCGGAGACCCGCCGTACCCCTTCAAAGTGCCCCTTCAAAGTGCCCGCCGAAAATCAGACCTGAACGCGGCGCTCCACGGCGTTGACGATCTCAGCGATCGCCTCGTCCACCGGGATGCCGTTCTTCTGCTCGCCGCTGCGGTAGCGGAAGGACACCGCGCCGTTGGCGAGGTCGTCGTCGCCCGCGAGCAGCATGTAGGGGACCTTCGACTTCTGCGCGTTGCGGATCTTCTTCTGCATGCGGTCGTCGGCCGCGTCGACCTCGACCCGGATCCCACGCTCACGCAGCTTCTTGGCGACATCTTGC
The DNA here is from genome assembly GCF_040638335.1 of Nonomuraea sp. NPDC026600. Classification (NCBI taxonomy): domain Bacteria; kingdom Bacillati; phylum Actinomycetota; class Actinomycetes; order Streptosporangiales; family Streptosporangiaceae; genus Nonomuraea; species Nonomuraea sp. NPDC026600. The sequence continues at coordinate 88,071 of NZ_JBEZYD010000020.1, forward strand.
AGGTAGGCCACATGGGCATCGGCGATCGGGATGCCGACCACCTGCACCGGAGCCAGCCAGGCGGGGAAAGCGCCCGCGTAGTGCTCGGTCAGCACGCCGAGGAAGCGCTCGACGGAGCCGAACAGCGCGCGGTGGATCATGACGGGGGTCTGCCGGCTGCCGTCGGCCGCCTGGTATTCGAGACCGAAGCGCTTGGGCTGGTTGAGGTCGAGCTGGATCGTGGACAACTGCCAGGTGCGGCCGATGGCGTCCTTGGCCTGAACGGAGATCTTCGGCCCGTAGAAGGCCGCGCCGCCCGGGTCGTCCACCAGCTCCAGCCCGGACTCGGTGGCGACCTGGCGCAGCGCCTGCGTCGCCTCCTCCCACTCGGCGGGGTCGCCGATGAACTTGTCGGAGTCGTCGCGGGTGGACAGCTCCAGGTAGAAGTCGACCAGGCCGAAATCACGCAGCACGCTGAGCACGAACCTCAGCAGCGACTTGATCTCGTCGGCCATCTGCTCTCTGGTGGTGTAGATGTGCGCGTCGTCCTGCGTCATGCCGCGCACCCGCGTCAGCCCGTGGACCACGCCCGACTTCTCGTAGCGGTAGACCGAGCCGAACTCGCACAGCCGCAGCGGCAGCTCCCGATAGGACCGCCCGCGCGCCCTGAAGATCAGGTTGTGCATCGGGCAGTTCATCGGCTTGACGCGGTATTCGATGCCCTCCAGCTCGAAGGCCGGGAACATGTCGTCGGCATACCAGGGCAGGTGGCCCGAGGTCTCGAACAGCGACGACTTGGTGATGTGCGGGGTGTTGACGAACTCGTAGCCCGCCTCGGCCTGCCGCCTGCGCATGTAGTCTTCCATCTCCTTGCGGATGATCCCGCCCTTGGGATGGAAGATCGGCAGGCCGCTGCCCAGCTCCGGCGGGAAGCTGAACAGGTCGAGCTCCACGCCCAGCTTGCGATGGTCGCGCTTTTCGGCCTCTTCGAGGAGCTTGAGGTAGGCGTCCTGCTTGTCGCGCGACTCCCAAGCGGTGCCGTAGATGCGCTGGAGCTGCGGGTTCTTCTCGCTGCCGCGCCAGTAGGCGCCGCCGGAGCGCATCAGCTTGAACGCCGGGATGGACCTGGTGGAGGGCACGTGCGGGCCGCGGCACAGGTCCTTCCAGCACAGCTCGCCGGTCTTCGGGTCGAGGTTGTCGTAGATGGTCAGCTGCCCGGCGCCGACCTCGACGTTGGCGTGCTCGTCGGAGTCACTGCCGCCCTTGAGCCCGATGAGCTCGAGTTTGTACGGCTCACCGGCCAGCTCCTCGCGGGCCGCGTCGTCGGAGACGGCCCGGCGGGAGAACAGCTGCCCCTGCTTGACGATCTCGCGCATGCGCTTCTCCACGCGCTTGAGATCGTCGGGGTGGAAGGCCTGCTCGACGTCGAAGTCGTAGTAGAAGCCGTTCTCGACCGGCGGCCCGATGCCGAGCCTGGCCCCGGGGAACAGCTCCTGCACCGCCTGCGCCATGACGTGGGCGGTGGAGTGGCGGACGATGGCCCGGCCCTCGTCGCTCGCGACCTCGATCGGCTCGACGACGTCGTCCTCGGCGACCTGGTGGGTCAGGTCGCGGGGCTCGCCGTTGACTCTGGCGGCGATGACGGTGCGGCCGTCGGCCTCCAGCGCGTCACCGGCCGTCGTGCCGGCCGCGACCACACGCTCGGCTCCGGCGAGGGTGATGCGTAGCTCGGCTGACACGGTGACTCCCTTGGATAGCACTGTCGGTGGTGAACACCGATGCTATCGCGGGTGAAACCCCAGCCTTGTCAGGTCTTCCCGGCTTCCGTGGAAGACGTTGCGGTCGAGCGGACTGTTCGCATACTGATGAATCGTCCAGTCCCGCCAGGGACTGGGCACCAGCGGCTCGCCGCGGGGTTTCTCCGGGTTGGCGATCCACAGCGGATAGTCGCCGAGGCCCGTGCAGTTGCCCGCGCGGGCGAATGACTGGAACGTGTAGACGAACGGGCGCACGCCGCCGTGCCGCTCCACGTAGCGGCACCAGCGGCGGGCGTGGTGGGCGACCTGCTCGGGCCGGAGCCCCTCGTTGTTCTCCAGGTCGAGCGCGACCAGGTCGCCGCGGCGCAGCCCGCCCGCCGCCGTGATCGCGCGCAGGAAGTGGCGGGCGTGCTCGGCCGCGTCGCCCTTCGGACGCGCGTAGTGGTAGGCGCCGCAGACGATCCAGCTCTCCCGCATGCCCTGCCAGTTGCGGGCGAAGTACTGGTCGGTGTAGTCGCCGCCCTCGGTGGCCTTGGCGAAGGCGAAGCTGACGCCCGCTCCCGCGTGGTCGGTCCAGTCGACGGATCCCTGCCAGTTGGACACGTCAATGCCATGCAGCTCGCGCTTCACCTTGCGGGAGTTTATTCGGATGCCTCCTGGTCCTCCGGCCGACGCGCCGATCAGAGAAGCGTCTTGAGGAATGCCCTGGTACGTTCCCGCTTGGCGAACTCGGAGGCCACGAACTCCGTCACCCCGGCCTTGGCCAGCGCGTCGATCTGGGCGCCCACGCTGTCCTCGTCGCCGACGATCGCCACGTCGCCCGGCCCGGCCGCGCCTTCCCGGTCGAGCATGGCCCGGTAGGAGGGCAACTGGCCGTACACGGAGAAGACCTCGTTGGCGCGGGCTCTGGCGGCGTCGGCGTCGTCGGTGACGCAGATCGGCAGTGAGCAGACCACGCGCGGCGCGGGCCGCCCGGCCTCGCTCGCGGCGGCGGTGATGACGGGCGTGACGTGCTCGGCGACGGTCTTGGGGCCGGTCATCCAGAGCACGGTGCCGTCGGCGACGGTGCCGGCCAGCTTGAGCATGCGCGGGCCCAGGGCCGCGATCAGCACCCGCACCCCGGCTCCCGGTGTGGTGAGCCGGGCGTGGGCCCTGAGGGTCTCGCCGTCGTTGTCGACCTGCTCGCCGCGGGTGGCCGGCATCAGGATGTTCAGGTACTCCTTCATGTGCCTGGCGGGCCGCTCGAAGCTGTAGCCGAACATGTGCTCGATGACGATCTGGTGCGACAGGCCGATGCCCAGCGACAGCCGCCCGCGGACCGCCGCGTTGACCGTCATGGCCTGCTGGGCGAGCGCGAGAGGGTGGCGTGGATAGGTCGGCACCACGGCGGTGCCGAGCTCGATGCCGGGCACCTGACTGCCGGCCACGGCCAGCGCGGTGAGGGCGTCGAGGCCGAAGATGTGCGAAAGCCAGGCGGAGGCGAAGCCGTCGTCGGCCGCCTGGGCGAGGGTGTCGCGGAGCCCGCCCAGCGGGTCCGGATCCTTGGATTCATTCAGGAGCAGCCCGATACGCATGGCAACAGAACTCCATTCTAGTGACTGACGCGAGTCTAGCCCACGGTCTCCATACGGCCACTCGTAAAGTGGCCCCATGAGCCACGAACGCGCCGGACAACCCGCCCAGCCCGCCGACCTGGTCGACGTCGCCAAGCTGGTCACCGCCTACTATGCCCTCCACCCCGATCCCGACGAGGTGGCGCAACGGGTGGCGTTCGGCACCTCCGGGCATCGTGGCTCGTCGCTGAACACGGCGTTCAACGAGGATCACATCCTCGCGACCAGCCAGGCGATCTGCGAGTACCGCCACGCCCAGGGCACCGACGGGCCGTTGTTCCTCGGCATCGACTCCCACGCGCTCTCGGAGCCGGCGAGGGTGTCGGCGCTGGAGGTGTTCGCGGCCAACGGGGTACGGGTGCTCATCGACAGCCGTGACGGCTACACGCCGACGCCCGCCGTCTCGCACGCGATCCTCACCTACAACCGGGGCCGTTCCACCGGGCTTGCGGACGGAGTGGTGATCACGCCGTCGCACAACCCGCCGGCCGACGGCGGCTTCAAGTACAACCCGCCGCACGGCGGTCCGGCCGACACCGACGCCACGACCTGGATCCAGAACCGGGCCAACCGCCTGCTGGCCGGGGGCATGAAGAACATCCTGCGCATCCCGTACACCAAGGCGCTGCGGGCGGACACGACCGGGCGTTACGACTTCGTCGGCGCGTACGTCGACGACCTGCCTTCGGTTCTCGACCTCGACGCGATCAGGTCGGCGGGCGTACGGATCGGCGCGGACCCGCTCGGCGGGGCCAGCGTGGCCTACTGGGGGGAGATCGCCGAGCGGCACCGGCTCGACCTGACCGTGGTCAACCCGCTGGTGGACCCGGCGTGGCGGTTCATGACGCTCGACTGGGACGGGAAGATCCGGATGGACTGCTCGTCGCCGTACGCCATGGCCTCGCTGATCGCCAATCGCGACAAGTACCAGATCTCCACCGGGAACGACGCCGACGCCGACCGGCACGGCGTCGTCACGCCCGACGGCGGGCTGATGAACCCCAACCACTACCTGGCCGTGGCGATCTCCTACCTCTACACGCACCGCGACGGCTGGCCCGCGGGCGCCGGGGTGGGCAAGACGATGGTCAGCAGCGGGGTCATCGACCGCGTGGCGGACTCGCTCGGGCGGCGGCTCTACGAGGTGCCCGTGGGCTTCAAGTGGTTCGTGCCGGGGCTGCTGGACGGCTCGCTCGGGTTCGGCGGCGAGGAGAGCGCGGGGGCGTCGTTCCTGCGCCGCGACGGGTCGGTGTGGACGACGGACAAGGACGGCGTGATCATGGCGCTGCTGGCGTCGGAGATCCTCGCGGTCACGGGGCGCTCGCCGAGCGAGCACTACCGGGACCTCACCTCCCGGTACGGCGAGCCGGCGTACGCCCGGGTGGACGCGCCGGCGACACGGGAGGAGAAGGCGCTGCTGGGCAAGCTGTCGGCCGACCAGGTCACGGCGACGTCGCTGGCCGGCGAGCCGATCACCTCGGTGCTGACGGCGGCGCCGGGCAACGGGGCGCCGCTGGGCGGGGTGAAGGTGTCGACGGAGAGCGCCTGGTTCGCGGCCCGGCCGTCGGGGACCGAGGACGTCTACAAGATCTACGCCGAGTCCTTCAAGGGGCCCGGCCACCTGGCGGAGGTCCAGGAGGAGGCCCGCTCCCTGGTCTCGTCCACCCTGGGCTGACACCCGGCCGGCTCGCGTCCGGCATGAGGCTGAGGCCGGGTGGGGCTGGGGTCGGGGTCGGATCAGGCCGCGGTCAGGTCAGTTCGCGGCCCGGCTGGGCGTCCACACGGGTGCGGCCCAGGTCGGCGCGGCGGCCCGCTTCGACGCCGGCGCGGTAGCCGGTGCCGCTGGTGCGCGGCACGGTGAGCCGGATGCGCGGGTAGTGCGCCGCCACCACCCGCTCCACCTCCGCCCGCCGATCGGCCAGGACCAGCGCGGTGCTCGCGGCGGGCGCCTGTTCCTCGGCCCGCGTCTCGGCCTCGCGCAGCAGCCGGTACACCTCGTCGGTGAACCCGAGCAGCCACGACCGCCGGTAGGCGCGCATCGCGTTGTCGGGCGGCCGTACCCTGGCCAGTCCCGTGGCCATCTGCAGCAGCAGCGAGGTGGCCAGCACGTCGGCCCGCTCCAGGTCGGCGGCGAAGCCGAAGACGTGCACCCGCTGCCCGCCGTCGTCGCGCCCGATGAGCAGGGGGCGGCAGCGCAGGGCCTGCGCGACCAGGCTGACCAGCCGCGCCTTCTCCCTGGCCCAGGGGTTGGGCAGGGTGACGATCCGGTCGCCCGGCGTCTGGCGGGTGTCGGCGGGGTCGAGGGAGTCGATGCCGTACTTGGCCATGAGCGACGCCGCCGCCGCCATGAACGTGGCCCGCTCGTGCTCGTTGTCGGTGCGTTCGGCCTTGGCCAGGAGCTTCCTGACCCGCTCGAGCGTGCGCTCCCTCAACCGCTCCCCCGAACGTGCTCTAGAACTTCGTGGTCAGCATCCGCCCGTCGTCGGCGATGGCCGGGAAGGCGCCGGTGTCCACGATGCCATGCTGCTGGTACAGAGCCTCGATGAGCGCGTGCGCCTCGGGCTCCAGCTTCCACAGGGCACGATACTGGCGGGCGGCGATCAGCGAGAGGCCGATCTCCTGCGCGATGTCGACCGTACGCGGCACGATACCCTTGGCGATCTGCCGGTCCCAGTAGTCGCGCGCGGAGCGCATCAGCGCGGCCCGCTGGGCGGTGTCGACGACCTGCGGCGTGGTGTCGAAGACCTGGATGTCGTCGTCGTCGTCCTGGACGAGCTCGACCAGCGCGGGCGGCAGGGCGGGGCGGGCGGGCACGGGGTGGTGGTCCGCCTCGGGCTCCCAGGGCACGCGCGGGTCGGCGTCGATGAGGGCGGAGGTGTTGTACAGGGCGGCGATCTGGGCGAGCAGCGCCTCCTGGCGGCCCTGGTCGACGGCCAGCCCGGTGTGCTCGACGGCCTGGTCCATGGCCTTGTCGAGCTTGGCCAGCGCGCCGCGCATCTTGCGCTCGGACCCGCCGCCGTCGCGCAGCGACTTGGCCCGCTTGGCGGCCAGCGCGACGCGGGTGAGCCTGCGGTGCGCGTCGACCTCGCTCGCGGTGCGGTCGCTCACCTCGGCCAGGCCCACCCTGACCAGCAGGCGTTCGGGGGTGAGCCGCCAGTTGATACGGCCGGTGCCCCTGATGCGGTGGCGCTCGATGGCCATGCCGCGCTCCCACAGCCAGGCGGCGACCAGCGGCGCGGCGAGCCGGAAGAGGGCCTCGGGCGCGCTGCGCGCGTCCATGCTGGACAGTACGGCGGTCAGGCAGGTCAGCGCCCACACCGCGATGCCGTCGATCCCGGCGGAGAAGTTCTCGCGCATGTTGCGGCGCGCCCGTACGGCCGAGGTGATGATCGCGACCTCGATGAACGCGAACAGCAGCAGCCGCAGCGGCCCGTCGAGGCCGAGCACGTCACCGGAGAAGCGCCACATGCCCTGGGCGGAGACACCGGTCGCGATGGACGCGGCCACGACGGTCAGGACGTCCTCGATGGGACGGGGGGCGATATAGCGCGAGACCAGCCAGGAGACGGCCCGCCAGGTGACCCTGAGTATCAGGTAGGCGAGCACCAGCCCGGCCAGGCCCAGTAGCGCGATGACCGCGGTGGCGAACGGCTTTTCGGCGACGAAGGCAGCAATTTCCTCGAATGTGGGCATCAGTCACTATCCGTGAGGCTCAAACTCCGCTTATAGCGAGATCATCGCAGAATACGGCGTACCTGTACGCCAAACAGCCTCTGCCGCCCCGCTATGCCCACGTTTACCACAATCCTCCCCCATCGCAGGAGACCTCGCGCTCCTGAAGGTGGTGACGCACAATGGAGCCGGTTGGTGAAGGAGGCCAAGGAGGCTTCGTGAGCAAGCGATCCCGCAGGCGCCGTGTTCTCACCAGTGGGGCTCTGAGCTGGCTGCCCGGCTTCGGGCCGGGCGAGCCGCACGGCCCGGACGACGACGACTTCCCGTTCGACGAACCGGGCGGAGGGAAGGGCGGGGTGCGCGAGCCGCGCCGGCCCAAACCGGCTCCGCCGTCCCTGGTGGCGGAGGTCCCGCTGCCCGAGCCGCCGTTGTGGGCGCGCGACCGGTCGGTCCCACCCCCGGACGAGGTCACCAGGATGCTGGCGCTCGACTGACGCTGGCCAGATCGCGTCCTGCCAGATGGGACCATCTATGTAGGGATTTATCCCAACAACGTGCGATGTATCCCCAGCAGGACGGATTTCGATGTCAGACACAGACGACTTCCCCCTCGTCCAGTTCATGCGCGAGGGCTTCGATCCCGTGGCCGAGCTCGCCCGCATCCGTACCGAGCAGCCGGTGTTCCCGATGCGGATCCCGGGTGACCAGACGGTGTATCTGGTGACCCGGTACGAGGACGTGCGCGGCGTGCTGGCCGACCACGAACGGTTCAGCAACGACTTCGGCAACGTGATCGGCCTGGGCACCAGCCAGGAGGACCCGGGCGGCCTGGGCTTCCGGGATCCGCCCGAGCACACCAGGCTGCGCAAGTATCTGACGCCGGAGTTCACCATGCGCCGCCTGCGCAGGCTGGTGCCGCGCATCGAGGCCATGGTCGAGGAGCACCTGGACCGGATGGCGGCCAAGGGCTCGTCCGCCGATCTGATGGAGTCGTTCGCGCTGCCGATCCCGTCCCTGGTCGTGTGCGAGCTGCTGGGGGTGCCGTACGAGGAACGGTCCGATTTCCTGAAGCTCAGCACGAACCGCTTCGATCTCACCGCGGGGCCCGAGGCGTCGCTTCAGGCGGTCAACGACGCGATGGCGTACCTGACGGACCTGGTCGCCCGCGAGCGGCAGCACCCCGGCGACGGCCTGCTCGGGCAACTGCTGCGCGAGCACGGCGACGATCTCGACGACCGGACGCTGGCCAGCATGGCCGACGGCCTGCTCACCGGCGGCCACGACACCAGCACGAGCATGCTCGCGCTCGGCACGCTCTGGCTGCTGGAGAACCCCGAGCAGGCCGCCCGGGTACGCGAGGACGACGACTACGTCGAGCAGGTGGTCGAGGAGCTGCTGCGGTACATGACCGTGGTGCAGGTGGCCTTCCCCCGCTTCGCCCGCGAGGACCTGGACCTGCTCGGCCACACGGTCAAGAAGGGCGAGATGGTGCTCTGCTCGCTCACGGCGGCCAACCGCGACCCCCACCTCGGCGAGGGGATCGAGCAGGTCCGGCCGGAGCGCGCGACGGCGGGCTCGCACCTGGCCTTCGGCCACGGCATCCACCGCTGCATCGGGGCGCCCCTGGCCCAGATGGAGATGCGCATCGCCTTCCCCGCGCTGCTGCGCCGCTTTCCGGGGCTCCACGTGGCGGGTGAGGTGCCGTTCAGAAAGCTCGCCATCGTCTATGGCGTGGAGAAGCTACCCGTAGCGTGGTAGAGCGGTTACGTTCACAGGTGTGAACGAGCCCGTCATCGACCTGACCGCGATCAGCGCCGTCGTCTTCGACACCGACGGCGTGGTCACCGACACCGCTCGGGGGCACGCGGCCGCCTGGAAGCATGTTTTCGACGCGTTCCTGCGCGGACGCTCGGCGCCTTTCGACATCCGCGACGACTACCTGCGCCACGTCGACGGCCGTCCGCGGCTCGACGGCGTCCGTATGTTCCTCGCCTCCCGCGGCATCACGCTGCCGGAGGGCGCCCCCGACGACGAGGCGGGGGCGCCCACCGTGCACGGGCTCGGCCTGGCCAAGGACCGGCTGTTCATGTCGCAGGTGGACAAGTACGGGGTGGCCGCCTTCCCCTCGACCGTGGCGCTGCTGCACGAGCTGCGCCGCAGAGGGGCGCGCACCGCGGCCGTCTCCGCCAGCCTGCACGCCCGTAAACTGGTCGGCTCGGCGGGCGTGCTGCACCTGTTCGACCTGCTGGTCGACGGCAACGACGCGGCCCTGATGAACCTGCCGGGCAAACCGGACCCCGCGCTGTTCCTGGAGGCGGTCCGCCGCCTGGCCCTGCCCGCGGCCAAGGCGGCCCTGGTCGAGGCGGCGCTGCCGGGGATCGAGGCGGGCCGCAAGGGCGGCTTCGGGCTCGTCGTCGCGGTCGACCGGCACGGCGAGATCGCCGAGCTGAGCTCGCAGGACGCCGACGTGGTGGTGAAGGACCTCGTGGAGCTGGCCGTGCGGGGCAGGGTCCTACCCTTGACCTCCTAACCTTGACGTCGTGACGGTGCTCATCGATCCCCCCGCCTGGCCGGGGCCGCGCGGCCTCATGTGGTCGCACCTGGTCAGCGACAGCTCCCTGGACGAACTGCACGCCTTCGCGGTACGGCTCGGCGTGCCGGAGCGGGCGTTCGACCGGGACCACTACGACGTGCCGGAGACCGTGCACGCCCAGGCCGTGGAGCTGGGCGCGGAGGCGGTCAGCTCGCGCGAGTTACTGCGCCGCCTCATCGCCGCCGGGCTGCGCCGCCGCAAGCGCCGCTAGCTCGGCGCTCATGTTGGCCCGCGCGGGCCGCTCCCACAGCTCGTGCGCCTCGTCCGTCCGATAGAGCCTGGGTACGGCCAGGAGCCGGCGCAGCACCCCGGCCCGGCCCTGGCGGAACAGCTCGTCGGGCACGTGCGCGTACTCCTGGCGGATCTGGCCCGTGTAGCTCTGGTAGCCGGGACCGCCCAAAACCGCCAGGTCGGCGTCGCACAGGACGGCGCCGTCGCGGTCGCCCTCGGCCAGCGTGTCGTGCGCGGCCGTCCGGCGTACCAGCCTGGCCACCTCGGCGACCCTGTCGGCGGGCACGCCGCAGCGGGGCAGCCGCGCCTGGGCCAGTTGGGCGCTGCGCTCCTCGTCCCAGCCCGGCCGTCCGTCGTAGACGGCGTCGTGGAACCAGGCGGCCAGCCGCACCGCGACGGGATCGTCGGCGGCGCCGGCCAGCCGGTCGATCGCGGCGAGCACGGCGGCGAGGTGGGCGAGCGTGTGGTAGCGGCGGTGCGGCTCGGCCCACCGGGCGACCAGCTCGGCACCGGTGGCCCTGGCCGCCGGAGAGTCCGCCACCAGGGTGAGCCAGTCGTCGCGCATGGGACCACGGTAGATCACCCCACGTGACGGCTCGCGAGTGGCCAGCGCGCGCCGCGCCTCGCGAGAGCAGCGCGCCGGGCGGCGGGCGGTAGGCGCGAGCTCGCTGGGCGGCGCGTGAGTGAGGGCGTATACCGGGATCTACCGGCTTGATAGCGTTCTGGGCATGGAGCCGACGGCGAGGGATCCGCGGCGTATGCCGCGCTGGCGGGAGTTGCGCGCCGTGCTGCCGCCCCGGCCGCGGCCGTTCCCGTCGAGGGAACGGCGGCTCGCCGAGGCGGCCGATCTCGCGGACGTGCGGCGGCTGGCGTGGCGGCGCGCGCCGCGGGTGGTCTTCGACTACGTCGACGGCGCGGCCGAGGCGGAGCGGTCGCTGGCCAGGTCGGTGGCCGCGTTCGCGCGGGCCGAGCTGCGGCCGCGGGTGCTGCGGGACGTGTCCGAGGCGCCCACGGCGGTGGAGGTGCTCGGCAAGCGGATCGCGATGCCGGTCGTGCTCGCGCCCACCGGGTTCACCCGGATGATGCACCGCGAGGGCGAGCGGGCCGTGGCCAGGGCGGCGGCCCGGGCGGCCGTGCCGTACACGCTGTCCACGATGGGGACCACGACGGCCGGGGACGTGATGGCGGCGGCGCCGGGCGGCTGGAACTGGTTCCAGCTCTATGTCGTGCGCGACCGAGGGCGCAGCCGCGAGACGCTCGACCGGGCCCGCGAGGCGGGCATGGAGGTGCTGGTCGTCACCGTGGACGTGCCGGTGGCGGGGGCGCGGCTGCGTGACGTGCGGCACGGCATGACGATGCCGCCCGCCCTGCGCTGGCGCGGCGTTCTGCAGGCGATGAGCCGGCCGGCCTGGTGGTTCGACTTCCTCACCAGCGAGCCGCTCCGCTTCGCCACCGTCGACGGCGCGCCGGACGACCTGGCGGGGATCACGAACCTGATGTTCGATCCGACGGTGACGCTGCCGGACCTGGAGTGGATCCGGTCGGTCTGGCCGGGACCGCTGCTGGTCAAGGGCGTGCAGCGGGTGGACGACGCCAAGGACCTGGCGGCGGTGGGGGTGGACGGGCTGGTCGTCTCCAACCACGGCGGCCGCCAGCTCGACCGCGCTCCGACCCCGCTGGAGCTGCTGCCGGAGGTGGTGGCCGCGGTCGGCGACCGTACGGAGGTGTTCCTGGACGGCGGGGTACGCAGCGGCGCGGACATCGCGATCGCGGTGGCGCTGGGCGCGCGGGCCTGTTTCGTCGGCCGGGCCTACCTGTACGGGCTGATGGCGGGCGGGGAGGCGGGCGTGGACCGGGTGCTGGCCCTGCTCCGCGCCGAGCTGGTCCGCACGCTGCAACTCCTGGGTGTGGGCGGGGTGGAGGGCCTCGACCCCGACTGCGTGCGCCTGCGATAGAGCGACTTTATTTAACACTTAGGCAATAGTCGTGACAGATTGCCGGAAGGCGGCCTCCCGGAAGAACGCCTCGATGACGAGCGTGGCGGCGCCCAGCGCGACGGCGTCCGCGCCGAGGCGGCCGAGCACGATCGAGTCGCCGCTGAACGGCTGGGCCAGCGTGTTGGCGGCGGTCGCGGCGCGGATCTCGTCGAGCAGCCGCCCGCCCAGCATCAGGCCCGCCCAGCCGCCGATCACGATCCGCTCCGGGTTGAACAGGTGGACCAGGCTCGACAGGCCGGCCCCGAGCATCTCGACGGTCTCGCCGACGACCGGCGACCCCGACTCCAGCACCCCGGCCAGCGCCGACTCCTCATCGGCCGAGTCGGCGACGACGCCCGCCCGCTCCAGGACGGCCTCGGCGCCCACGTACGCCTCCAGGCAGCCGCGCGCGCCACAGCGGCAGGGCCGGCCGCCCGCGACGACCTTGAGGTGGCCGACCTCGCCGGCGGCCTTGCCCGCGCCCCGGTAGATGCTCCCGTCCGCGACGATCATGCCGCCCACGCCGGAGCCCATCAGCACCATGATCGCGTCGCGGGTGCCGCGTCCCGAACCGAACCAGAGCTCGGCCTGGCCCATCGTCTTGGCGCCGTTGTCCACGTACAGCGGCAGCGAGGTGCCCGCCCGCAGCAGCGCGCCGAGCGGGACGGCCTCCCAGCCGAACGTCTTGGCGCGCACCAGCGCGTCGGGGCCCGGCTCGACGATGCCGGGCACGCCGACACCGACGCCCAGCACCTGGCCGGCGGAGATCCCGCCCTCGGCGATCACCGCGTCGACGCCGGTGAGGATGTGGCGGGCGACCAGCTCGGGGTCGTGCCTGGCCGAGCGCACCGCGTAGTGCGCCCTGGCGCGTTCCTTCATCTCCATGTCGAACAGCTCGACCCGGACCTGCGTCTCCCCCACGTCCACGCCGATCGCGTAGCCGTAGACGGGGTTGACGCGCAGCAGCACGCGGGGGCGGCCTCCGTCGGAGTCGACCTGACCCGCCTCGACCACGACGTTGTCGGCGAGCAGGTCGCCCGTCATGGTGCTGACCGTCGCCGCGCTCAGCCCGGTCACGCCGCACAGGTCGTTGCGGCTGGCCGGGCCGCCGAAGTACAGCGCCCGCAGGAGCATCGCGCGGTTTCCCCTGCGGAGGTCCCGCACCGTCCTGCGCTGTGGCGTGCCCATCGTCGCCGTCCTCTCCCGAGTGCTCCGTCATGTTAGTTCACAGCGCGAAGCCTGGTGTTACCGAAGTGTTTCTTCGGTGCTCCTGACTTTATTCACGACTTAGATTATGGTCTGGCCATCCCCCCGATGAGGAGTAGACAATGAGCCGAGCAGTCGTCCGAGGAGCCGCGGTGGCGGTACTCGTGGCCGGGCTCGCCGCCTGCGGCGGCGGCCAGGGGTCGGGCAATGAGAAGACGCTCACCTTCTGGATGTACCAGGACCGCACACCGCAGGCCGGTCAGGTCATCGAGAAGGTCCGCAAGGACTTCGAGAAGGCCAACCCCGGCGTCACGGTCAAACTCGTCAAGATCCCCAAGGACGACTACAACACCAAGCTGGGCGGCGCCGTGGCCGGCAAGAGCGCGCCCGACGCCGGGATCCTCGACCAGCCCCTGGTCTCCAAGTACGCGCTGGACGGCACGATCAAGGAGGTGCCCGCCGGGCTGATCGACGAGAGCGCCTTCTACAAGGGCGCGCTCGACACCAACCGGGCCGGCGGCAAGCTCTACGGCCTGCCCGCCGACCAGACCTGCGTGGCGCTGTTCTACAACAAGAAGCTGGTCCCGGCGCCGCCCAAGACCTGGGACGAGATGAAGGCGACGGCCGCCCGGGTGCACCAGGCCGACGCCGGCGTGGCCGGGATGAACGTGCCCAAGGGCGACGGCTACGGCGCCTGGATGTTCCCCGGCATCGTGCACGGCGCGGGCGGCCAGATGGTCGACGACGCGGGCAAGAAGGTGCTGTTCGACCAGCCGCCGGCCGTCGAGGCGCTGCAGCTGTGGGTGGATCTGCTGAAGTCGTCGCCGCGCAAGATCACCGACTCGGACAAACCCTTCGAGAACGGCCTGGCCGCCATGACGATCTCCGGGCCGTGGGACGTGCCGACGATCCACGAGCAGTTCCCCGACCTGGACTTCGGCGTGGCGCCCCTGCCGTACAAGAGCGAGCCGGCGGGCAACATCGGCGGCGAGGACTCCGTGGTCTTCTCCACCAGCAAGAACGCCGACCTGGCCTGGAAGTGGCTGGCGTTCCTGACCGACGCCCAGAACAACGGCGTCATCGCCGACGCGTTCGGCGGCTTCCCGGTCAACCTCAAGGCGCAGGTCGTCGCCGCCGGGCCCGAGCAGGCGGCGTTCCTGGAGCAGCTCAAGGTGGCGCACGCCCGGCCGGCCGTGCCGCAGTGGATCCAGGTCAACGACGAGATCATCGCCCCGGCCCTGGAGTCGGCGCTGACCGGCAAGGCCACCGCCCAGCAGGCGCTGACCGACGCGGCGGGCAAGACCCGGTCCCTGCTGGGCTGGACCGGCTGAGGTGACGGCACCCGTACTGGAGGGCCGGAAGGAGGTGGCGACCCGTCCCAGGAGGCGCCCGCGCCGCCGCACGAACGACCGCCTGGTGGGGTGGCTCCTGGTCACCCCCGCGGTCGCCTACTTCGCCGTCTTCCTGCTGTATCCGGCCCTGTCGGCGCTGTACTACAGCTTCACGGACTGGAACCTGCGCTCGGCGGCCTCCTGGGTGGGACTCGCCAACTACGCGGACCTGATGTTCGACGACGTCAAGTACCCGCACTTCTGGAAGTCCGTGCAGGTCACCCTGCAGTACACGCTGATCGCCGTGCCGCTGACAATGGTGGCGGCGCTGGTGCAGGCGCTGCTGGTGAACGCGGTCCGGCGCGGGGCGAACCTGTTCCGGCTGCTGCTGTTCCTGCCGGTGGTGACGGCCGAGGCGGCGGTGGGCGCGATCTGGCGCTGGCTGTACGACCCGCAGTACGGCCTGATCAACTCGGTGCTCGGCCTGGTCGGCATCCCCGGCCAGAACTGGCTGAACACCCCCGAGCTGGTCATCCCCGCCCTGGCGTTCATCTCGGCCTGGCAGTGCGGCATCTCGATGATCATCTATCTGGCGGGCCTGAAGGGCATTCCGGGGACCATCCGCGAGGCGGCGATCATCGACGGGGCGGGGCCGTGGCAGCGGTTCTGGCGGGTGATCGTGCCCATGCTCCGCCCGACCACGTTCTACCTGCTGGTGACGGGCGTGATCGCGGCGCTGCAGGTGTTCGGGCTGGTGTACGTGATCTTCTCGGGGTCGGGGCGGAGCGTCACCGGCGGGCCCGAGCAGTCGGGGCTCAGCTACGTGCTCCACCTGTACCTGTTCGCCTTCCGCTACGACGCCATGGGCGCCGCCTGCGCGATGTCGTTCATCCTGCTGATCTTCATCATGATCATCACCGCTCTGCAGTTCAGGTTCGTCAAGCAGGAGGCGTCATGACCAGGGCCCGCAAGGCGTCGATCTACGTCGCCCTCGTGCTGCTGGCGGCCGTGTCGGTGGTGCCGTTCCTGTGGATGCTGGCCACCTCCTTCAAGCACGGCCACGACATCTACACCAAGGTGCCGAACCTGCTGCCCGTGGACCGCAAGACCGGCGAGTGGGCGGCGACGCTGGAGAACTACGACTACGTCCTGAACGTCGGCGGGCTCGGCCGGGCCTTCGTCAACAGCGTGTGGGTGTGCCTGGTCCTGGTGCCCGCCAAGCTGCTCATCGACGCGCTGGCCGCCTACTCCTTCGCCAGGATCCCGTTCCCGGGCCGCGACAAGCTGTTCGTGGTGCTGCTCGGCGGCATGATGGTGCCGACGATCACGCTGCTGGTGCCGCGTCTGCACATCACCCAGGCGCTCGGCATGTTCGACTCCGGGTGGGGGCTCATCGTGCCCAACATCGCCTCGGTGCTCGACATCTTCCTGCTGCGGCAGTTCTTCCTGTCGCTCCCGTCCGAGCTGGAGGAGGCGGCGCTGATCGACGGCGCGAGCCGGATGCAGATCTTCTGGCGGATCGTGCTGCCGCTGTCGAAGCCGGTGCTGGCCGTCGTGACGATCACCAGCTTCCTGTTCCACTGGAACGACCTGGTCTGGCCGCTCGTCGTGCTCAACGACCCGGACCTCTACACCCTGCCGCTGGCGCTGCAGCAGCTCGTGGCCAGCCCTGACGGCGGCCGGGCGTACTACATCATGGCGGGCGCCACGCTCGCCGTCATTCCGGTGATCGGGGTGCTGCTGGTCTTCCAGCGCCGCATCCTCCAGGGCATCGCCTTCACCGGGCTCAAGGCATGAGGAGTGTGAGCGTGTCCATCGAGTTCCGCGACGGGGTCGCCGTGGTCGACGGCGAGCCGCGGGTGCTCGTCACCGCCGACTATCCCTACTACCGCGACGATCCCGCCGTCTGGGCGGAGCGGCTGCGGGCCGTACGCGACGAGCTGGGCATCGAGGTGATCACCTGTTACCTGCCCTGGCGCCACCACCAGCCCGAGCCGGGCACGGCGCCCGACTTCACCGGCGCGACCCATCCGTCCAGGGACGTCATCGGCTTCCTGGCGCTCTGCCGGGACCTCGGGCTGAAGGTGGTGGCCAAGCCGGGCCCGTTCATCCACGCCGAGGTCACCTACGGCGGGCTGCCCGACTGGGTCTGCCCCGACGCCGACCCGGCGATCGAGGCGCTGCTCGACGCGTCGGGCGCCCCCTCCCGCTGGTCGGACTCGCCCGCCCACGTCCCCGGACGCCCGCTGCCCGCGCCGCTGGGCGCCGTCTTCCTGGCCAGGGCCGGCGAGTGGCTGTCGGCGGTGGGCAAGGAAGTGCTCGTGGACGGCGGCCCGGTCGTCGCGCTGCAGATCGCGAACGAAGGCATCTACACCAGCGGCGCGCTGCCCCTGACCGCCTACGACTACAGCCCGTCCGGGCTGGCCTTCTTCCGTGACCGGCTGCGGGCCTGGTACGGCACGCTCCAGGCGTACAACCGCGTCCATCAGACGTCGTTCGGCGGGTGGGCGGAGATCGAGCCGCCGCGCCCGTCCGGGTCCGGTCCGCGGGCGAAGGCCGACTGGGGTCGCTGCCACGCCGAGTACCTGGCGGCGGTCTACCGGGTCTCGGTGCGGGCCGTCGGCTCGGAACTGCCCGTGGTGGTCAACCTCAACCCGCCGACCGTGGCGGAGCTGGACGACTGGCTGGCCCGCGTCCGCCCCGAGCTGTGGGACGGCATCTCCTACGGCTTCACCAACTGGATGGGCGTCGTCTCGGCCGACCCCGACGCGCAGGCCCGTTACGTGATCGCGGCCAAGCGCGCCCCCGGCCCCAACATGGAGGAGAACTGGGGCTTCTCCCAGCTCTACGACCCCGCCTACGTCGACGCGGCGACGAGCTTCCACCAGAGCCTGCTCGCCCTGGCCGCCGGGGCCACCGGCGTCAACGTCTACACCGGGGTGTCCACCTCCGGCTGGCCGCCCGACCTGGACTCCGCCCACACCGGCAGCTATCCCGACTGCGCGCCGATCGCGGCGGACGGCTCGGCCTCGGCGAAGGCACCCGTGGTCCACGCGCTGGCGGGCTTCTTCGCGCGCCACGGAGCCGAGTTCCTGGAGTGCATCCCGGTGACGTCGGAGGCTTTCGGGCTGTACCTGCCCTATGCCGGGATCGCCGCTCTGTCGGGCGCCGACGGCCCGCAGTGCGGCCGGACGCTGCGCGCCTTCCACGACCGGATGCGGGCGCGGTGCCGCGACTACGCGCTGCTCGACCTGGAGACGGTCACGCCGGATCGGCTGGCCGCCTTCGCGACGGTGACCGTGCCCGGCGGGCCCTTCATGCACCGTCACGTGCAGCGGCTGCTGGCCGGCCATCTCGCCCGCGGCGGCCGGGTGCTGGTGGACGGCCCGGTGCCCACGCTCGACGAGAACATGGAGCCCTGCTCGCTCTTCCGCCCCTCCGAGCCGCTGCCCGCCACACCCGGCCCGCTGTCCATCCTGTACGGCCGGGCGGACGCGTTCCTGCGCAGCCACCCGGACCGGGACGTCCACTACCTCACCGTGCTCGTCCAGGACGAGCAGGACGGCCCGGTCGGCGTGCGGACCCCGCTCGGGGACGTCGAGGTCGTGGCCGCGCGGGGCGGGGCGG
Organism: Nonomuraea sp. NPDC026600; assembly: GCF_040638335.1. Lineage (NCBI taxonomy): Bacteria > Bacillati > Actinomycetota > Actinomycetes > Streptosporangiales > Streptosporangiaceae > Nonomuraea > Nonomuraea sp. NPDC026600. The sequence continues at coordinate 106,056 of NZ_JBEZYD010000020.1, forward strand.
CGGTGCTCCGCCTGACCGATGGCGAGCTCGGCGACCTGGTGGTGAAGGGCGTCAACGGGTGGCTGGACTCCTCGGTGGCGGCGAGCGCCACGTTCGCGGGCCGCACGGTGGCCGCGCCGCACCCCGCTGACCTGGTACGGATCGCGGGGCGCCTCCTGAATTAGACCATTTCCCGGTTTACGGTCTGGTTACGGTCGATGAATTCCTCGCCGCAACCCTTTGCAGTCAACCCGGCAGACACCTATGGTTCAGTGCAATGCCACACATTACTGACGAACCGACGGTGGCCGAACGGCGTCGCGCGGGACGGATGGCTGGCTGTCGAGGGATCTTCAGAAAGAAGGCGACATGAGGAGATCGGCTGCGCTTTCGGGCGTCGCGGTGACCACCGTGCTGGCGCTCGCGGCCTGTGGAGGCGGCGGCGGCGCCGCGACCACAACGGGGTCCGGGTCATCAGCGAAGGCGGCCGCCACGGGTGGCACCGTGCACTTCCTGGTCAAGGCGGACTTCTCCCACCTGGATCCCGCGCGCGGCTGGGACGGCGGCGTCAACAACTTCTTCCGGCTCATCTACCGGGGCCTGACCGCGTTCGGCGCGGGCCCCGGCGCGGAGAGCACGAAGATCGTGCCCGATCTCGCCACCGACACGGGCAAGCCGTCCGACGGCGCCAAGACCTGGACCTTCACCCTCAAGGACGACCTGTTCTTCGAGGACGGCACGCCGATCAACAGCGAGGCGGTGAAGTTCGGCGCCTCGCGCGGATTCGACCCGGAGGCCGGGATCGGCTCGCCGTACGCCAAGCTGCTCCTCGACGCGCCCAAGGACTACAAGGGGCCCTACCTGTCCGGTGACCTCGACACGATCGAGACCCCTGACGCCAAGACCATCGTCTTCCATCTCAAGAAGCCGTTCGCCGACTTCCCCAGCGCGCTGGCCATGGCCAACTTCACCCCCTTCCCCAAGGGGACCGGCGCGGCGGCCGCGTTCGACACCAAGCCGATCGCGTCGGGGCCGTACAAGCTGGCGAGCTACCAGCGCGGCTCCTCGCTCAAGCTGGTGCGCAACCCGCAGTGGAAGGCCACCACCGACACCGTCAGGGCGGCCAAGCCGGACGCCTGGGAGTGGACGTTCGGGCTGGACCCGGCCACCATCGACGAGCGCATGCTGGCCGGGCAGGGCGCCGACGCCGACGCCGTCGGGGGCACGATCCAGGCGGCGACCGTGGCGCGGGTGCAGACTCCACAGCTCAAGGCGCGCTCGCTGAGCGGGCTCAACGGCTGCACCACCTACATGGGCCTGAACACCACCAAGAAGCCGCTGGACGACGTACGGGTGCGCCAGGCCATCAATTACGCCATCAACAAGGACACCGTGGTGGCCGGGATGGGCGGTACGAGCCTGGCGGCCAAGGGCACCTCCATCCAGCCGCCGACGGTCGCCGGCCGGGTGGACTACGACCCCTATCCCACCGACGTCGAAGCCGCCCGCAAGCTGCTCGCCGAGGCGGGCCAGGCCGACGGCTTCACCCTCACCCTCGACACCCGGCCGGACGCGAAGATGTCGGCGGTCGCCGTGGCCATCCAGGAGGCCCTCAAGGCCGTGAAGATCGAGGTGAAGATCAACAACATCGACACCTCCACCTACTACGAGGTGATCGGCACGCCCGCGCAGCAGCACGACGCGGCCGTCACCGGCTGGTGCCCCGACTGGGCCTCCGGCGCGACGTTCCTGCCGCCGCTGTTCGACGGCCGGAACATCACCGACAAGGGCAACGCGAACCTCGCCCAGATCAACGACAAGGCGATCAACGCGCGCATCGACGAGATCGCCGCGATGCCCGACGTCACGGCCGCGAACGCCGCCTACGGCGAGCTGGACAAGCAGATCATGAAGCTGGCGCCGATCGTGCCCCTGGCCTACGAGAAGTACGTCCTCGTCTCGGGCGCCAACATCGCCGGCGCGTACCAGTCCGCCTCGTTCTCCGGCGGCATCGATCTGGTCTCCGTCGGACTGGCCAAGCCGACCAAGTAGCCGACCATGACCACAACCACTCTCCCTCCGGCGGGCGCCCCCGTGGCGCCCGCCACCTCGGCCCGGCGGGTCGCGGGCGCGCTGCTGCACGACTGGGCCGCCGTACTCGCCGGCGCCTTCCTCGTGCTGATCCTGCTGATGGCGATCTGCGCGCCGCTGATCTCCGCGATCACCGGCCACGGGCCGAACGACTTCGACAGTGCCGCCATCGACACCGACCTCGGCGGGCTGCCGCGCGGCTCGCTGGGCGGGATCAGCGCCGGCCACCCACTCGGCGTCGAGCCGCAGAACGGCCGCGACATCCTGGCCCGCATCGCCTACGGCGCGCGCGTCTCGCTGCTGATCGCCGCCGCGGCCACCGTGCTCACCACCCTGCTCGGGGTGGTGCTCGGCATGCTGGCCGGCTTCTACCAGGGCTGGGTCGACCAGGTGATCTGCCGGATCATGGACTTCCTGATGGCCTTCCCCGCCCTGATCTTCATGATCGCGATCCTGTCCACGCTGCCGTCGGGGAACCGGCCGGTGCTGCTGGTCGTGGTGATCAGCGTCTTCGGCTGGCCCTACCTGGCCCGGGTGGTGCGCGGACAGACGCTGACGCTGGTCAACAGGGAGTTCGTCGAGGCCGCCCGGGCCTCGGGCGCCTCCACGGGGGCCCTGGTGTTCAAGGAGATCCTGCCGAACCTGCGCAGCTCACTGATCGTGATGACGACGCTGTCGGTGCCCGGCTACATCGGCACCGAGGCGGGGCTGTCGTTCCTGGGCGTCGGCGTCGCCCCGCCGACCCCGTCATGGGGGCAGATGATCTCCAGCTCGGTGGGGTGGTACGCCGTGGACCCGATGTACTTCGCGGTGCCCGGCGCCTTCCTGTTCTGCACCGTGCTGTCCCTGACCGTGCTCGGGGACCGCCTGCGTGCCGCCTTCGACGCCGGGGAGGCCTCCTGATGGCCCGTTATCTGGCCGGGCGGTTCGCCGGGATCGTGCTGATCCTGTTCCTGATCTGCCTGTTCACCTTCCTCATCTTCTTCACGCTGCAGCCGGATCCGGCGGTGATGATCTGCGGAAAGACGTGCACACCCGAGCGGATCGACCAGATCCGCGCCGTGCTCGGGCTCGACCGGCCGTTCTTCGCCCAGTTCTGGACGTTCCTGGCGGGCATCTTCGCCGGACGGGACTACGGCTCGGGACCCAACCTCGTCCACTGCGCGGCCCCGTGCCTGGGCTACAGCTTCCAGACCAGTCAGTCGGTCTGGCAGATGGTCCTGGACCGGCTGCCGGTCAGCGCCACCGTCGCGATCGGCGCCGCGGTGCTCTGGCTGCTGGTCGGCATCGTGGCCGGGCTGGTCAGCGCGGTCAAGGAGGGCACCTGGTGGGATCGCGCCGCGATGGGGCTGGCGCTCGGCGGATCGAGCATCCCCAACTACGTGCTGGCACTGGCGCTGCAGTACGTGCTGGTGGTGTGGCTGCAGATCCTGCCCTTCCCGTCGGCGGTCGCCTTCTCCGACGGCCCTGCGCTGTGGTTCCAGTCGTATCTGATGCCGTGGGTCGTGCTGGCCACCGGCTACGCCTGTCTCTACGCCCGGCTGACCAGGGCCAACGTGATCGACACGCTGGCCGAGAACTTCATGCGCACGGCCCGGGCCAAGGGGCTGTCCCCCGCGCTCACCCTGCGGCGGCACGCGCTGCGGCCCGCGCTCACCCCGATCGCCACCATCTTCGGCATGGACTTCGCGGCCCTGCTGGGCGGCGCCCTCATCACCGAGACGGTCTTCGGCCTCAACGGGGTCGGCAAGATGGCCGCCGACTCCATCGCCAAGAACGACCAGCCGGTGATCATGGCGGTGACGCTGCTCGCCGCGTTCTTCGTGGTGGTGGGCAACGTGGTGGTGGATCTCGTTTACACCAGGCTGGACCCGAGAGTGAGGATCACCGCGAAATGAGCGACCTGCTTGTCGTGGAGGACCTCACCGTCACCTTCCCCACCACGCGGGGACCGGTGGACGTGGTCAAGGACGTCTCCTTCACCGTCAGGAGCGACGAGACCGTCGGCATCGTGGGCGAGTCCGGTTCCGGCAAGTCGATGACCAGCCTCGCGATCATGGGGCTGCTGCCCCGGGGCGCCGTGACCCGGGGCAGCATCCGGCTGGACGGCACCGAACTGCTCGGCCGGGCCGACAAGGACCTGCGCCGGATCAGGGGGGACCGGATCTCGATGGTCTTCCAGGACCCCCTGTCGTCGCTGAACCCGTACTACACCGTGGGCCTGCAGATCGAGGAGGTCTACCGGGCCCATCGGGGGCGCTCGCGCAAGGCGGCGCGCAAGGTCGCGATCGAGGCGCTGGAGCAGGTGGGCCTGCCCGATCCGGAGCGGCGGGTGGACTACTACCCGCACCAGTTCTCCGGCGGGCAGCGGCAGCGCGTCATGATCGCGATGGCGCTGGTCTGCTCTCCCGCCCTGCTCATCGCCGACGAGCCGACCACCGCCCTCGACGTGACCGTGCAGGCGCAGATCCTGCGCCTGCTCGCCGACCTGCGGCGGCAGAGCGGCACCGGGATGGTGTTCATCACGCACGACCTGGCGGTGATCAGCTCGATCGCCACCCGCGTCCTGGTGATGCGCCGGGGCGAGCAGGTCGAGTACGACACCACCGAGCAGGTCTTCTCCGGGCCGCGGCACGCGTACACGCGCATGCTGCTGGACAGCGTCCCGCGCATCGACGACTCCCCCATGGACCCCCCCGACGTCGAGGTGATGTCATGAGTGAGCCCTTGCTGAGGGCGAGCGAGCTGACCAAGCGGTTCGTCACCCGCGGGCCGCTGGGCCGCAGGAGCGAGTTCACCGCGGTCGACCGGGTCAGCTTCGACGTCCGGCTCGGCGAGACGCTGGCCGTGGTGGGCGAGTCAGGCAGCGGCAAGTCGACGACCGCCCGCATGGTGGCCCGGCTGATGGAGCCGAGCGCGGGCACCCTCGCGTTCGAGGGCGAGGACATCACCACCGCCAAGGGGACCGCGCTGGCCCGCTACCGCGCCAACGTGCAGGTCGTCTTCCAGGACCCGTACTCCTCGCTCAACCCCCGCCACACGGTCGAGCGCATCCTGATGGCGCCGCTGGTGTACCAGGGGATCCCGCCGAGCGGCGGGAAGCGGGCGCACGCCCGGGAGCTGATGGAGCGGGTCGGGCTCGACCCGGACCACTCCCAGCGCTACCCCGCGCAGTTCTCCGGCGGTCAGGCCCAGCGGATCGGCATCGCCCGCGCGCTGGCCGTGAACCCCAAGCTGGTCATCTGCGACGAGGCGGTGTCCGCCCTGGACGTCTCGGTGCAGGCCCAGGTCATCGAGCTGCTGCGGCGGCTGCAGGCGGAGAGCGGCTTCAGTTATGTCTTCATCGCCCACGACCTGGCGGTCGTCCGGCAGATCGCGCACCGGGTGGCGGTCATGAGCGAGGGCAGGATCGTCGAGCAGGGCCCGTGCGCCCAGGTCTTCGGCGACCCCCAGGACCCGTACACCCGTGCGCTGCTGGCCGCCATCCCCCGCATCAATCCCGAATGGGACCGCAGGCGCCGTGAAGGGAGTCTCCGTTGACCACGTACACGATCCCCGGGATGCGCGTGCGCGACCACGTGGTGCGGGTGCCCCTCGACTGGTCGGACCCCGGCGGGGACACGATCACGGTGTTCGCCCGGGAGCTGGCCGATCCGGTGCGGGCCGCCGAGGACCTGCCGTGCCTGCTGTACCTGCAGGGCGGTCCCGGCGGCAAGGGCCCGCGCCCGATCGGCACGAACGGCTGGCTCGGCCAGGCGCTCAAGACGCACCGGGTGATCCTGCTCGACCAGCGCGGCACCGGCCGCAGCTCCAGGATCGACGGGCGGGTCATCAGCGCGTTCGGGAGCGCGCGGGCGGCCGCCGAACATCTCGCCCGCTTCCGGGCCGACTCGATCGTCGCCGACGCCGAGCACCTGCGGACGACCGTCTTCGGCGGCCGTCGCTGGGAGACGCTGGGCCAGAGCTACGGCGGCTTCATCACGCTGACGTACCTGTCGAAGGCGCCGCAGGGACTGCGGGCCTGCTACGTCACCGGCGGCCTGCCCGCCCTGGAGCCGGACGCCGCCGAGGTCTACCGGCGCACCTATCCCCGCGTCGCGGCCAAGAACGCCGAGTTCTACCGCCGCTACCCGCACCACCGGGAGACCGTGACCCGCCTCGCCGACCGGTTGTCGGCCGGGGACGTCCTGCTGCCGGACGGCGACGTGCTCACGGTGCGCCGGCTGCAGTCGCTCGGCATCGACTTCGGCATGAAGCCGGGGTACGAGCGCATGCACTGGCTGCTCGACGAGGCACTCGACGGCGAGCACCCGACGGAGACCTTCCTGCACCAGGTGCTGGCCCGCTCCTCCTACAGCGACAACCCGCTGTTCGCCGCGCTCCAGGAGAGCATCTACGGCTCGGGCCCGGGCGCCACCGGCTGGGCCGCCGAGCGCGAGCGCGCCCGCCATCCCGGCTTCGCGGAGTCGGCCAGACCACTGCTGTTCACCGGGGAGATGATGTATCCCTGGATGTTCGAGGAGATCCGCGGGCTGCGCCCGTTCCGCGCGGCCGTGGAGTCGCTGGCCTCGCGCACGGACTGGCCGCCGCTCTATGACCCGGCACGGCTGGCCGCCAACGAGGTGCCGCTGTCCGCCGCCGTCTACTACGACGACATGTACGTGGATTCCGGCCTGCAACTGGACACCGCCGCCCGGATCGGCAACGCCCAGGCGTGGGTCACCAACGAGTACGAACACGACGGCCTGGGCGAGGACCGCGTCTTCGCCAGGCTGACCGGACTGGTGCGGGACCTCGGAGGAGGCATCACAGGTGACTGACGACCACAAGCCGCCGAAACTTATCGATATCCCGGCGTTCGCCGACTACATCGGCAAGGGCTGGGACATCCCCGACCGCACCCCGCCCGTCGTCCCCGGCGCCGCCGAGGCCGCCGCCGCCCACCGGTTACGGCTCGCCGCCGCGCTCCCCGGCCGGACCGTCGTGGCGTCGGCGGGCCGGGCCCCGGTACGCAGCAACGACACCTCCTACGACTTCCGCCCCGGCAGCGACTTCTACTGGCTGACCGGCTGCGTGGCCGAGGACGCCGTGGCGGTGGTCAGGGACGGCGACGCGGTCGTGTACCTGCCCGTCCCCGCCTATCCGGGCGAGCAGGGGTTCTTCGCCGACGCCGCCCGAGGAGAGCTGTGGGTGGGCGCGGCCCCCGGTCTGGGCGAGTGGTCGGCGGCGCTGGGCGTCGAGGTCAGGGCGCTGGCGGACTTCGACGGCACGGTCTCCACCGATGAGGACGTCGCCAGGACGCTGGCCGAGCTGCGCATGATCAAGGACGCCTGGGAGATCGGCCAGCTCCGGGAGGCGGTGGACCGGACGGTCGAGGGCTTCGCCGCCGTGCTCGCCGAGGTCCCGGCCGCGATAGCCGGGGCGGGCGAGCGCTGGCTGCAGGGCACGTTCGACCGCTACGCCAGGGCCTACGGCAACGGCCCCGGCTACGCGTCGATCGTGGGCAGCGGCCCGCACGCCCCGACCCTGCACTGGGTGCGCTGCGACGGCCCGGTGCTGCCGGACGAGCTGCTGCTGCTCGACATGGGCGTGGAGGTACGCAGCCACTACACCGCGGACGTCACCCGCACCTTCCCCGCCTCCGGCACCTTCTCCCCCGCCCAGCGCCAGGTGCACGACCTGGTCGAACGGGCGCACCGGGCGGCACTCGCGCAGGCCGCCCCCGGCCACCGGTTCACCGACTTCCACCACGCCGCCATGGAGGTCATCGCGCACGGGCTGGACGACTGGGGCATGCTGCCCGTCTCGGTGGACGAGGCGCTGTCGGAGCGCGGCCAGCACCACCGCCGCTACCTGATCTGCGGCATCGGCCACCATCTCGGGCTGGACGTGCACGACTGCGCCAAGGCCACGCCCGAGGCCTATCACGGGGCGTTGATCGAGCCGGGCATGGTGTTCACCGTCGAGCCCGGCCTGTACTTCCACGCCCACGACCAGACCGTGCCGCCCGAACTGCGCGGGATCGGCGTGCGCATCGAGGACGACCTGCTGGTCACGGCGGACGGCACCGAGGTGCTCTCCGCCGCGCTGCCCCTCTCCGCGAGCGGCCTGGAGAACTGGCCATAAAACCGCGAATGATACGAAACCACAGAAACTCCGAAGCCTGATCGTGTACGTTCCATCGTTTGCACGGCACTGATCACATTCCGGCAGTAGGGGTTAAGGCATGTCCTCGTGGCCCGAGCGGCTCGAAACGGCGATCGGCATGTGGCGGCAGGGGGACCTGGACGGCGCGGCGGCGGTGCTTCGGGAGGTCGTGGTCTCCGGCGACGGAACCGTCGCCCCCGAAGCCTCGCATCTGCTCGGCCTGCTCCTGCAGGACAGGGGTGATCTGGAAGGCGCGCGGGCGGCGCACCGTTCGGTGATCGCCTCGGGGCACCCGGTGTTCGCGCAGCGCTCCGCGATCTCCCTCGGCCTCCTGCTGGTCGACACCGAGCAGTGGGCGCTGGCCTGCCGCCCGCTGCGGCTGGCCGCCACGGGTGCCGACGCCGACCTCTCGGTGATGGCCGACGTCGCCCTCGTACGCGTGCTGCGCGGGCTCGGCGACCTCGACGGCGCCGCCGAGGCGCTGGCGCGGGCCACGCGCAGTGACCACCCCGGGATCGCCGAGCTCACGGAGGGCCTGGAGGACACGCGGTGGCCGGAGGACGGCGGCGAGCGCGAGCGCCAGGCCTGGGACGCCTTCGACGCGATCACCGGGCTGCTCGATGACGAGGACTACGACGGCGCCAACGACGAGATCGTTCTGACCGGCCTGAACCAGATGCTCGCCCAGGGGATGCCCGAGCTCTGCTCCCAGGCGGCCGTCGAGCTGTATTCGATCTACGCGGACCGCAGGGAGTTCGAGGACTGCCGCCGCGTCATGGAGCACGCGATCGCGGTCGGCGATCCGGCCGAGCGCGGCGTGGCCGAGAAGCTGCTCGGCGCGGTCCTGTTCGACCTGGGCGAGCTCGTCGAGGCCCGGGACGCCTACCGGCGCGCGGCCGAGGATCACCGCCCGGAGGTCCGGCTCGACGCGCTCATCCAGGAGTCGAAGTTCACCCGCGAACTCGGCGACGAGGAGGGCGCCCGGGCCATCCTGTGGCGCGTGGTCGAGTCGGGCCACCCGCGGTTCGCCCTGGAGGCGCGGGCCTGCCTGGGACAGGTGTACTCCGAGGCCGGTGAGGTGGACGAGGCGGTCGCCTGCTGGCGGGTGGTGCTCGGGAGCGACTCGGAGTTCCATCAGGGCGCTGTGGCCTGCCTGGGCCTGCTGCTGCACGGGCTGGCCGGGGACGACCCGCGGCGGGCGGAGGTCGTCGCGCTGCTCGGGCAGGCCGCCGAGCTCGACGACTCCGACGTGGCCTTCCAGGCGCAGATGACGCTCGCGTACGCCGAGGGCGCCGTACGCGGGCCGGACGAGGCGCTGGAGCAGGCCGTCGACGACTGCGACGCCGCCCTGGAGCTGATCCGCGCGGACGACCTCGCCCAGGCCCGCGAGCTGCTGCGCCGGGTGATCGACGCCGGCATCCCGCTCCAGTCCGCGCGCGCCTGCGCCATGCTGGCCACCCTCGAGTACGGGGAGGGCGACGTGGAGCAGGCGTACGAGCTGCTCGAGTACGTCGCGGACGGCGAGGACTACGTCAACGGCTTCGCCGCCGCCGTGAACCGGCACCTCATCGCCGAGATCGGCGCCCCGCATCCGATGCTCGCCGCCCTGGTCGGCTATCAGCGGCTCGGCCGCGAGGCCGGGATCGCGGCCTACCAGGAGTGCGCCGGGCATCCGGACCCGGCCGTGTCCGCGCTGGCCAAGAGCATGCTCGCGCAGGTGTACGTGTCGCTCGGGGTGCCGCGTTCGCAGGGGATCGAGCTGCTCGGCGAGGCCGCCGCGGCCGGCGATCCGCTGGCGCTCTCGCACGCCGCCGTCATCTCCTCGATCATCCGTGACGGCGACCAGGACGAAGAGTTTGTCGAGCTGCTGCGCCGCGCCCACGTGCACGGCCATCCGGCGCTGGCGCCGTGGGTGGCCCAGGCGCTCGGCACGGCGCTCGAAGGCCAGGACGACACCGACGGAGCCCTGGCCGCCTACGCGGCCGCCTGCGAGCATCCGGGCCTGAGCGCCGAGGCCGAGGCGAAGCAGCTCCACATCCTGGAGAACCGTCGCGACCTGCCTGGCGTGGCGGCCGTACACGAGCGGATCATGGCCCGCGGCGACCGGCTCCGGGCGGGGCGCAGTGCCTGGCTGCTCGGGTTCACCCGGGTCCGCATGGACGACTTCGAGGCCGCGCGCCACGCCTTCGACCAGGTCGGCGAGGACCATCCGGAACTCGCCGACGACGGCGTGTTCGCGCGCGGGCTGCTCGGCCACGACTTCGCGGGCGCCTCGGCCGTGCTGACCGCCGTCGGGGATCGCGGTGACGACCATCGCTCGTTCATGAACACCTGGCTCATGCTGGAGGCCGCCCACGCCTGGCAGCGCGCCGGGGACGGGACGGCCGCCGACGCGGCGCTGTCCCTGGCGATGGCGTGCGGCCACCCAGAGCGCGTCCAGGAGGCCGCGCTGTACCTCGGCGCGCTGCGCAACGACGGGGGCGACCACGCCGGCGCCGCCGAGGCGTGGACCGTCGCCGCCGACGGGGACAACGAGCACAACGCGATGCTGGGCGCGAAGGGGCTCGGTGAGGCACTGGCCTCGCTCGGCGACCTGGCCGGCGCCGCCACGGCCTACCGGCGGGCACTGGACGCCCTGGACCCGGACGACGACGACTACGTCCGGCTGCTGGACGTCCTGACCGGGGTACTCGTGGCCGCGGGCCGGGTGGCCGAGGCCCGGGAGCTCCAGGTGTCCGCGACCGGCGACGGGCCGCACGTGCATCTGGTGATCGGCGCCGCGCTCGAAGAGGCCGGCGAGCTCGACGCGGCTGCCGCGCAGTACGAGCAGGCGATCAACGGCGAGCCCGACGCCGAGCCCGGCTTTGAGCCCGGTGCTGGTTTCGGCACCGAAGCCGACTCTGAGACGGACACCGAGGTCGCTGCCACGGCGGGCGTCATGCTGGCCCGGCTGCTCGGCCGCCGGGGCGAGGCGGGACGGGCCGCCGAGGCCGCCGCACGGGCCATCGCCTCCTTCGAACGGCTCGCCGCGGCGGGTGACGCGTCCTCCGGGGAGAACATCCCGCTCATCGCGTACGAACTCGGCGACTACCTGACCGAAGCCGGAGACACCGAGGGCGCGCGCACGGCGTACGAGCGGGCCGCCACCGCGGACGACCCCTCCATCCGGCTGCCCGCCAAGGAGCGCCTGGGCACCGCGAGCCCGAAGGAACTGGCCATGCTCCGGCTGCACGAGAACGACCGGGCGGGCGCACTGGAGCTTTTCACCCAGGCGTACGGCTCACCGGAGGTCGCCGAGCTGCACATCACGCTGTCCGAAGGCAATCTCACGGAGGTCGGCCCCCTGCTGGAGCGCACGACGGCCGTCAAGCGGGCAGAGGCGACCGACCTCGTCCTGGGTGCCGCGCTGAAGCAGTTGCGCGCCGGCGCGGACGGCGCCCGCGAGCTGTACGAGCTGGTGCTGGAGTTCGGCACGCCCGAGCAGGTGGCCATCGCCTGCGACAACTTCGGCCTCGCCTACGATCTGGCCGGAGACACCGACGCCGCCGGCGAGACGCTCACGCTGGGCGCGGCCGTCGATCATCCGGCCGCGCTGACCTGCCTGCGCCGCCTGCTCGGCGTACTGGCGCTGCAAGGGGACGTCGACGCCCTGGAGGCGGCCGCGCGGCGCGCGGCCGGCAGTGGGGACCCCGAGACGGTCACCCTGGGCGTCTGGACGCTGGGTGACGTGGCCAAGGCCCGCGGCGACCTCGCGGGGGCGGCGGCGGGCTACCGCGAGGCGATCGAGGGCGCCGACCCTGACGCCGTCTCCTACATCCGGGTCGAACTCGGCCAGGCACTTCACCAACTCGGCGACACGACGGCCGCGCACCGCGAGATGGAAGCGGTGCTGACCTGCGACAACCCCGGCCAAGCACTGCTCGCGGGCATCCACCTGGGCGCCTGGCTGGCCGAGGACGGGCGGCTCGCGGGCGCCGCCGAGGCGTTCGGCGCCGCCGCGGCCGCCGGTCTGCGCCATCCGGCTCCGGGTGAGCACGACCGCGAGTACCACGGGATGGCCCTGAACAACCTGGCCGCCGTCGCCGACGAGGCCGCCGAGGCGGGCGACCACACCGTGGCCGTCCGCGCGCTGCACCTGGGGGCCGCGGGCGGGGCGCACGACGACGCCGTACAGCTCGCCAAGGAGCACGCGTCGGCCGCCGCCGAGCGAGGCGACCTGGACGCCGTCCGCACGTACTTCAAGGGCGCCGCCGCCTTCCCCCCGGACGGCGACCCGCGCCTGCTGCTGGAGCTCGCCGAACTCCTCACCGAGCACGGCGCCCCGGCCGAGGCCCGCGCGCTGCTGGAGCCGCTCACCACCGCGGACGACCCGCGCGTACGGCTGGCGGCGACCACACAACTGCTGCCGCTGCTCAAAGAGACGGGCGAGGAGCACCTGGCCCTGGAACTCGCCGCCCGCGCCGCCGGCCACCCGTCCCCCCAGCCCCTGCCGGAGACCGGGCAACCCCCGGCCCAAGAGGATGTCGAAGCCGCAACCCCCCTGATCGGCGCGCACCCCGAACAGGACATCGTCGTCCCCGCCGGGCTGCCGGGCAGCACGGTCGAGGTCGAGGACGACGAGCCGAGCCGGGCCGAGCTGTTCTCGATCCTCGAGGCGTACGGCGACGAGGAAGGCCCGAGCACGCTCGACTCCCTGCGCCGGCTGATGCGCAACCAGTCCGGCACCCCCACCGCGGGCGCCGCTGGGCGGCAGGTCATCCGGGCCGCCCGCGAGAGCGTCGACGACGACCCCGCCGAGGCGCGCGCGATGCTGGAGCTGGTCGTCGCGTACGGCGATCCGGAAGAGGTGGCCGCCGCCTACGACGACCTCGGCGACATCTCCTGCTATCACGACGACATGGAAGCCGCCATCGCCGCCTACCGCAAGGGCTCCGAGGTCGATCATCCGGCCGCGCTGGCCCCGCTGCGCAGCCTGATGCGGGCGCAGTTGCAGGTGAAGGACTTCGACGGCGTCGCGGCGACCGCCCAGCGCGCGGTGACCAGCGGCGACATGGAGACGATGGCCGCCGGTTACTGGATGTGGGGCGACGCGCGCCGGCACCGCGGCGACACCGACGCCGCCGTACGGCTGTACCGGCAGGCCATCGGCATGGAGTGCGCCGAGCTCAGCCCGCGGATCCGCGTCGACCTGGCCCGTACGCTGCGCGACCGTGGCGAGGGCGAGGCGGCCCGCGCCGAGCTCGGCAGCGCGGCCGAGATCGGCGACACAGATGTCCGCGCGCAGGCGGGCAACCTGCTCGGCAAGTGGGCGTTCGAGGACGGCGACCTGGCGGCCTCGGCCGAGGCGTTCGGCCGGGTGGCCGCCATCGAGGTGCGCCCGGACGACCCTGACCTGCTGTCGGAGCTGGTGGAGATGGCCGCCGACAACGTGATCGTGGTCGCCAACCGGGCCTTCACCGAGGGCGACCACCAGGTGGCGGTCCGCGCACTGGCGCTGGCCGCCCGGGCGGGCGAGGCGCAGGAGGCGCTCAAGGTGGCCGGGAAGCGCGCCACCGAGCTGGCCGAGGCGGGCGACCGCGCGAGCGCGGTGCTGTACATCGAGAGCGCCGTGGGCTTCCTGCCCGATCCCGACCCCGACCTGGAGATCCAGCTCGCCGACCTGTACGCCGCCGCCGGCGAGGTCGCCGAGGCGCGGGCCAGGTACGAGCGGCTGGTCGACCACCCCGACGCCCACGTACGGCTGGTCGCCGGCGGCCGGCTGGTCCCGTTGCTGCGCGTGGCGGGAGACGCCGCCGGCTTGGCGGACGTCACCCAGCGCTTGACGGACGACTCCGCCGCGACCGAGCTGGACCCGGGCGCGCAGGCCCTGCTGGCCAGCGTGCTGGGCCTGATGCAGAACGAGCACGGCGACAGTGAGGGCGCGCTGCGCACGTTGCGCCAGGCCGCGGCGAGCGGCGAGCCCGCCGCCCTGGTCACGCTGGGGCAGGCGCTGGTGGACGCGGGTGAGGTCGAGGAGGCCCGCGAGGTGCTGGGCCGCGTCGCCGACGTGGACAGCAGGCTCAGCCGCCGCGCCCTGGTCCTGCTCGGCCAGACCTATCACGACGAGGACGCGGGACGGGCCCGCGAGCTGTACCTGCGCGTCGTGGAGCTGGCGGGTGAGGCCGGCAGCATGGCGACGGTGGTCGCCAAGATGTACCTGGGGGCGCTGGCCAAGCGGGACCGTGACTGGCCCGAGGCGCTGCGCTGGTACCAGCAGGTGATCGACTCGGGCAACGAGACGCAGGCGCCCCTGGCGGCCGCGCACCTGGGCGAGCTGGCGTACTGGCTGGGCGATCGCGGCTCGGCGGTGCGCTACTACGAGCTCACCCTGGCCACCGACACGCGGCAGCCCGACCTGGTGGGCGAGGCCGCGTACCGGCTGGGCGAGATCCGGCACGGCGACGGCGACCTGGACCTGGCCAGAAAGCACCTGCGGCGAGCGGTCGAATCCGGCGACGAAGGCTTCGCCGCCCAGGCCCGGACCCTGCTCGCCGAGCTCGGCGAGGGAGCCTGACGCGGCGGACAGCGGCGCCGGCCCACACCCGAAGTCAGGCCGTCAGACCCGCTGGGCGAGGCGCAGGACGCCCTCCACCGCGCCCAGGGAGAGCGTCTTGTAGCCCACCGAGTCGAACAGCACCGTGATCCGGTCCGGCTCGCGGCGCATGACCGTCCCGTGCCCCCACGCGTTGTGCTCGACCTTCGCGTGCAGCGGGAACGGCCCGTCCCCGGTCGCGATGGGCTCCGCGCCGTCCCGGCAGGTGTCGCAGGTGCGGCAGGCCGCGTCGTACGGCTCGCCGAAGTACTCCAGCAGGAAGCGGCGGCGGCACCCGGTCGTCTCGGCGTAGCCGCGCATCATGTCGATCCGCGAGTCGTCGACGCGATGGCGGATCTCGTCGAGCTCGACCGCCCGCGCGGCGGCCCGCTCCGGCGGCGGGCCGCCGCGCGCGTAACGCAGGTCGCCGGAGTCGGTCACCGTCACCGCCTCGGCCTGTTCCAGCAGGTTGACCAGGCTCGTCAGCTGCGAGGCGCTCACCTCCAGCAGGGCGCGCAGTTCGGTGACGGGTACGGTGCCGCCGTGCTCCTTCACCAGGGTCGCCACCCGCAGTAACGCCGCCGCGTCGGCCCGGCCGCTGGCGAAGAAGCGGCGCAGACCGAGATCCTCCGAGCGGTAGAACAGCACGGCCGTGGCGGGCCCGCCGTCGCGGCCCGCCCGGCCGATCTCCTGGTAGTAGGCGTCGGGCGACTCGGGCGGCGCCGCGTGCAGCACGTAGCGGACATCGGGCCGGTCGATGCCCATCCCGAACGCCGACGTGGCCACCACGGTGTCCACCTCGCCCGCCGTGAAGAGCCCGTGGACGCGGGTCCGTTCGGCCATCCGCATTCCGGCGTGGTACGGCTCGGCGTGGCGGCCCAGCCCGGTCAGCAGCGCGGCGTACTCCTCGGCCTCGCGCCGGGTGGCGACGTAGACCAGGCCGAGCCCGGCGAGGGACGCGGCGTGCTCGGCCAGGGCCTGGCTCTTGTCGTCGTCGCTGACGAACCGGCGCACCTCCAGCCGGATGTTGGGCCGGTCGAACCCGCGCACGATCTGCACCGGGTCCTTCAGGCCGAGGGAGCGGACGATCTCCTCCCGGACGTTCGGCGCCGCCGTGGCGGTCATCGCCACCACCGGCGGGTGCCCCAGGCGCTCGATGGCCTTGCCCAGCCGCAGGTAGTCGGGGCGGAAGTCATGCCCCCATGAGGAGACGCAGTGGGCCTCGTCGACCGCGATGAGCGACGGCTTGGCCTTGGCGAGCTGGGCGACGACGTCGGGCTTGGCGAGCTGCTCGGGAGACAGGAACACGAACTCCGCCTCGCCCGCCGTGACCTTCTCCAGCCCCGCCTTGACCGAGGAGGTGGAGTTGACCGCCACGGCGCCGCCCGCGTCGGCCTTCTGCAGGCCCAGCACCTGGTCCCGCTGTAAGGCGATGAGCGGCGAGACGACCACAGTGGGACCGTCGCGCAGCTGCGCGGGCACCTGGTAGACCGCCGACTTGCCGGCGCCGGTCGGCATGACCAGCAGCACGTCACGTCCGTCGAGCAGGTGTTCCATCGCCTCCTGCTGGCCCGGCCGCAGGTCCTGCCAGTCGAACGTCTGCCGGGCCGTCGCCCGCAGCCGCCGTCCTCGCCGCCCGAACCTGCTGTTGAGCCTCGCCAATAATCCCATGCGCCCCTCCTGGTCGTGCGCGGCCAGTACCCACGGGCGAGCTCACCGAACTCAGCGCGGCACCCATTCGGGCAGCCAGCCCGGACGGTGGCGGTAACCATAGGCCAGGAGCCGCAGAATGTCGCAGGCCGAACCCCGGTCACAGGTCTCACCATGGCCGTGCCCGGCGAGCAGCCGCAGCTCGGCCGCGCAGCGGGCCATCACGTCACGGGGATCGTGGCGGGCGATGTGCACGGCGTCCCTCATGGACGGGCCGTCACCGGCATCGCCGGTGATGCAGACCGCGCCCCGGAAGGCCGACGGGTCACCGAAGCCGACGAACTCCTGCCCGTTGGTCATGGTGACGAAGTCCTCGCCGTCGTACCACTCCCTGACGGGGTCGTAGGACCACGGGCCGGGCGTCGCCGCCTCGGCCGTCGTGTTGTCGGCCTCGATCGTGGCGCGGAGCCAGGACAGCAGATCGCCGGTCAACGCTCGGCCCCGGTGTAGGTCCAGCTACCCTCGTGCCGGACGAAGCGGCTGTGCTCTTCCATGCATCCCGTCTCGCCGTGGTCGGTGTAGTGGGCACGGAAGCGGACGGTGCCCTCGGTGTGGAAGACGGTGCCCCCGGTGGTCTCGAGGATCTCCAGGCGGGTCCAGCGCGTCGCCCGGTCCAGGTCGAGGCGTGGCGGGCGGGCCGCCGGATGCCAGGTGCGCAGGAGATATCCGGCATCGCCGAGGCTGAAGGCGCTGAATCGGGACCGCATGAGCGCCTCGGCCGTGGGCGCGGCGGCCAGGCCGCGGTGCAGCCGCCCGCAGCACTCCCGGTAGGTCACCGGCAGCCCGCACGGGCACGGGGCGGAGGCGGGTTTCGCGTCACGTCGGGGCACGCCTCTCATTCTGCCTGCTGCCGAGGACCTTCAGCGCCCGCGGAGTATCAGCCGCAACTGCCGGCCCGGCCGCTTGCGGTGGAACGCCGCCCGCTCGTTGACCTGGGGAAAGGGCTCGTCCGGTACGGGGACCCCGAGGAACGCGCACAGCGGCCCCCAGCCCTCCCTGACCTCGAAAACCAGCAGCCGCCCGGCCGGGATCGTCGCCCGCACCTCGGCGACGTGCCGTTCGAAGACCTCCACGACGTACGCGGGGTCGTCGATGCGGCCGTCGAAGATCCGGTCCATGACGGTCGCCCTGGCCATGCGCGGATAGAGGGCGAAGTCCGGCACCCGGTGCGCCACCAGCCAGCGGATGATCCGGCGGCGCAGCGGCAACGGGCGGCGTTCGGCCAGGGCGCTGGCGAAGATGGTGTCACTGACGCTGTCGTACCACCGCCGCGGGTCGCGGACGGTGAGGACGACCTTCGCCTCGGGGTAGTGCTCGGCCAGCTCCCGCCAGTAGGAGGCGGCGGGCCAGTCCACCGCCGACCGGAAGCCGGCGAACATCTCGTCCCAGTCGCGGGCGCGGCCCTCGCCGACGTCGAGCCACTGGCGGACCCGGAACGGCTCCGCGATGACCGTGGACATGTGGTAGCAGGGGCCGTACCCCAGCATTTCCAGCGCCGCCCTCAGCGACGCCGTGCCCGTTCTGCCGAAACCCGCACCGATCACCTTCACATCGCGCTCCCGTCTCTGATCGGTCTCTGATGTGCGCTGCCTAACGTCTCGGTGGGACGACAAGCCGGTTATATGACCAATAAACGATCACTGCAAGGGTGAGGAGCCGATCATGTTGTTCCCGCATCCCCTTCTCGACGCGCTGCGGGACTCGCCCGGGAGCCCGGCCTTCGAGCACGGTTCCCGGACCGTGTCGCGTGGTGAACTGCTGGAGCTGATCCGGCGGCTGGCGGGCGCGCTGGCCGAGGCCGGGCTGGGGCCCGGCCGGGGCGTCGCCGTCCGGACCGGCGTCTCGCCGGAGGCGTTCGCCGGGCACCTGGCCGCGCACGCGCTCGGCTGCCGCGTCGTGGGCGTCCGGCCCGGGTACCCGGCCGGACAGCTCGCCCATGTGCTCGGCATGGAGATCGACGCCCTCCTGGTCGATGGGTCGACCGCGACGCCCGAACTGCTCACGGCCGCCGGGCCGCTTCCCGTGCTGCCGTTGGAGGAGCTGCTGGCCCGCCCCGACGACGGCCGGCCCCTCACCGTCACGGCCCGCCCGGACGACGTGGCCGCCCTGACCTTCACCAGCGGCAGCACCGGGCAGCCCAAGGGCTGCGCGATCACCTACCGCGCGCTGAGCGAGCACTGGGCGTGGCAGCCCCGCGTCTGGGGCCCGGTCGCGGCCGAACTCGCCGCCGCCTTCGAGCGCTACCTGCTGTTCGGCACCCTGGCCAGCATGGTCGTCCTGGAGTTCCTGGCGCCGTGCCTGCTGGGCGGCGGCACGGCGGTGATCCCCGAGGACGACGGGCGGCCCGTCTTCCCGTACGCGATCGAGCGCTACCGGATCACCGGCTCCATCATCACCGTGCCCCGGCTGTACCAGATGCTCGGCCTGCTGCGCGATGAGGCGGTGGACGTCGGCAGCCTGCGCGCGCTGATGGTCTCCGGGTCGCCGATCAGCCCGTCCCGGCTGGCGGACGCGGCGAAACGGCTCGGTCCCGTGATCTGCCAGGGGTACGGCCAGACCGAGGCGGGCAATATCGCGATGCTCACGCCCGACGACATCGCCCACGGCCCGGCCCGCCTGCTGGCCTCGGTCGGCCGGCCGCATCCGGGCGTCGAGATCAGCGTCCGGGACGAGGAGGACCGGGAGGTGGCCGCAGGCGGGACCGGCGAGATCCACGTACGCAGCCCCTACCTGATGTCCGGCTACTGGGGGCAGCCGGAGGAGACCCACGACACGCTGCGGGACGACGGCTGGCTGCGCACCCGCGACCTCGGCCGCCTGGACGAGGAGGGCTACCTGTACCTGGTCGGCCGGACCCGCGATGTGATCATGGTCAATGCGATGGTGGTGTACGCCGGGCCGATCGAGCAGGTGCTGACCGGGCATCCCGACGTGGACGAGGCGTACGTGGCCGGGGCGCCGGACGAGCTGACCGGGGAGGCCGTCCACGCGTTCGTGGTGCCGGCCGCCGGGCGCGATCCGGACCGCGATGCGCTGATCGCCCTGGTCCGCGCCGAGCTCGGCGCGGACAGCGTCCCCCGGACGATCACGGTGGTGTCCGCCGTCCCGGTCGCCGCGAGCGGCAAACCGGACAAGCGCGCCCTGCTGGACCGGCACGACGGGCGGATGTTCTGAGCATTCTCTGAGAATTGCCGGCCAACACTGCTGTTGTCCCTTCAACCACATCGCTGTGACGGAGGCATCCGTGCCGGACAACGCCCTCGACTACCTGGTGATCGGCGCCGGCCCGGCTGGGCTGCAGTTGGGATATTTCCTGGAAAAGGCGGGGCGGTCGTACCTGATCCTCGAAGCCGGTCCCACACCGGGCATGTTCTTCCGGGCCTTCCCCCGCCATCGCACGCTCATCTCGATCAACAAGAAGCACACCGGCTCCTCCGACCCGGAGCTCAACCTCCGGATGGACTGGAACTCCCTGCTGTCGGACGACCAGGACCTGCTCTTCACCCGCTACAGCGACCGGTACTTCCCCGCCGCCGACGACATGGTCCGCTACCTCGCCGACTTCGCCGCCGCCTGGGGCCTGCGGATCGTCTACGACGCGCGCGCCGCCCACGTCACCCGCGCGCCCGGCGAGGGCCCCTTCCAGGTGACCGACGAGCGCGGCCGGACCTATGAGGCCAAGCGCCTGATCGTCGCGGCTGGGGTCACCCGGCCCAACATCCCGGAGATACCGGGCATCGAGACGGCCGAGCCGTACGGTACCGCCGCCACCGACCCGGCCGGCTACCTGAACCAGCGGGTGCTCGTCATCGGCAAGGGCAACTCGGCCTTCGAGACGGCCGACAACCTGGTCGAGACCGCCGCGGTGATCCACGTCGCGGGGCCGAACTCCGTACGGATGGCGTGGCGCACCCACTTCGTCGGGCACCTGCGCGCGGTCAACAACAACTTCCTCGACACCTACCAGCTCAAGTCCCAGAACGCGGTGCTGGACGGCTCGGTCAAGCGGATCGAGCAGCAGGCCGACGGCTCCTACCTGGTGACGGTGAGCTTCGCCCGCGCCGACGAGGTCACCAAGGACATCCCGTACGACCGGGTGATCGTCTGCACCGGCTTCCGGTTCGACGCCTCGATCTTCGATGACGGGTGCCGTCCGGAGCTGATGATCCAGGACAGGTTCCCGGCGCTCACCCCCGCCTACGAGTCGGTCAGCGTGCCCGGCCTCCACTTCGCCGGAACACTGACGCAGTCGCGCGACTTCAAGCGCGGCACCAGCGGCTTCATCCACGGCTTCCGCTACGGCACGCGCTCACTGCACCGCATCCTGGAGAACAGGTACCACGGCGTCCCCTGGCCGGCCCGCGAGCTCGCGGCCGCCCCGGAGGCCATGGCGGCAGCGGTGCTCGAACGGGTCAACCGCTCCTCGGCGCTGTGGCAGCAGTTCGGCCTGATGGCCGACGTCATCGTCCCCGACGACCGGGGCGGGGCGCGCTACCTGGAGGAACTGCCGGTCGATCTGCAGGGCCCGCCGATCGGCGACGGCGGCCACTACGCGATCACGCTGGAGTACGGCCCGGAACACGACAAGGTCGACCCCTTCGACATCGCGGTCGGCCGGATCCGGCAGAGCGACTCCGCGCGCGCCCACGAGGGCCACTACCTGCACCCGGTGGTCCGGCATCACCGGCCCGGCACGCCACCCGCCGTCCACCACATCACCGAGAACCTGGAGAACGAGTGGACCTCCCCCGAGGTGCACCTCGAGCCGCTCCGGGCCTTCTTCGCCGCCCAGGCCGCCTCGGTACCGGCGTGATGGACACACTGGGCGAGTTCGAGGCCGCGGCCCGCTCTCGCCTCGATCCCGCCCACTACGACTACTTCGCCGGCGGGGCCGGTGACGAGGTCACGCTGCGGGCCAACGAGGCGGCCTTCGACCGGCTCGCGCTGCTGCCGCGGGTGCTGCGCGGCGCCGGGAAGCTCCAGCTCGACGTCACCCTGCTCGGCAGCCACGCGGCCATGCCCGTGCTGGTGGCGCCGACCGCGTTCCACCGGCTCGCCGACCCCGAGGGCGAGCGGGCCACGGCGCGGGCGGCCGCGACCGCCGAGACGATCATGATCGTCAGCATGGCGTCCACGGTCGCCGTCGAGGACGTGGCCGCGGCGGCGCCCGGCGCCGAGCTCTGGTTCCAGCTCTACATCCAGCCGGACCCGGCCTTCACCGAGACGCTCGTCCGGCGGGCCGAGGCGGCCGGTTGCAAGGCGCTGGTCGTCACGGTGGACTCCCCCACCCTGGGGGCGCGGGCCCGGGACCGGCGCCACGGCTTCCACGACCTGCCCGAGGGCATGTGCTGCGAGAACCTGCGCGACGGCGCGCGGGTGCGGCCGATCGTCATGTCACCAGAGCTCTCCTGGGCGCACATCGACCAGTTCAGGGAGATGACGGCGCTGCCGATCGCGCTCAAGGGCGTCGCGCATCCCGCCGACGCGCGCCTGGCGCTCGAGCACGGCGTCTCAGCGCTGCTGGTCTCCAACCACGGCGGGCGGCAGCTCGACACGGTCCCGGCGGCCATCGACCTGCTGCCGGACATCGTGAGCGCCGTCGGCGGAGCCGTACCCGTGCTGCTCGACGGCGGTGTCCGGCGGGGCACCGACGTGCTGAAGGCGCTGGCGCTGGGCGCCGCGGCGGTCGCGGTCGGCCGTCCGGTGATCTGGGGCCTGGCGGCGGACGGCGAGCGGGGCGCGGGCCGCGTGCTCAGCCTGCTGCGCTCGGAGGTGGAACGGGCGCTCACCCTGTGCGGCTGCGCGTCGATCGACGAGCTCGAACCGGGGATGGTGCGACGCGCATGCTGACCGTGGTGGCCGGCGTGGTGGCTGGGGCGCTCGCCGCCGGCGCGGTGCTGAGCCTGCCGTGGTGGCTGCCCGGCCGGGTCGTGGCGCTGCGGCTCCGCGTCTTCAACCGGGTCAACGGGGACGAGGGCATCCCCGTACCCGGCGACCTGGTCGGCGTCGAGCGGTTCAAGGAGGTCTACTCCCACCCGGCGGCCGGCGGCCGGAGCAAGGGCGCCGCCCTGTCGGACCTGTTCTGGTACTGGCTGGCGCCCGGCCCCGAGATGCACCAGGAGCACCTGGAGGCGGGGGAACGATATGACGCCGTCGCCCGGGCCACCCGCGGCTTCCTCTCCCTGCCGCGTACGGAAGCGGAGGAGCTGACCCGCCGCTGCGTCGCGCGGACGCTGCGGGACGCGCGCGGGCTGGTCCGGCTGCGCGACCTGATGATGCCGCTCTGGGCGGAGTTCTCCTACGAGCTCGTCTTCGGCAGGCGGTGCCCCTGGGCGGCCCGCGAGCTGATCATCGGCAACGCGAACGACGTCGTCACCGCGCTCAAGGGCTGCGGGCTGCGGCACATGCACCGGCGCGACCGGCTGACCCGGTATCTGGTGGAGCAGTTGCCACGGGTGCGGCACCCGCTTCCCGAAGGGTTGTCGGCCAGGGAGCAGGCGCTGTACCTGCAGGGCGCCTTCTTCAACACCGCGGTCGTCCAGTTGTCGGAGGCCATGGCCCACCTGCTGATGGTCCTCGCCCAGCACCCGGACGTACAGGCCAGGGCGCTGACGAGTGGCCCCCGCTACCTCGACCAGGTGATCTCGGAGACACTGCGGCTCTACCCGCTCTTCGGCGTCGCCCACCGCGTCACCACCGGCGACATCCCGCTCGACGAGCGCACGGCGATCCCGGCCGGCTCGGTGCTGTGCTTCAACTACCCCGAGTTCCACCGCGCGGGCTTCACCGACCCCGGCCGCTTCGACCCCGGCCGCTTCCATCCCGACCGCGTCGCGGCCCGGGAGCTCAACCACATCCCGTTCGGCATCGCCGCCAACCGGCCCTGCCCGGCCTGGCGGCTGGCGCCGATCGCCATGCGGGTCGCGGCGGAGGAGATCCTGCGCCTGTACGCCCTGGACTCCTCCGCCGCCCACACCCGGTCCCTGCCCAACCGGGGGCCGTGCCTGCTCACGCCGCGGTACGCCCCCAGGAGGGCCACCCACCGGTCGCTGCTGCTGTTCGTGCGGTTCCGCGACCGGTGGGAGGACGTCTGGCGCAGCCTCGTCCAGCTCGTCCTCGGCAGCTACATGGTCTGGGACGCGCGCCGGCAGCGGCTGTGCGCGCGCTATTTCGCGGAGGACGGCCAGCCGGTCTCCCACTGATCGTCCCGATTACGAGCGGAGAAATGGTATGCCCACTATGGCGCTGGTCGCCGCCGGTGACCCGAACCTCGAACTGATCCTGAAGGTGCTGCCCGCCCTGGTCGTCATCCTGCTGGTCGCGGGCCTCTGCGGCCGGCTGGCGCTGATGGTGATGCAGCCGCGGGTGCTCGGCGAGATGGTGGCCGGCGTCCTGCTCGGCCCGACGCTGTTCGGCTGGCTGCTCCCGGAGGCCCAGGCCGCCCTGTTCCCCAAGGAGGTCAGGCCGGTCCTGTACGTGCTGAGCACCATCGGGCTGACCTTGTACATGTTCCTGGTCGGCGCCGGGCTGGACCACGGCGCGCGGTCACCGGGCGAGGTCCGCCGGGGTTCGGTCCTGGCCGGGTCGGGCATCCTGCCCGCCCTGGCCCTGGGCTTCTGCAGCGGCCTGCTCCTGTGGGACCTGCTCTCCCGCCCGGATGTCAGCCGGTGGGAGTTCGCCCTGTTCCTCGGCGGCGCGCTGTCGCTGACCGCCTTCCCCATGCTGGCCAGAATCCTGTACGAGCGGAGACTGGAGAACTCCCCGCTCGGCCGGCTCACGCTGATCGCGGCCGCCATCGACGACGCCTTGGCGTGGTGCATCCTCGCCGTGCTGTCGGCGATCCACCTCGGCTCGGGCTCCGGCGGCGCCCTGCGCACCATCGGCCTGTCCGTGGTGTTCGCGGTGGTGATGCTGACGGTGGTCCGCCCGCTGCTGCGGCCACTGGGCACCAGCTTCGCGCGCACCGGCCGGCTCGGCCCCGGCGCCATGTACGTCGTCATCCTCGTCCCGCTCACCGCGGGCTGGCTCACCGACTGGATCGGCGTGTACGCCGTCTTCGGCGGCTTCGTCGCCGGGCTGGCCATGCCCCGCGACCCGGCCTTCCGCAAGGTGCTGCACGGCCGCATGATGGACGTCGTCTCGACGCTGCTGCTGCCGGTGTTCTTCACCTTCTCGGGGCTGAACACCCATCTCAACGGCATCGCCGGTGGCGCCATGTTGCTGGCGTTCGCGCTGATCCTGGCGGCGGGCTTCAGCGGGAAGTACTTCGGCTGCTCGCTGGCGATGAGGGCGATGGGGTTCGGCTGGCGCGAGTCGTACGCGGTGGGCGCGCTCATGAACGCGCGGGGGCTGATGATCCTCATCTTCATCAACATCGGCCTGGCACAGGGCATGATCACGCAGGAGCTGTTCGCCATGCTGGTGCTCGTGGCCGTGATCACGACCGCGGGGGCCCTGCCGCTGTACAAACTGGCGCTGCCGGAACGCCTCGAACAGACCAGGAGAACCGAACCCGAAGAGCCACGCCCCCTGGAGGAGGCAGCCTCGGCTTGATCTTCATTTTCGCGAAATGTCAATGCTTGTTGGGACCCTGGTAATTCTGCGGCAGTGATGCCACGGTGGGTCCGTGGCTGGGACATCGGGTACAGCCGGCTCACCCTCCCGTCGGCTGTTACTCGTCGAAGATGACCGCGAGCTCGGGGGCATGTTGGTAGACCTGTTCACCGACGAGGGATACACGGTCGACCTGGCTCTGGAGGGGCAGCGTGGCCTGCACCTGGGGCTGAGCCGCGCCTACGACGCCATGATCGTCGACCGGGGCCTGCCCGTGGTCGACGGCATCGACCTGCTGCGGCGGCTGCGCCGGCAGGCCGTCACCGTGCCGGTGCTCCTGCTGACCGCCTTCGGCACGGTCGCCGACCGGGTCGCCGGGCTGGACGCGGGCGCCGAGGACTACCTGGTCAAGCCGTTCGAGATCGACGAGCTGCTGGCCAGGGTGCGGGCGCTGCACCGCAGGAACCTGGACCAGGCCGGGCTGCTGCCCGTCGGCGCGGGCTGGCTGGATCCGGCGGCCCACACCGTACGGCTGCCGACCGGCGAGGAGGTCTCGCTGTCCGGCCAGGAGTGCCGGCTGCTGCACGCGCTGGCGAGCCGGCCGCGTCAGGTGCACACGCGGGCCTCGCTGCGGCAGCGGGTCTTCGACGGCGCCCGCACCGGCGCGATCGTGGACACCTACGTCTACTATCTGCGCGGCAAGCTGGGACCGGGCATCGTCAGCACCGTACGGGGTGTGGGCTACCGCCTGGGTGGGCTGTGAAGGGGCGGGAGGCGGCCGATCCGGAGCGGCGGCTGCTGATCGGGGCCCGCCGCCGGATCACCGTACAGGTGGCGGGCGCGATCTCCTTGGTGCTCGCCCTCTTCGGGGCGGTGGTCTACGGCGTCACCGTGAACGACCAGCACGACTCCGCGCGGCGCGACCTGGCCGCCGCGACACGTCACGGCTCCGTCACCCACCCTCCCCCCTGCGTCTGGCTGTTCGAGCTGCGCGACGGCACCGTACAGAGCTCTCCAGGGGCACCGGAGGCGCTGCCCCTGGACACCGCGCTGTACCTGGCCGCCGGCAGCGCGCCGCAGGTCGACCAGGTCGAGCTGGCCGGGCAGAGCTATCTCGTACGCACCGAGCGGCACGGTGACGTGGCGACCCAGGCGGTGATGGACCTTCGCTACCAGGCCGCCGAGCGGCAACGGCTGCTCCGCACGCTCGCCGCCGCCGAGCTCGCCGGGCTGCTGGCCGCGCTGCTGATCGGCCAGGTCCTCGCCCGCCGGGCGATCGCGCCGCTGGGTGAGGCCCTGGCCCGCCAGCGCAGGTTCGCCGCCGACGTCAGCCACGAGCTGCGCACCCCGCTGACCCGCCTGCACACCCGCGCCCAGCTCGTCGCCCGCCAGGTGCGGCGCGGAACCGACCAGATCCTGGTCATCGACGAGGTCGACCAACTGGTCACCGGCACCCGGCAACTGGGCGAGGTGGTCGAGGACCTGCTGGTGTCGGCCCAGTTCAAGCAGTTGCGCCGGCCGTTCGTCCCGGTCGACCTGGCCGCGCTGGCCGAGGAACTGGCCGTCGCCGAGGCGGCGCGCGCGGCGGCGCTCGGCGTGACGATCGACGTACGCCGCCAGGGGCTCGAGGACCACATCGTGCGCGGGGCGCAGTCGGCGCTGCGCCGGGTGATCGCCGCGCTCCTCGACAACGCGCTCGGCCATACGAGCATGGGGGGTCATATCTGGGTGACGGTCTTCGGCGACTCGGAGGTGGTGGAGCTCAAGGTGCGCGACGACGGCGCAGGCCTGGATCCGGACGACTCCGAGCGGCTGTTCACCCGGTTCGTGGGCCGGGGCTTCGGGCTGGGGCTGGCCCTCGTACGGGAAGTGGTGGACGGGCACGGCGGGACGATCACGGCGGACGGGCGGCCGGGAGCCGGGGCGGTGTTCACCGTCCGTCTCCCGGCGGATCCCGACGTCCCACACCATCCGCCGCCCAGGAGCCAGCCGACCGAGCCCGCCGACCACCCCGCCCACTCAGACCACTCAGACCGCGAACCTGAGCGGCGATTCTGATCCGCCCCCAGATCAAACGCGAGGCGCAGCGATGCGGAGCCACTTGATCTGTTCTTCTGCTTCCTGGACGAGCATCGAACCCGGCGCCGCACGGCGGCATGATGTAGCGCACTGATATTCCAACTCACGAATATTCCGGATCGCATTTGACCGCGAGGAATGCTCAACTTAACTTCAGAGTGAGCAATCGACTACAGGAGGTCACCATGAATCTGGTCAAGATCGCGGGCGGCGACTGCGGGCGGGATGACTGCCCGACCGTCTTCGCAATGCCCGACAGCAGCATGGTGGCCGTTCAGGGCTACACCGTCGATCGGGAGACACCCGAGGGAGAGTCGATCGTGAGCATTCCGGCCAAGGTCCTCCTGGAGGCCGCACGTGCGCTTGGAGGGTGACGCCTGGCGCGAGTTCTTCGACGGCTTCCAGAGCTCGGCCTGGCGGTTGGAGACTCGCGCGGCGTACTCCATGCCGGGCGAGCAGGAGGAGTTCACCTCGTTCCTGACCACGGGACGGCTGCACATCCCAGATGACGACGCATGGCTGACCCGGGTGCGTGACTTCAGGGCTTCGGGACGCACGATAGGTAGAGTGCATGCCCTTACCCGACCGCTCTCCGATTACCTGCGCTATGAATTCGCGGTGTACAGGCACACATCACGAGCCGGCGAAGACGTCAGGATTGCAGACCTCACCGACACTCCCAATCCAGGAATACCGGATTTCGATTTCTGGATGTTCGACGAAAAGCATGTGGTTCTCATGGAGTATGACCCGAACGGCGTCCAGGCGGGACGCGAACTACTGGACCGTCCAGACATCGCCCGTTTCATCGGATACCGGGATATAGCCATGGGCCACTCGGTGCCTTTCCATGAGTATCAGGCTGGGCTGAGGAGCGGTGTTCGAGCCGAATGAACTGGGCCAGCGGCGCAACGATCTGGCCACCGCGCTGCGCGAACTACGGAGGGCATCGGGCCTGACCGGAGATCGACTGGCCGCTCGAAGCGGCATCAGCCAGAGCAAGATCTCCAAGATTGAGACGGGCAAGGTCCTGCCCTCCGCAGTCGACGTCGAGCGCATCCTGTGCGCCCTGGACGCTTCACCTGACATGATCGAGGAGATCACCTCTCTCACGCGGCTGGCGAACACGCAGTTTCAGGACTGGCGCTCTACCCTTCGGCGCGGCCTACATCATCGTCAACGCGAGTTGGCCGCGATCGAAGCGGACTCGACCGAGCTGTGCTACTTCCTGCCGACCATGATCACTGGTCTCCTGCACACGCCTGAGTACGCTCGGGCAAGCCTGGCCGGCAACCCCGGCGACCTTACCCAGGCGATCGCCAAGCGCTTGGAGCGGCAGGCTGTCCTGTACGACCGAAGCAAGAGCTTCACTTTCGTCCTCACCGAGGCAGCAGTGCGCTGGCCCCTGTGCCCGGCGGATGTCATGGCGGTCCAACTCGGCCGTCTGGCGTCGCTGGCGGCTCTTCCCAACATCCGATTGGGCGTCATCCCCATGGCTCAACCGCACCTGCCAGAGGGGCCACTGAGCACGTTCACGGTCTACGACAGTCGGCTGGCCACTGCGGAGGTGTTCTCCGGCGCGATAATCATGCGGGATCCCCGCGATATCGCCTACCACCGGGAGCGGTTCTCCCTCTTCGTTAGCCATGCGCGGTTCGGAGACGAAGCCATCGAGCTACTCACCGAATGGGCCGATAAATTCCGCCATGGGAACTAGCGATTATTCCGACTCAAGATTTATTCCATGACACGAATAGCTTGCCCGCCCTCTATTTCCCTTCATAGCGTGGAGGCACCTTCAAAACCTGCGGACAAAGGAATGCATCGTGGCGACTCGTGCACCGCAACTCGCCGGCGTTTCGCCGATCGTCGCGGCCGACCAGCTACGGCAGGCACTCGCGCAAGAGGGCATCGCCGCCGATGTGCACGACGGGTACGGCCTGGCACTGGTATCCGTATGGGTTGACCTGGTGGTCTGGTCCGACGGGCTTCGCTTTTGGTGGCGTGTCGGCTGGAACGCAGAACGCCCGAGACCCGTTTACGCGTGGCACCCGTCAGCGGACCCTGCGCGCGCCGGTCGCCGCGTGGCGCTCCGCTATGCGGACCTGCGCGCCACGCACCCGCCGTCCGAGGCGATCACCGGTGCGTATCCATGAGTGTGAGATTGCGCGAATTGATCAGCGCGTTCCCCGGCTGGGAGATCTCAGACGCGGCCGGCGGGGGCTGGTACGCAGTCCGCATCGCCACGATCCCCGCACACAGCGGGCTCTCCAATCTCCGGTGCGGGGCCACCTTGGACGAGTTGCGTAAGCACCTGGAGTTGGAAGCCCAACGCGCGCCACGCCCTGCCCGGCTGCGAGGCGCGGCGTGACATGCCGCCGAACACCGCCCCTCCCGGCGACCTCCCACATCCGCGAGGTCTCGACGACTTCGAGGCGACCGCCCGAGGGTACGACGCCGGCTTGGGCGGCAAGGACCACTACCAGGCCGACAAGGCCGGATTCAAGGCGCTGATGGAGGTCGCGCCAGGCCTGCGCGTGGCCCTGTAGCCATGCGCGCCGCCGGAGTGAAGGCCACCGTCACAGCTCCAGCTGCTACACGCTGGCCTCCGCGCGGTCCCGCCGGCAGACCCTCGTCCACAACTTCCGCGGCACGACCTGAACATCGACCTGAAGGGAGGCAACCCGCAGGCCGCACCGCCCAGCCTGAACCCGGTGTGGTTCCTCGAACTGGAACTCACCCAGAAGTGCAACCTCGAATGCCCCCTGCACTGCTACGCCGACTCCGGCCCCACCAAGGGGCACGGCGAGATGACCCGCGCCGACTGGGAAACCCTCATCGACGCCGCCCCCGCCGCCGGCATCACGACGGTCCAGCTCATCGGCGGCGAGCCGACCACGCATCCGGACTTCCTGCGCCTGGCCGAGCACGCTCTCGGGACGGGGCTGAGCGTGCAGGTGTACTCCAACCTGTACCGCGTCACCGCCCCGCTGTGGGAGCTGTTCTCCCACCCGCACGTGACCCTGGCCACGTCGTACTACAGCGACGTGCCCGCCGAGCACGACAAGGTCACCGGCCGGAAGGGCAGCCACGCCCGGACCCGCGCCAACATCGTGGAAGCGGTGATGCGCGACATCCCGCTCAAGGTCGGCATCGTGGACTGCGGCGGCCCCAACCAACGCGCCCAAGAGGCCCGCGAAGAGATGACCAGGCTGGGCGTTCCCCGCGTCGGGGCTCCCGACCGGATCCGCGGCGTCGGCCGCGCCGCCACCGCCATGGGCGTGAAGGAGCTGTGCGGCCAGTGCGGCAACGGCCGCGCCGCCATCTCCTGGGACGGCGACGTCCGCATGTGCGTCCTGTCCAGGTTCCTGCCCTCAGCCGGGAACGTACGTACCACCCCACTGGCCGACATCCTCGACGGTGTCGTCTGGTACGAGCTGCTCGCACAGGTGCCCCGCCCGATCCGATCGGCGGACGACGACGAGGACTGCACGCCGCTCAAGCAGTGCAAGCCAAACAAGGACGGCGGCGACTGCAAACCGGCCGAGACCCCCTGCGAGAGCAACGCGCTCATCCTGCCGCAGATCCCCTCCCAGCTCCGCCCGATGGGTGGCGGACAGTGAGCAACAGCAGCGGATACTTCCTCATGGACTGGAAGAACCACGCGCAGGCCCTGGCCGCCGCCGCCACCCCGCCCGGATCCAGGTGGCGCGACGCGATCGCGGCCGTCCCCCGCCACACGTTCGTCCCCCGCTGGTGGGGGGACGACGGCGACGACTGGGAGCTCCGCGACGGCGAGTCCGACCACGACATGTGGATGAAGGCCGCCTACAGCAACCGCACCCTCGTGACTCGTGTCGGCGCCCTGCACGCCGATCAAGCCGAACCCGGCACGGTTCCGTCCGGGCTGCCCACCTCCTCGGCCACCCTGCCGGGGCTGGTGGTCCAGATGTACCGGCACGCCTCCATCGACGACCGATGCACCGTGCTGGACGTCGGCACCGGCAGCGGCTACGGCACCGCCGTGCTGTGCGCCCGGCTCGGCTCCACCCGCGTCACCGCGATCGACGTGGACCCGTACCTCAACAGCGCGGCCAAGGACCGGCTCGACGAGATCGGCTACCAGCCGCAACTCATCACCGCCGACGCCACCGGCCCATTCCCGGGGCAATGGCACCGCATCGTCGCCATGGTGTCGGTCGCCACCGTCCCGCCCTCATGGCTGCAAGCCCTGCACGTCGGCGGGCGGCTGGCCACCACCCTCACCAATATGGGGCTGATTCTCACCGCCGAGAAACAGAAGGACGGCAGCGCGGTCGGCCGAGTCGAGCGCGACCGGGCGATGTTCATGAACACCCGGACCGGCCCCGACTACCCTCCGCGCGACCGCGCCCTCCTCAAACGCGCCCGCGTCGAGGACGGCGAGGACGTCCAGGCCAGCCGCTACCCGTTCGTGCTGGAAGTGATCGAGGCGTGGGACGTCCGAACCATGCTGGAGATCATCGCCCCCGGCATCCGGCACCACTACTGGGACACCGGCAGCGCCCGCATCGCGGTCATGACCCACGAGGACGGGTCGTGGGCACGCGCTGAGGAAAGCGACGGCATCGTAACCGTCCACCAGTCCGGCCCCCGCATGCTGTGGTCGTACCTGGACGCCGTCCCGGGACCGCATGATCCGCCACGGCGAGCTGCCATTCCATGCCGCCAGGGCGAAGATCAGCCCCTCTGGGGTGATCACACTGAGGCGCGGGGACTGGACCGCGACCATCGGCCGGTAGAGAACCCATACCGGCCCTCTGCTGCGGGCCGTACCCCCATGGTGGCCCGCAGCTCCAGCCCCGGCATGGCCCGGTCCGGGGCACGCGCCGTGGGGCCGCCGTGCGGCGCCAGGGCGTTGGGCATCACGTCAAACCTCGACGACCGCGGACGCTGCGTTCCCCACCACACCGAGCAGGACCCCCCACCCACCGGTCCCAAGGAACTGCGCGGTCTGCTGGAGCTTGCCGCGCTTGTCCTCGTCAGGCTCCACCTCGGCGGCGGCTTCGAGGCCGGCGATGATCTGCCTGGCGAGCAGTTCGGCCGGCCACGCTCCCACGACCCGGCGGGCCTCACCGGTCGGGCTGTGGATGCCGTCGATCTCCCGCCCGGCCGAGTCGGCGCCCGTGACATCGGTGAACCGGAAGAACGGCGGCCGTTCGCCGGCAAGAGCGGCGAGCGCCCGCCGCACTTCCACCGGGTCCATGCCGAGCCGTTCGACGATCTGGTGCGGCTGGATCAGCGCCGCGCCTTCATCCGCCATCTGGACGATCGCCTTGAGTACGGGCAGGTCGTGGTCTTTCCAGGTCATGTTCGCTCCAGAAGTAAGGCGGTTTGTCCGTCGCAGTCTCCTCCAGACTTGGTCCTGGTGATGCGTACTTGTTGTCGTGGGTCACGGGAATCGGTAACGGTTTCAGCGTCCGTGCAGGCCCATGAGCAGTCGCTCGATCTCCGAAGCGGCGGGCACCTCGTCCACCGCCGGTGGAACATCCTCCACCAGCGGTGGAACAGCGTCTCGCTCATCGGCTGCGGCAAGGCGAGCGGCACTGGGCGGCAGCACGGAGCGGATGGCCTCCGCGCAACGGGTTTCGGCCTCAGCGCGGATGCTGACCGCCTTGAGGGCGGAACGTATGGCCTCCTGGCGTTCTTCTTCCCACTCGCGTGCCTCTCGGGCGACCTCGACGGAGCGTTCCTTCTTGTGCGGATCGGACAGGTCGAAGGTGAGCTCCTCCGCCGTGAACTCGGTCAAGGCGCGCCAGCCGCCGTCCGGCGGAACCGGCGCCGGAACCAGGGAACGGAAGCTCCGGACGGCCTGGGCATGCGCGCGACGCGCGCTCTCCGCCCAGATCCTCGCACCGGATGCCTGTGACCTGGCCAGTTCCACACTGCGGGCGAAGTCCGACAGCGCGTCGGCGCAGACACGATAAGCGGTCGCGAGTCTGGTCGCCTCCGCGTGGATCTCCACCATGATCTGATGGAAGTCGGCATCATCACCGTCTCGCACACGCAGATCGGCGCTCCCATCGGCCGCCGCGTCGAACTGGCCGCCGTATTCGGCTGTGAGTTCGGCGTCATAGATCAACGTGGAGGCCGCCAGGTGGAAACGAGAGACGTCATGGGGAATGGGATCGCCCTCCATGTCCAGGACGCTCCAGTCCTCCGGATCGTGGACAGGCGGGACCGGCTCCGGCATCGGATAGTCGAATCGCTTCAGCTCGCCGCCGGATAGCGAGCCTTCGAACAGCTGCGCCTCAAGGCGTCTGGCGACCGAGCCGAACACGTCGAGGGCCCGTTCGAGCAGCTTTTCCACCGTGATACGAGACCCGGACGTGGCAGCGAGGAACTCGCGCACGACCGCGTCGATCGGCGGGGAGCATGCGGGTCGTACCAGTTCGGGGAGGCCGCCGATCTCCGGAGCGGATATCGACCGGAGGTTCCGCTGCCAGCTGTCCCTGGCGATCCGCAGATGCCACCAGATCTCGCTGAGCGCCTTGGGGAGCGCGGCGCTCCTCGCATTGATCCGTGCGGCCGCGAGATAGACCTCCGCCGACTCGAGCGGACGGCGGAGAAGGAACAGCAGGTCGGCGAGGCCCAGGGCGAGGCTCTCGTCGTTCGGATCGAGCCGGAGCCCTTCCCGGTACGCGCGTTCGGCCTGGGCCCGCTCGTTTCGAGCGCACGCCACGTCGGCGACCGTCAGGTAGGCGAGCGGCGCCTGCGGGTCGGCTTCGACCGCCGCCTCGGCCGTGAGCCGTGCGTCGTCGACTCTGAAGACCGCCAGCTGGCACCGCGCCAGCACGCGAAGTGTCCATACGCCGGACGGATCCAGTCGGGCCGCCTCCGTCGCCTCTCGGAGAGCGGCGGCGTTCCGGTAACCATCCAGGAATATGGAGGCCATCAGGCCATGCGCCCACGCCTCGTGTGGCTCGAGGCGGAGAGCGGACTCCACGGCCTCACGGGCTGCTGAATCCCAGAAACGGTTCAGGTCGGAGCGGGCGTTGAGCAGGCAGACGGCGCGCAGGCAGAGAGCTTCGTACGCGGTGTCCTCCGCGGCCAGCGCGGGGCCCAAAGCGTGCGCCGCGTCGCGCCATCGGCCCATTTGTACAAGATTGCGGGCGGTCAGGATCGCCTTCTGGCTGTCGTTCATGCGATGCCCCGCCGCCTGAGGTAGGCGAGGAGATCGTCGAATTTGCCCGCCGAGTCGGCGAACATCACCACGTTGCGAGCGTCCTGCAACCACGGCCCGATCGACGATTTCACCTCGGCGAACGCCTGGTCGAAGTCGGTCATCCGGATCGGCCGCGCCTCCCGCGTACGGACCGAGTCCAGCATGGCGTGCTCGGCCGCGGTGTCACAGAGGTGGGCCAGATCGGCGCCGGAGAAATGCTCGCTGCGCCGGACCAGCGTGGCGATCTCGATGCCTTCGAGAGGCCGGTCACGAAGGTGATACCGGAGGATGGCCGCACGCGCGGAATCGTCGGGCGGGGCCACCAGCAGCAGGCGGTCGAACCGCCCCGGCCGCAGCAACGCGGTGTCCACGTCCCACGGATGGTTGGTCGCGCCCAGGATGAAGATGCCGCCGTTGGCGCTCTTCACCGAGTCCATCTCGGTCAGCAGCTGATTGACCATCCCGCGCATCGCGGTGCTCGTCCGCAGATGCATGCGCTTCTGGCCGAGCGCATCGATCTCATCGAAGAACAGCACACACGGCGCGTTGCGGCGCGCGATCTCGAACATCTCATGCAGGTTGCGTTCGCTCGAACCGACCCACATGTCCAGGACATCGGACAGCGAGACCGTGTAGAAGCCGGCCCCCAGTTCCCCGGCGATGGCGCGCGCGAGAAAGGTCTTGCCGCATCCCGGAGGTCCGTACAGCAGGAGGCCACCAGGAAGGCTACGGCCGTAAAGACGACGCATTTCCGGATTACGCATAGGGACGAGGAATGATGCCTCCAGGCGCCGTTTCACCTCCTCCAGCCCGCCGACGTCCGACAAGGTCACGTCAGGACGCTCGCCCCCGTCATCCGGACGGACCCCGGGATCCTCGACCAGGGCGGGCTGTACGATCCCCGCCACCTCGCTCTCCGCGGCGTCCCAGTCGAACCCGGTCTTTCCCGCTTCTGCCCTTCCCGCTTTCGGGGCCTCCGTGGGGGCCGACGCGCACACGCTCGCCGTCGTGCGGAACCGCGACCTGGCCTCGGCGTCGGGGATACCCACCGGAGTGTGGACCGGTTGACCTTCTTCATCGGCTCCGAGCTCGCCGGGGTCGCGCTAACCCTGATGGACCCGATCGGACCGACGATGGGCACCGACATCATCGTCGCCGACTGCCTGCCACTGATGCCGACGGCGACACGGCAGCTGACGCACAGCCGCTATGGCGAGTTGTCGCCCGTCTGGAGGCGGGCGGGTACCCCGCCTCCGAGCGCAACCTGGCGGTCGCCGTCGGCCCCGGAGACCGTCCGGTCGCCGCCCGCTACGACCCCGCCACAGGTCAGATCCACGTGATCTCCTGTCTGGACGCCGCCTGCCACTGGCCGAGCGTGGCCAGGCCCGTTCCCCCTGCTCCGACGAACGTCGACAAGCTGCCGTGGACGGCCGGCCTGGCCATGGCGGTGCGCCCCGACGGCCGCCCCGCCATCGCTTACCGGGACCCGCGCGACCAGGCGAACAAACTGCTCGACTGCCGCACCCCGGACTGCTCTCAGGCCGACATACGCACGCTGGGCGCCGGGGACGAGTACCACGCAGTCCCAGCACTGGTCCTGGACCGACAGGGGCGCCCGCTGGTGGCGTTCGAGAGCCGCGAACACCAGAGGCTCATGCTCGCCGTCTGCACCGGCAGCCGTTGCGAGAGCATCCCGGTGTCCAAGAACAGGGGCGGCTTCGGGGAAAGACTGGCCATGACGCTGAACGCCGCGGGCGACCCAGTGATCGCCTGGATCGACCACGCGCTCGCGCCGCCCGGCCTCAGCTGGAACCTGCATGTCACCACCCCGCTCAACCTCACCTCGGGCTAGGGAAGGGGGATCTCAGGCAGCGAGCTGAGGCGGTCACCATGCGCCGGACAGGACCCGCGCTCGCCGCCGCGCCGACGAACGTGATGACGCCTCATCTTCGGCGTGACTGTGCGTTTTGGATCTGGAGTCCAGCCGGGCGTGGAGGCCGAGTGCCGGGGTGCGTCAACCACCACAGTGAGCAATTTTGCCGGATGGGTGACGCACGATCATTAAAAACGCCCCATCTCCCTGATGGAAGATGGGGCTGCTGACGTGCTGGTGGGCGATACTGGGATCGAACCAGTGACTTCTTCGGTGTGAACGAAGCGCTCTCCCGCTGAGCTAATCGCCCGCTCTCGGCCCCTTGCGGCGCCGACGGGAAAACCATACCGCACTCCGGGACTGGTCGCGAAGCGGTGGGAGGCGCGGGTGGGGATTCGGGGAAAGGGTGCGGTTGCCCATCGGTGCGGCGGCTCGTTGGCATACCATCGTCGTGTTCCGGTAGGTGTCGATCGTGATCTTTTCTCAAGGAACGTTCTTGGTGGGCTCGCCGGAACAGGCTCCATGAACACGCAAAACCCTTGTAAATACGACCCGATTGATGCCGTTTAGCCAGGTAGATGCCTAAATGTCCAGCTGTGATGTGCGTTACAGAAGGGCCTAGGAGCGGAATCTTTCCTACAGGTTTCTTCGTTCCGCGTGATAGCTCAGGACGAAGTCCGTCAGAGCAGTGATAGCCCCGAAGAGGGGACCTTCGACGAAAAGGTTTGGCTGACGATGAACAGCACCACCGTCTCCGCCGAGCTTGGCCTTCGGCTTGTGGTCCCCGACCGTACTACCGTCCCCCTGCTCGCCGGACTGAGCTACACGGCCGACGACCCGTACGCCATCCGCATGGCCTTCCACGTAGGGAACGACGAACCGGTCGAGTGGATCTTTGCCCGAGAGTTGCTGACAGTCGGCATCGTGAGACGCGTCGGCGACGGCGACGTGCAGGTATGGCCCGCACGCGCCGACGGCGAACGCACCCTGCACATCAGCTTGACGTCACCGTTCGGGCAGGCAC
The DNA here is from genome assembly GCF_040638335.1 of Nonomuraea sp. NPDC026600. Classification (NCBI taxonomy): domain Bacteria; kingdom Bacillati; phylum Actinomycetota; class Actinomycetes; order Streptosporangiales; family Streptosporangiaceae; genus Nonomuraea; species Nonomuraea sp. NPDC026600. The sequence continues at coordinate 143,287 of NZ_JBEZYD010000020.1, forward strand.
TGTTCGAAGTGCCGCTGGCGCCGTTGACCGAGTTCCTCCACCGCACCTACGAGAAGGTGCCGGCCGGGCGCGAGACCGACTTCATGGACCTGGATGCCGAGCTCACGAACATGCTCTGGCCCAGTTAAACCCTTTTTGATCTTTTACGGCTGAGCACGGTGGGCCCCACCCGCCGTACGGAGCTGAGGTCTGTCCAGGGGCACGCTTCTCCGGTGGAGGTGGTTGCGCGCCGTGACGTGCGCATTCTTGGCCCCGGTCCGGGGATTTGGCTGACGTTCGTGATCTAGGCTCCGCCTCGCGGGGACTCGCCGTGCCCCGCTCTCCGCGTCACTCCCGCCCTGCGCCCCTGGCACGTCCTGCCGCGGTTGCGACCGCACCTCACCGGGATCCCGCCGCGCCTCCACGCGCACCGCACCCCGCCGCCGAGCCGTTCCCGCCCCGCGTCCCCGGTCGCGGCGGCCTCGCCTCAGGGGATCCGCTGCACCCCATGCGCCGCACGCCGCCCTGCACGCCCTGGCGCGTGCCGCCGTGGCGGTGGGCTGTGGCGGTGGGCTGTGACGTAGGGGGTATGTCGGGTTTCTGGATGTTTGCTGGGATTATTGGGGTATTGAGGTCAGGGCCGCTTTCATTCTCGTAATCTCGATGTTCTGGCCCGAGTAGACGTCTCTTGCCATGCGTCTCATCTGTGGGTCCGTGCCGGTGGAGCGTTCTTCGTCGGCCATCTTCAGGGCGCCGCCGTGGTGTCTGATCATGAGTTGCAGGAACAGGCGGTCGAAGGCGGCCGCGCGGGCCGTGCGCAGGGCGTTCATCTCCTCCAGGGTGGCCATGCCGTAGCCCTCGGGGCCGTGGGCGTGGTCGGCGGGGACCGGGCGGCCGAGAGAGGCGAGCCAGGAGGAGATGGCGGTGATCTCGGGACGCTGGGCGCCGGCGATCTGGTCGGCGAAGCGGCGTACGGAGGGTGTCGTCGTACGGTCCTTGACCAGGCCGGTCATCTCCAGGGCCTGCCGGTGGTGCGGGATCATGCCTTCGGCGAAGCGGACGTCGGCGGCGGCCGGGGCGGGCGGCGGCTGGCCGAGGCGTTCGCCGGGCGTGGCCGTGCGAGCGGGGGTTCCCGGGCCCTGTGGGACGATCACCGGAGCGTCGGTGCCGATCGCGGACGGCTGTTCCGGCTCCCGGGCGCACGCCGACAGCGCGGGCAGCACGAGTGCCGCCGAGACTGTGGCGATGAGCGCACGCGAACGGGACATCACTGACATAGCTTCCATACTGAGCCACGAACGAGAGGGAAGCGCGTGATCTTCGGAAAGGTACGGGGGGCGGTGGTGTGCGCGGCGGTGTTGCTGGTGGCCGCGTGCAGCGCCGGGCCGCAGGCGGGTTCGCGAGGGGAGGATCCCTCCGGAGACGCGGGCGAGCCTGTCAACACCTCCCAGCCGACCGGTGACGCCAAGACGAGCCCGAACGTCAAGAAGGTCGCGCACATGCCCCGCACGGCGCCGCTCAACGGCGCCATGGACTGGAACACCGACCTGGCCTTCCAGGGCGACTACGCGTACGTGGGCAATTTCGGCGGGTTCTCGATCTACGACATCAGCGACCCGGCCAAGCCGAAGACGGTCAGCCAGGTCACCTGCCCGGCGGAGCAGAACGACGTCTCGATCTACGGCGACCTGCTGATCCTGTCGATCGACGAGCCGCGCAGCGACGAGAGCTGCGCCTCCACGACGAAGAGCCGCTCCTGGGAGGGGCTGCGGATCTTCGACGTCAGCGACAAGAAGAACCCGAAGTACGTCTCAGCCGTCGCGACCGACTGCGGGTCGCACACGCACACGATGATCCCCGACGGGGAGACGCTGTACGTGTACGTGTCGTCGCCCGGCCCCGAGCCGGAGTCGAAGACCTGCCCGCCGCCGCACGAACTCCTCCAGGTGGTGGAGATCCCCACCAAGGACCCCAAGGCCGCCAAGGTCGTGGCGAGGCCGAACTTCTTCCCGGACCGTGAGGAGACGGGTGCCGGGTGCCACGACATCACGGCGTACCCGGAGAAGAAGCTGGCGGCGGCCGCGTGCTTCGGCGACGGCGTGCTGCTCGACATCTCCGACCCGGTCAACCCCAGGGTGCTGCAGCAGATACGCGACGAGGAGAACTTCCAGCTCTGGCATTCGGCGACGTTCAACAACGACGCGACCAAGGTCGTGTTCGGCGACGAGCTGGGTGGCGGCTCCGCGCCGACCTGCGACCGGGAGACGCCGCGGACCAAGGGCGCAGACGCGATCTACGACCTCGTGAACGGCAGGCTGGAGCGGCGCGGCTACTTCAAGATCCCGCGCGAGCAGGAGGAGAACGAGAACTGCGTCGCCCACAACGGCTCGCTCCTCCCGGTGCCGGGAAAGGACATCATGGTCCAGTCGTGGTACCAGGGCGGCGTGTCGATCTGGGACTTCACCGACTCCTCGAACGCCAAGGAGATCGGCTACTACGACCCGGCACCGTACGACGGGGTCGCGGGCTCGTGGTCGGCCTACTACTACAACGGCTACATCTACTCCAGCGACATCCGCGGCGGCCTGGACGTCATCGAGATCGACGACCCGCTGACCGACCCGGCCAAGCAGGTCAAGATGGATGACTTCAACGTTCAGACCCAGAAGTCCTACTGAGGTGCCGTGATGCTCCCCGCCCGCCAGTTGACGTAGGTGGTGAAGAAGGAGGAGGCCACCCGGCCGGTCTCGTTGAACGCGCGCCAGGACAGGTCGAAGAAGATCGGCCTGTCGCGCGCGTCCAGCTTCAGCTTCCAGGTGAGCTGGGTGTCGGCGAGCTCGTCGGCGGTCCACCCGCCGGTGATCTCCGAGATCTTGTCCTGTACGACCCGCGGCCCCTTGGTGGTCACCAGGGACCCGGAGTAGGACCGCGCCTCCCCGCTGATCCGCGGCGTCACGCTGATCACGTCGAGCAGGACGCCGATCCCGGCGGTCACGGGGAGCATCTCGGCGAAGTAGAGCGCCTCCGACGTCTCCTTTCCGGTCACCGGCTTGCCGTCGAGGTAGACCTTCGGCTTGTCGGTGCTCCCTATGACGACCACCTGCCGGGTGTCGCCGACCGACTCGACCCGCATGTTGAAGTCCGTGCTCATGTCGTCGGTCGCGCCGAAGACGAGCTGGCCCCGGGCCTCGCCGTAGAAGGAGCTCTGGCTCAGGCCGCCCTCGTAGGTGAAGTCGGCCAGAGGCGTCACGATGGTCGCCGCCTCCACGGCCGCGACCAGTTCCGCGGGCTTGGCGGGCGGCGGGGCGACCGCGGGCTCGGGCGTGCCGGAGGAGGACGTGCTCGGCCCCGGCGTGCCGGTGGCGGCGGCCGTGGTGGAGGTGATGTTCGTACGCCCGGCCGAGCGCGCCCAGAGCAGCGCCCCGGTGACCACCAGACCCGTCGCCGCGAGGCCCGCCCCGGTCAGCACGTTCCTGCGCGCCATCAGCACCCGGGTGGCGGTGATCGTCGGCGCCTCTGCCTCCACCGGGCCGGTAGCCGCCGACGCACCATGTTCCAGCACTTCGGTGGCCGCGAGCGCACTCTGCTCCAGCACTTCGGTGGCCGCGAGCGCACCCTGTTCCAGCGCGTCGGACTCCCCCGGGCGCCGGTCCTCGCCGAGCAGCTCCAGCAGGACGTCACGCGCCGTGGGACGGGCGGCGGGGGCCTTGGCCAGGCAGCGCGCCACGATCCCGCGCAGCGGCTCCGGCAGGTCGCCCAGGCCGGGCTCGGCCTGGAGGATCCGGTAGGCGACCGCGGCGATCGTGTCCTCGCCGAACGGCGGCCGTCCGGTGGCCGCGTACGCCATCGTGGAGCCCCAGGCGAACACGTCGCCGGCCGCTCCGACCGGCCCGTCGCCGAACTGCTCGGGCGCCATGTAGGGCGGTGTCCCGGCCACCGCGTTCTTGGTCGCGGTGAGCCCGGCGAGCCGGGCGATGCCGAAGTCGATGACCCGCGGCCCGTCCTTGGCCATCAGCACGTTGCCCGGCTTGAAGTCACGGTGCACCACGCCCGCCCGGTGGATGGCGGTCAGCGCGGTGGCCGTGCTGATGGCCAGCCGGATGAGGTCCGCGCCACGCAGCGGCGCGACGTCGGCCAGGGACGGGCCCTCGATGTACTCGCTCACGACGTAGGGCGGGTCGTGGCCGAGGTCGGCGGTGATCACCCGGGCCGTGCAGAATTCGGCGACCTGCCTGGCGGCGGCGAGCTCCCGCTGGGCCGTACGGTCGATGCCGCCCGCCCTGCCGCCCGCCATCAGCTTGATCGCCACCTGCTCACCATCGGGACCCGTGCCGAGGTAGACGACGCCCTGACCGCCCTGGCCGAGACGGCCCGTGATCAGGTAGTCGCCGAGCCGCGGCGGATCGCCCGGCCGGAGCGCACCGGCATCCACCTGATCAGGGGTTGAGGTCGGCGGCGGCGTGCTCGGCGAAGATCCGCATCGCCTTCGCGGTGATCGGCCCCGGCGCCACCGGCAGCTCGGTCTCGTCGACCAGCTTGATCGGCTGGATGTCACGGGTGGTGGAGGTGAGGAAGGCCTCCTCGGCTGTGTACAGCGCCGACATCGGCACGTCGGTCTCCTCGCCGCCGCACCATTCGAGCGCCAGCGCCCTGGTGACGCCGGCCAGGCAGCCGGAGCCGAGCGTCGGGGTCAGCAGCCGCCCGTCGCGGACGATGAAGATGTTGGAGCCGGTGCCCTCGCACAGGTTGCCCGCGAGGTTGCCGAAGATGGCCTCGCCGCCGCCGCGCACCTTGGCGTAGGCCAGGGCCTTGGCGTTGTCGCCGTACGAGATGCTCTTGACGCCGGACAGGGCGCCGAGCTCGTTGCGCGGCCAGGGGACGACGGTGACGTTCGCGGTGCCGGGGAACGGCTTCTGCTCGTCGACGATCACGACCGAGGTGGTGCCCTGGTCACCGCGGTCGGAGCCGAGGGGGCCCGGGCCGCTGGTGTAGGTGATGCGGATGCGGCCGAGCGGCCAGCCGGGGGCGGCGGCCAGGCACTTGCCGACGCCGTCGGCGATGGCCTCGAGGTCGGGCTCGGGCAGGTCCATGCGCTGCGCCGACAGCGCGAGCCGGTCGAGGTGCCTGGTGAGCGCGAACGACTCGCCGTTCACGATCTTGATGGTCTCGAAGACGCCGTCGCCGACCATCAACCCGTGGTCGAACACCGAGACGGTCGCGGTCGCGGGGTCGAGCAGCTCCCCGTTGACCCATACAGGGATAGTCATCTGTTTCCTCCTGAGGATGCCAGTGCGATGAGCCTGGACGCCTTCAGCTCGGTCTCGAGCCATTCACGCCGGGGATCGCTGCCCCAGGTTATGCCCGCGCCCGTGCCGAAGCGGATCTCGCCGGCGGAGATCCAGAACGTCCGGATGCCCACGGCCAGCGCCGCCCTGCGACGGTCGGCGTCGACCCAGCCCACTGCTCCACAGTATGGCCCGCGCGGCTCCGGTTCGAGCTCATTGATGATCCGCGACGCGGACGATTTGGGCGCGCCGGTGACCGAGCCGGGCGGGAACGTCGCCGCGAACAGCTCCGGCCAGCCCGCCCCCGGCGCCAGCCTGGCCCGTACGGTCGACACGAGGTGGACCAGCCCGGGATGCTCCTCGACGGCGCAGAGCGACGGCACCTCGACGGAGCCGACGGCGGCGACCCGGCCGAGGTCGTTGCGGACCAGGTCGACGATCATGACGTTCTCGGCGTAGTCCTTCTCCAGCAGGTCGTCCACGGTCACCCCGGTGCCCTTGATCGGCCTGGACTCGACCAGGTCCCCCTCACGCGACAGGTACAGCTCGGGCGAGGCCGACACCACGCTCAGCCCCGGCACCTGGACGACGGCCGCGTAGGGGGCCGGGTTGCCGATGGCCAGGCGGGCGGCCAGGGCCAGCGGGTCGGCGTCGTGGGGCACGGGCGCGGTCAGGACGCGGCAGAGGTTCGCCTGGTAGACCTCGCCCTGTTCGATGTAGTCGCGGATGGCCTGGACCCCGCGCTCGTAGGCGGCCTGATCGAGGGAGCTGTGCCATCGGTCGGGGGCGGGCCCGTGCCAGGGGGTCCTGGGCGTGGGCAGGGGCGCCTGGCGTACGTGGTCGAACCGGGCGCACGTCACCTTGCCCTCGTAGCCGACCACCACCGCCCACCAACCGTCGCCGTCGAGGGCGGCGAGGTCGGTCGTCAGGTCGCGCAGGCCGGTGGCGAGGAGGTTGCCTACACGGGCGTAGCCGTCGTACACACCTGCCATTCTCCCAGCAATCGGACGAACTCCTGCGCGGCGGCCAAAGGCGCTTCGGGCAGGGCCGCGTAGACCTTCCGCGCGGGGGCCAGCCCTCGCAGGGGCCGCAACACCAGATCCGCCGGTACGGCCCGCGCCGCCAGCTCCGGCACCAGCGTCACCCCGAGCCCGGCGGCGACGAACCCGAACTTCCCCGTCCATTCCGCCACCCGCAGCCCGCTGCGCGGCGTGAACCCGGCGGCGGCGCAGGCGGTGACCAGCAGCGTCGGCTGCCCGCGCGGCGCGGCCTCGATCCACGTCTCGCCGGCCAGGTCGCGCAGGTCCACGTCGGGCTCCGCGGCCAGCCGGTGCGACCGCGGCAGCGCCACCAGCAGCCGGTCCTCGCGCAACGGCACGATCCGGCCGCCGTCGACGGGCAGCCCCGCGGGGTAGTCGCTGATCACCGCGACGTCCAGCGCTCCCGCCCGCAGCCGCTCCATCAGCCGGGTCGTCAGCCCTTCGACCAGCCGCAGGCCGACCTCCGGCCGCCGCTCGGCGAACCGTTTGAGCGTCCTGGGCACGAGATCGACGTTGGCCGTGGAGAACGCGCCGACCCGCAGCGTGCCGCCGCTGCCGCCGTGGATCGCGGCCAGCTCCTCACTCGCGCGGTCGAGCCGGTCGAGCACGGCGATGGCGTGCCGGTGCAGCGACACGCCGGCCGGTGTCAGCCGTACGCCCCTGGCCAGCCGCTCGAAGAGCGGCCCTCCGGTGGCCCGCTCAAGGGCGGCGATGCGCCGGGAGACCGCCGACTGGGTGTATCCGAGCAGCTCGGCGGCCGCGGTGAACGAGCCGCTCCTGGCCACCTCGTCGAAGAGGCGGAGCACGTTGGTATCGAAGGCATTCATATCAGTCATGGCTGGCATGCAATCTAGTCGCTGGCGGAATGTCTCGCCTATCGATTAACTGGGACACGTGATTGCATTCATCGGACAGGGACGCATGGGCGTCCCGATGGCCCGGCGACTCACCGAGGCCGGGCACAAGGTGACGACATGGCGGCGCGGGACCGGGGTCTCGGTCGCCGAGGCGGTCGCCGGAGCGGATCTGGTCATCACGATGCTGCGTGACCCGGCCGCCGTACGCGAGGTGCTGACGGCCGCGCTGCCGGGGCTGCGGCCCGACGCGACGGTGGTGGAGATGTCCACGATCGGCCCGGACGCGGTCCGGGAGCTGCGCGCGCTGCTGCCCGGCTCCGTCAGGCTCGTGGACGCGCCGGTGCTGGGCAGCGTCGCTCCGGCGGCCGACGGCACGCTGACCGTGCTGGCGGGTGGCGATCTGTCGGGATTGGGCGACGTGCTGTCGGTGTTCGGCACCGTGCGCGAGTGCGGGCCGCTGGGGGCGGGTGCGGCGGTGAAGATCGCCGTCATGAGCGCTCTCGTGCCGGCCCAGGTGCTGATCGCGGAGACGTACGCGTACGGCGAGGCGCACGGGGTGGACCGCGACACGCTGGCCGGCGTGCTGTCGGGCACTCCCCTGGGCGTCCTGGCGGAACGGCTGCGGACCCCCGCCCCCGAGACCCGCTACGCGCTCGGGCTGGCGGCCAAGGACCTGGCGCTGGCGGCCTGGCCGGAGGCCACGCTGGCCACCGCGGCGCGCAAGCGCTTGCAGGACGCCGAGGCGGCCGGGCTCGGCGACCAGGACGTGACGGCGATCGCCGCGCACGTCGGCGGGCGGCCCGCGCACCGGGCCATGCCGGTCAACCCCGCGACCGTCCCGGCCACGAACGGCTTCTACTCCCATGCCGTACGGGTCGGCGACATGCTGTACGTCTCCGGGCAGGCGGCCTTCGACTCGCGCGGGGAGGTGGTCGGGGCAGGGGACATGACGGTGCAGGCCGAGCACGTGTTCCAGTGCCTGGCGCGGATCCTCGCCGATCAGGGGGCGGGGTTCGAGGATGTGGTGTTCGTCCGGACGTACCTCACGAACATGGACGATCGGGTCGCGTACGGGCAGGTGCGCCGGAAGTACTTCCCGGGGACGCCGCCCGCGAGCACGACCGTTGAGGTGTCGAAGCTGTTCATGCCCGGGTTGCTGCTGGAGGTGGACGCGATCGTCGCGCTGCCGTAGCGCGGGCCGCCGTACGCGGCCTTCGACGCGCGCGGGCGCCCGGGTCCGAGACCGCGGGCGCCGTATGTCGGGGCGAAATATCGCGAAAAATTACGCCAGGTGGCCCGTGACGGACTCGGCGGCGGCGACCACGCCGCCGTCGGCGACCAGGCGGACGGCCGACTCGATCTCCGGCGCCAGGAAGCGGTCGGGGCCGGGGCCGGGGACGGTCTCGCGCAGTGCCTGCACCACCGCGCCGGTGGCGGGGGCGGGGGCCAGCGGGGCGCGCAGGTCGAGGGCGCGGGCGGCGGTGAGCACCTCGACGGCCAGCACCCTGGTGAGGCCGTCGACCGACTTGCGCAGCTTGCGGGCCGCCGACCAGCCCATCGAGACGTGGTCCTCCTGCATGGCCGAGCTGGGGATCGAGTCCACGCTGGCGGGTACGGCCAGCCGCTTGAGCTCGGAGACGATGGCCGCCTGGGTGTACTGGGCGATCATGTGTCCGGAGTCGACACCGGGATCGTCGGCCAGGAACGCCGGCAGGCCGTGGTTGCGCGCCACGTCCAGGAAGCGGTCGGTGCGGCGTTCGGACATCGAGGCCAGGTCGGCGGCGACGATGGCCAGGAAGTCCAGCACGTAGGCGACGGGGGCGCCGTGGAAGTTGCCGTTGGACTCCACGCGGCCGTCGGAGAGCACGGCGGGGTTGTCGACGGCGCTGGCCAGCTCCCAGGTGGCCACGTTCGCGGCGTGGGTGATCGTGTCGCGGGCGGCTCCGGCCACCTGGGGAGCGCAGCGCAGGGAGTAGGCGTCCTGGACGCGGGTGCACGCGGCCGGGTCGCGGTGGCTCGCCATGATGCCCGAGTTATCAAGAATTTTCGTCATATTGGCGGCGGAGAGAGCCTGGCCCGGCTGCGGCCGTAGCGCCTGCAGCTCGGGGGCGAAGACGCGGTCGGTGCCCAGGAGCCCCTCGACGCTCATCGCGGCGCTCACGTCGGCGGTCCTGACGAGCCTGGTCAGGTCGTCGATGGCCAGGATGAGCATGCCGAGCATGCCGTCCGTGCCGTTGATGAGCGCGAGTCCCTCCTTCGCGGCGAGCTCGACGGGCTCGATGCCCGCCTGCTTGAGCGCCTCCTCCGCTGCGGTGACATTTCCGTACTTATCCCGTACGACGCCCTCACCCATCAGCGTGAGCGCCACGTGCGCCAGCGGCGCCAGGTCGCCCGAGCAGCCGAGGCTGCCGTACTCGTGCACGACCGGCGTGATGCCTTCGCTGATGAGCTCGGCCAGCGTCTTGGCGGTGGTCGGCCGGATGCCGGTGTGACCCGTGGCGAGCGTGTGCAGCCGCAGCAGCATGAGCGCGCGCACCACCTCGGTCTCGACCTCGGGGCCGTTGCCCGCGGCGTGGCTGCGCACCAGCGAGCGCTGGAGCTGGGCGCGCAGCGCCGGGTCGATGTGCCGCGTGGCCAGCGCCCCGAACCCGGTCGAGATCCCGTAGGAGGGCACCGGGCTCTCGGCCAGCTCGTCGACGCGCTGACGGGCCGCGGAGATCGCGGCCATGGCGTCGTCGGTGAGCCGCACGGCGGCGCCGTGACGGGCCACGCTGATGACGTCGTCGAAGGTGAGGGGTTCAGGACCGACGTTCACGACTCCGTTGTCGCGCATGATGTGACTCTCTCGCTTAGGTAACCGGCGTATGCGATGTTAGCTCCTTACCGGAGAACAGTGCGGCCAGCCCCTCCTTGCCTTCGTCGGTCAGCACCACCGCCCGGGGAACCGTCCCCTGCCGGTACCACCCGCGCTCGAACAGCACGGCGGTCACCGCCGCGCCGAGAGCCCCGCCGAGATGGGCCCGGCGCTCGGTCCAGTCGAGGCATTCGGGAGCGAACCGGCGCCTGGCCTTCCGCACCCCCGCCACGTCCACCCCGAGCCGGCTCAGCAGCCGCTCACCCTTGTCCGTGACCTCCTGGTTGACCAGGAATCCGCCCTGGACGAGCTGGTCGAGCAGCGCCACCCCGGCCCGTCCGGCCAGATGGTCGTAGCAGGTACGCGCCTCCTCCAGCAGTCTGGCCTGGCGCGACTGGCGCAGAGACCGGATGGGCGGCCGGGCGCTCACCCTGGCCAGCACCTCCAGCACCTCGGCGACCTCGTGCCCGGCCAGTCGGTAGTAGCGGTGGCGGCCCTGCCGTACGACATCGACGAGGCGCCCGTCGAGCAGGCGGGACAGGTGCGCGCTCGCGGTGGCGGCGCTCACACCGGAGAGCCTGGCGAGCTCGCCCGCGGCCAGCGCGCGACCGCCCAGCAGGGCGGTGAGGATGGCAGCCCTGGTGGGATCGGCTATGAGCGCCGCAACGGGCGCGATGTCGGAGTCGTGCGCGATGTATTCGGCGGCCATACCTGACGCTAACCCACGAACATTTCGCCGCCCGTCGAAGTATCGCCTCAGAGGGTGCCCGAGCTGCCCGCCTTGCTCTTCGCGGTGCCGCGGGCCAGCGCGAGCCCCAGCACGACCATGCCGAGGCCGAGGACGAAGTGCAGCCAGTTGTCGGCCGTGTTGACCGGCACGAAGTTGGCCGCGCTCGCCCGGTCGATGATCAAGCCGTAGAGCCACAGCAGCAGGTAGATCACGCCGCCACCGATGAGGAAGTACCGGGCGCCCGCCCAGGTGCGCGACATCACGATGCCGGCGACGCCGAAGATCAAGTGAACGATGTTGTGCAGGACGGAGACCTGGAAGACGCCCAGCAGCATCGCGCCGGAGTGGTGGCCGCTGAACTCCATGGAGCCGTAACCGGTGGTGATGCCGGGAATGAATCCCAGCACGCCGGCCAGCAGGAACACCGCTCCTACGATGAGCGCCGCGACTTGCACGGCCGATCGCGCCGTCCCGGTGTGCGGGGTGTCCATGTTCGAAACCCTCCCCCGGTAGATTCTGGTTTTTCTCCGGTTACCCCCGTTGATGTCACGGAACGCTCACCGGGCGGCCAAATCTCTCTCACCACCGGCCGACTAAGCTGCCGGATGAGCCTAACCATGGGAGTTCCGTTGGCAGCAGGAGACGGCGTCGCACTGGTCACCGGAGCGTCTCGCGGCCTGGGCGCGGTGATCGCCCGCAGGCTGGGCGCCGACGGCCATACCGTGGCCGTCAACTACCACTCCGACCGCGAGAACGCCCAGCAGGTGGCCGCCGGCATCCGTGCCGCCGGTGGATCCGCCGAGGCGTTCGCGGGCGACGTCACCGATGAGACCGCGACGGCCGAACTGGTCGCCCAGATCACCGACCGGCTGGGCCCCGTGGGGGTCCTGGTGCTCAACGCGACCGGCCCGCAGCCGAAGGTCGCGTTCGAGGATCTCACCTGGCAGACACACCTGGACCAGCTCCACTTCTTCGTCAAGAGCCCCACGCTCCTCCTCCAGGCGGCGCTGCCGGGCATGAAGGCGCGGGGCGGTGGCCGCGTGATCCAGATCGGCTCGGACATCGTGGACCGCGCCCTGCCCGGCATGTCCGCCTACATCGCCGCAAAAGCCGCCCAGTTCGAGCTCACCCGGGCATGGGCCCGCGAGTTGGGACCGTACGGCGTCACGGTGAACCTCGTCGCGCCCGGCTTCATCCCCGTCGAACGGCACGCCGACATCGACGCGGAGGAGCTCTCGACCTACCGGACGCACGTCCCGCTCGGCCGGATGGGCACACCGGACGACGTGGCGGGCGCGGTGTCCTTCCTGGCCTCGGACGCCGCGGCGTTCGTCACCGGCGAACGCATCACCGTCAACGGCGGTCACACCATCGGCTGACCGCCATCACTGTCCGCGAACCCCGCACAAGCGGCCCGTCTCTCTGCGCCGACCCAGGCAGCGGCTCCACCGCAGCGACCGCACAGGGGCGACCACGCTTAGACGCCGGCCCAACCATTACTCGGCCACGATCGACCACATGACGGACAACCCCACGCTCATCACCACCGAAGCGACGGACAACGCCGCGCTCCCCACCGCCGAAGCGACGGACAACCCCGCACTGCTCGTCGCCGGAGCGGTCGACCGCTGTCTCACCCTCGCCGAAACCTGGCTCGCCTGGGACGGCACCCCCATCGTCACCGACGGCGCGAACCTGTGGACCCCGGCGAAAGCCGTACGCCGCGTCCAGGACCACCTCATCGACCACCTCGCCGAAGTCGAGGCGCTCCTGGCGGGCGCCACCCCGCAGGAGAGCCTTTGGCACGGCCGGATGGTGACGCTGGACGCCGACTGGGCCCGCTTCACCGAACTGGACCTGGCCGAGACCCGCTCCCGCTGGACCCGCCTGGGTCAGGCGTACGTGAACCGCTACGCCACGGCCCCGGACGCCTGGGACCTGCCCCGCTCCCCCAACTGGACCCTGCGCGAGATCGCCGAACACGTGGCCGGGATCACCTGGTACGCCGAACAGGTGGGAGCACTCCGGTTTGGGGACTCGGCCAGGATTCGCTAGAGTTCTCTCGTCGCCGCACACCAGCGGAGACGACGCGGAAGTGGCTCAGTGGTAGAGCATCACCTTGCCAAGGTGAGGGTCGCGGGTTCGAATCCCGTCTTCCGCTCGGAGCTTCCAGCTCGGTGGAGTGGCCGAGAGGCGAGGCAACGGCCTGCAAAGCCGTCTACACGGGTTCAAATCCCGTCTCCACCTCCAAGGACGATTAGCTCAGCGGGAGAGCGCTTCCCTGACACGGAAGAGGTCACTGGTTCAATCCCAGTATCGTCCACCACGCTCCAAACAGGAGACAAAGCCCCAGCTCATGGCCCATGCCGGGAGTCTGGGGCTTCTTGCTGTTCGTCGCAGTTCGCGGTCCTTGCCCTGCATGCTGATCTTGCACGGAGCGGACCGCGACGAGCACACCTGCGGAACCCCACAACCGAAGTCCAGGAAACAGCGGCCACCTCCGTCGGACGGTGAGCCGCCGGGCGTTCGGGCACCGAGGCGCGGTCAGGCTGGGTCGGGTGCGCAGGCGGTTTCGTGTGGCCGCCCGTCCTCGACTCTCGCGATCGGTTCGCCGACGAGATCTCGCAACGCGCCCTTCAGAGCGGTCCGCAGCGAAGGGGCGAGGTCGGCCAGGAGCCGGTCCTCGATGGCCTCGATGTCGCCGCGGGCGGCTTTGAGGGCGCGGCTCCCTTCGGGGGTGACCTCGATGATGCGCGCTCTGCGGTCGGCGGGGTCCGGCCGGCGACGCACCAGGCCGGCGCTCTCCAGCTCGTCGAGGATGAGGACCAGCTTGCTCTTGTCGACCGACACAGCCTGGGCGAGGACGAGCTGGGTACGGGCCGGGACTTCGACGATCGCCATCAACACCGTGTAGCCCCACAGCGTCATGCCGTGCTCGCGGACGGCCGCGGTCTCGGCTGTGGCCAGGCCTTGCTTCAGCCGCGCGAACAGCCAGTGCAGGTCCTGGTGCAACCAGCTACCGGGAGAGCCGTCGGGGTCGGAAGAGATGGCCATGGCAGCATGATAGCAAGCCAAGATGTTCTTGACTCACAACTATCTTGCTCTATATTGATTGCGAATACAGATCATCTTGAATGTGAGGCAATCCTGTGACGCATCTTCTGCATCTGGACGCCAGCGGACGCGGCGACTCCTTCTCCCGCAGGCTCGGCAGCACCTTCGTGACCGACTGGCGGGCCACCCATCCCGATGGGATCTACACCTACCGCGACCTGGTGGCGGACCCGGTGCCGCCCATCGACGAGGACCGCGTCCAGCTCGCCACCCAGTCATCCGTGAACGGAGTGCGCGACATCGAGGCCATGGACGAGGTCGCCACCGGCACCCCCGAACTGGCCAGAAGCTGGGCGGCCACCCGCCCGCTGGTGGAGCAACTGCTCGCGGCCGACGTGCTGCTCCTGGGCGTACCGATGTACAACTTCTCGGTGCCCGCCGCGCTGAAGGCATGGATCGACCGCGTGACCCTGCCCTGGCTGCCGCTCAAGGGAAAGTCGGCCGTGGTGCTCAGCGCGCGCGGCGGAGGCTACGGGCCGGGGACGCCCCGCGAGCAGTTCGACTTCCAGGAGCCCTACCTGCGCGCCTACTTCTCCGTGCTCGGATTGGACGACGTGGAGTTCGTCCACGCCGAGCTCACGCACGCCACGGTCATGCCCTTCCTCGCGCAGTTCCGCGAGCAGCATGAGGCCTCCCACGCCGCGGCGCTCGACGCGGTGCACACCTTGGCGACCCGAGTGCGCGCCGAGACACCGTCCTGACCGCAACGGTTAAGGCGGAGAGGCCGACTGTGTTGCCCTAGCTTGGCGGTTAAATGACCTTTTGTCGGCGGAAGTTTGACGGGCAGTCAATGCTACGGTCATGATCGCTTCATATCCTCGATGAGATGGACAAGCTGACAGGGATCGCGGGGTCGGCTGTGCTCGTCGCCCTCACCTTGGCCGCCTCCGCCGCCGGCCTGGGTGGCACCGCGATATTGGCCCGCGACGAAGTGCCCAAGAGCCCGCCGATCACCGCGTCCATCTCCGGCTCCGGCTCGACCGCGCAGAAAGGCGCGATGGACGCCTGGCGGGCCGAGTTCCACCGGATCCACCCCGCCCTGCGGGTGGACTACCAGGCCAACGGGTCAGGGGCCGGCATCCGCGACTTCATCGCGGGCACCACCGCGTTCGCCGGATCGGACGTCGCGATGCAACCCCACGAACAGGCGCTGGCCGACAGGCGCTGCGGCAGCCGCGCGGTGCACCTGCCCATGGTGGTCGGCCCCATCGCACTGGCCTACAACCTGCCGTCCACGCCAGATCTGAAGCTCTCGCCCACCACCCTGACCGGCATCTTCAGCGGGCGGATCACCACCTGGGACGCCTCGGAGATCGCCGCCGACAACCGTGGCAGGAAGCTGCCGCACGCCGGCATCCGGCTCTTCCACCGCTCCGACGAGTCGGGCACGACCCACAACTTCACCACCTATCTCAAGGCGGCGGGCCGCTGGCCGTACCAGCCGTCCAGAAAGTGGGCCGGCCCCGGGCAGGGCGTTGCGGGCTCCTCCGGAATCGCCGGCGCCGTCCAGCGCACCACCGGTTCCATCGGGTACGTGGAGTACGGGTTCGCCAGCAATGCCCGCCTGAACACCGCCAAGGTGCGCAACGCCTCCGGCCAGTTCGTCGCGCTCTCGCCCCAGAGTGCCACCGAAGCCCTGGAAGGCGCCCGGATCGTCGGCGAGAATGGCGATCTCGTGGTGAAGTTCGACTATCTGACGAAAAGCAAGGGCGCCTACCCCGTCATCCTGATCACCTACGAGATCGCCTGCTCCAAGACCTCTGACCCGCTGGTGCGCTCCTTCCTGCGCTACACCGCAGGCGACGGCGGCCAGTCCTACCTCTCCCTGTACGGTTACGCCCCGCTCCCGCACGATCTCCTCGCCAAGGTACGTGCCCGGCTCGGCGCCCCGGGCTGAACGAAAGCGGGTCAGAGATACTCATCCACCGACTACGACGGCAAAGGGGCACCGACCATGCAGACGATCGACCCTGAAACCATCATCGCCTCCCATATCGAGCCGGGCGAGTCCGTACAGACGGCATTCACCGCATACGTCAACGCTGGCTTACGACGACGCGTCATAGGCGCGACCGACCGCAGACTGATCGTGGTCCGCAGCGGGTATTTCTCCTTGTCCGACAAGGGATTGTCATGGGCGGACCCGCTCGACCAGGTCGCCCTGTACGGCTCCTACTCCGTGTGGCTCAAGTCCGGCCTCAACACCGGCAACGCTTACGTCCGCATCCGGCGCGCGAACGGCAGCACGGTCACCTTCAACCCCCGCAACAGCTTCATCGGCCAGACCGGCTCGGCAGAGGCCAACATCAAGAAGTTGTTCGCCCTGATCCCGGGGCGCGTCTGAGCGGGCTGCGACAGGGCCGCGGGCGCCGAGTCCTACCGCTGGCGCTGCGTGTCGGCGTCGCCGGCCGGACGATCGCGTACAGCGGTGACGGCGCCTGGACCGACACCCTGATCGACGTCGCCGACGGCGCGGATCTGTTCGTCTGCGAGGCGTACACCTTCGACCGGGCCGTGCCCTACCACCTGCACCTGCCGGACCTCATCGCCAACCTCGACCGGCTGCGCTGCGAGCGGCTGGTGCTCACGCACGCCGGCCCGCAGGTACTGGGCAGACGTGCGGATCTGGCGTTCGAGCTCGCCGAGGACGGCCTGGTCGTGGAGGTGTAGCGGCACGACGCGGCACCCGCTAAGCCGCGCATCCGGTCTCGACATCCGGCCGAGGCTCAGGGCATCTTGTATTCTGCGGCCTTGCCGCAGTAGCCGACCCCGATCGGCGAGCTGCTGAACCGGCACACCTGGACGACCACACGGTCGATGGCGGCGACTCCCGCCGGATCCGACAGCGTGAAGGAGAGCGTGACCTGGGCGTCGTCCGCCTTGGCGGTTTCCGAGTCGACGAGGGTGGTGCCGTTGTAGGCGTTGAAGACGGCGCTGGAGTACATGCCGTCCCGAGCGCAGGGCGAGAGGTTGGCGTCGTCGGACAGGTACCCGTCGACCTTGACGGTCGGCCGGATCACGGGCCCCGTCAGCCAGTTCAGCGTCCCCTCTGTGATCCCGCGAAAGCATGAGTCGCCGGAGTCGGCATAGAACGTCACCGCCGCCTGGGCCGACGCCACGGGCTGGACCGCCAGCAGACCGGCGGTGACCACGGCGCCCAGCGTCAGGAGAACAGATAAACGCATGAAATTTGACCTTCCCTGTTGATGGTGGATCCGGGCCTTCATCGTGAACGACAGACCTGCGATGCGCCACCCGCCCAGCCGGAGATCACCTCGACGGCCTCTTGACAGGTGGCCTGGCCAGTGGAAGTCTGCGTCCAAGAAATTGGTCAGGCCACCTGGCAACTGCTCCGGTCTGGGGGATACGTGACGGCAGCCATACCCATGCGGGACTCGCTGGGCGAAGTGCTGGTTCCAGCGGACGCTCTGTACGGGGCGCACACGGCCCGCGCGGCGGAGAACTTCGCGATACCCGGCCCCCGGCTGTGCGATCACCCCGAGCTGGTCCACGCGGTGGTGCACGTCAAGATCGCCGCGGCGCGAGCCAACGCCGAGCTGGGGGTGGTGGATCAGGCGATCGCGGACGCGATCGTCGCCGCCGGGGTCGAGGTGCTGGCCGGGCGGCACGACCGGCACTTCGTCCTCCCCATCCTGCAAGGCGGGGGCGGCACCTCGACCCACATGAACGTCAACGAGGTCCTGGCGCGCCGGGCGAGCCAGATCCTGCAAAACGCCGAGATCCACCCCAACGACCACGTGAACCGGGGTCAGTCCACCAACGACGTCATGCCGACGGCCATCGGGATCGCGATCCACCCGGCCGCCATGGACGCGGTGGACGCGCTGAACCGGCTGCGGGAGGTGCTGCTCGCCAAGGCCCACGAGTACGACACGCTCCAGCACCTGGGCCGTACCTGCCTGCAGGACGCGGTGCCGCTCCCGGTGAGCGCGGTGCACCGGTCCCAGGCGTACGGCGTCGGCCAGGCGGTGGAGAATCTCGTCCTGACCGCGGAGCGGCTCCTCGCGGTCCCGCTGGGCGGGACGGCGGTGGGCACGGGGCTCGGCGCCGAGGACGGCTTCGCGGACCTGGCGGTACGGAACCTGGCCGCGGCCCTGGGAAAGCCGGTGCGCCGGGCGGAGGACCCGTACTACGGGCTGGCGTCGCTGGAGTCGCTGGCGGCCGTGACGGAGGCGATGAGCCGGGCCGGCCGGGTCGTCGCCCGGATCGCCACCGACCTGCGGCTCCTGGCCTCCGGGCCGGACGGCGGCATCGGCGAGGTGATCCTGCCCAGCATGCAGGCGGGCAGTTCGATCATGCCGGGCAAGATCAATCCGGTCATCCCTGAGCTGGCGATGCAGACCGCCTTCCAACTGGCCGGCGCGGCGACAACGGCCCATCTGGCGGTCAGCGCGGGAGAGCTGGAGGTCTCGGCGATGGCCCCGGTGGTCACCCTGAACCTGTTGACCGGCTTACCAGCGCTGAGCGCCGCCACGCGGATCTTCGCCGATCGCTGCGTCGCCGGTCTGTCCTGGAACGAGACGGCGGTCGCACGTAACCTTCACGGCTCGCTCGCCCCCGCCGTGACCTCCGCCACCACCAACGGCTACGAGGCGGCCGCGCGAGACGCGTACGCGCACAGAGAGGCACCCGACCAGTGACCACCCCCACCGCGGCGCCGCCGCTCGCGCCGCTCATCACCGACCCGCTCTTCGACGGGGTCACCGACCCGGTCCTGGTGCGCGACCCTGCCACGTCCACGTGGTGGTGCGTCTTCGCCCACCGCCGCGCCAACGTCCGCCTGTCCGGCCCCGCCTCCATCGGCAGGTGCCACGGGACGCCGCTCGGGCTCGCGTCCTCCGACGACCACGGCGCGAGCTGGCTCTACCGGGGAACCCTCGACCTGCCCATCGAGCCCGGGCACAACACCTTCTGGGGCCCGGCGGTCGTCACCTCGGACGACGGCACGTATCACCTGTTCACCACGTTCATCCGGGGTGTGCCCGACGACCCGGCGTGGGACACCCACGGCCGCCCCAGCCCGTGGCTGCGCCGGATCCACCATCTGAGCAGCACCGACCTGTGGACCTGGCGGCATCACGGGCGGCTGGATCTCGGCACGGACCACGCCGTGGACCCGTGCGTGGCACGTACCCCCGACGGGCTGTGGACCCTGTGGTTCAAGGACGAGGCGGCGGGCGGGGCCCTGCGTTCGGTCAGCAGCCAAGCGCTGGCGCCCGCGTCGTGGTCCGCCCCGGTGACCGTGCTGCCGCAGTGGCACGAGAGCCCGGTGGTGTTCCGGCTCGGCGGCTTCTGGTGGCTGGTCGCGGAGTCGCGGGCCGGCCTGACGTCATACCGGTCGGATGACGCGCTGACCTGGGAGGAGAGCGGCGCGTTCGTCGCGACCTCGGGCAGCCGGTTGGGGGACGGCGGGCCGGTGCGCTCCCCCGACGTGATCCCGGTCGGCGACTCGGCCGCCTATCTCGTCTACTACACCCAGTCGGGACACGACAGCTTCGGCGACCAGGTCCCGACCTCCTCCCAGTCCTCCGCCGCCCAGGCGGCTCTCCTGCGCGTCGAGGACGGGCGGCTGAGCTGCGACCGCGACGCCCCCTTCGACTTCAGACTCCCCTAGACCCCGATCACCAACCATGACGTGCGCACGAGCGCCGGTGCGCGACGCGAACAGTCCAGCCGACGGCGCAGGAGCCTCTCTGCTTCAAGTCCCACACCCCCCAAGGAGTAAGCACCATGTCCCACAAGCGTAGGTGTCGTTCCCTGTCCTTCCTGACCGCCGCCGGCCTGCTGGCCCTGACCGCCTGCGGCGCACCCGCCGGCAGCTCACCGGCCACCGGCACCGCCTCGGCCACCGGATCATCGTCGGCCGCCGCGCCCAAGAGCGCGGCGGTGCCCGAGGTCCAGGCGCTCGTCCCCGACAAGTACAAGTCCAGCGGCGAGCTGGTCTTCGCGACCAATGCCCCCTATGCGCCGCTTGAGTTCTTCAAGGACGACAACAAGACCCTCACCGGCTTCGACATCGACCTCGGGACCGCGATCGCCGAGACCATGGGCCTGAAGGCCCGCTGGGAGAACATCTCCTTCGACTCGATCATCCCGGGACTCCAGGCGGCCAAGTACGACGTCGGCATGGCGGGCTTCAGCGTCGAGCACGAACGGCTGGACGCGATGGACTTCGTCTCCTACTACCTGTCCGGCGGCGGATTCCTCGTCAAGAAGGGTTCGGGCATCGAGGTCAACGCCTTCGACCAGCTCTGCGGCTACCGGGTGGCGGTCCAGAAGGGGGTCAGCCAGGTCGACGCGGTCACCGACGCCAGCGCCACCTGTACCAAGAACGGCAAGAAGCCCATCACGGTCCTGCAGATCCCCGACCAGAACGTCGTGGTGCTCACCCTGCAGTCCGGCCGGGCCGACATCGCGGTCGGAGACAAGCCACAGGTCGAATACGCCGCAGCTCACTCCGGCAACGCGATGTGCGTGATCAGTACGTACCAGACCAGCCACAGCATCGCCGGCATCGCGGTCCCCAAGGGCAACACCCCGTTGCTCAAGGCCCTGCAGGCGAGCATCAACTCCCTGATCAAATCCGGCGGTTACGCCGAGATCGCCAAGACCTGGGGCACGGGTGTCGCCGTCGAGGGGGCCACGCTGAGCGCGGACTACGAGAAGGTGTCGGCTCCCTGGGGCGTGGGACCGGACGGGACGGTGATCGAATCCAAGATCTTCACCAATCCCGACGAGATCAAGGCCGGCCACACGTACTACTTCCAGCCGGTGATGAAGGGCTGCGCCTAGGCCATGGCGTACCCATCAGATCGCCCCGACCTCACCATCAAGGCGGTCCCGCAACGGCACCCCTTCCGCTGGCTGGCGGCGGGACTGACCGCGGTCCTGATCGTCGGCGTCGTGTCCTCCGCCTTCACCAACCCCCGCTACCAGTGGGACGTGGTGGCGCGGTGGCTGACGGACGGGACCATCATCTCCGGCCTGCTGCTGACGCTCCAGCTCACCTGTGTGTCCATGGTGATCGGCGTCCTGATGGGCATCGTCCTCGCCGTGATGAAGGGGTCGAAGAACAAGCTGCTGGCCAGCACCTCGAGCGGCTACATCTGGTTCTTCCGCGGCACCCCGCTCCTGGTCCAGCTGGTCTTCTGGTTCAACATCAGCGCGCTGTACCCGAGGATCGCCGTGGGCCTTCCCTTCGGTGGCCCGGATCTGCTCTCCCTGGACGCCAACCAGGTCATCACCCCGATGACGGCGGCCATCCTGGGCCTGGCCCTCAACGAGGCGGCGTACATGGCGGAGATCGTCCGGGCCGGGATCCTGTCCGTGCCGCCCGGCCAGATCCAGGCGGCCAACGCGCTGGGCATGACCGGGCTGCAGACCACCCGGAAGATCGTCCTTCCCCAGGCGATGCGGGTCATCATCCCGCCGACCGGCAACCAGACGATCTCCATGCTCAAGACCAGCTCCCTGGTCAGCGTGCTGGCCATCCCGGACCTGCTCTACAGCGCCCAGATCGTCTATTCGCGAACCTTCCAGACCATCCCGCTGCTGATCGTGGCCAGTCTGTGGTACCTGCTCGTGACCTCCCTGCTCACCGTCGCGCAGAGTTACGTCGAGCGGCACTTCTCGCCCGACGCCGACCGCCCGGACCGGCGCTTCCGCCGCTCGCGGCCTCGCCAGGAGGGACTGACATGACCGACGAACCACTGCTGCGGGCCGAGCGCGTATGCAAGAGCTACGGTCGTCACCAGGTGCTCAAGGGCATCGACCTGGAAGTCCGTCGCGGCGAGGTCATGTGCGTCATCGGCCCGTCAGGGTCGGGGAAGAGCACCTTCCTGCGGTGCGTCAACCACCTGGAGCGCATCCAGTCCGGCCGGATCTGGGTCGACGGCGAACTGATCGGCTACCGCCAGTCGGGAGAGCGGCTGCACGAGCTGTCCGCCCGCGCGCTCAGCCGCCAGCGGGCCGAGATCGGCATGGTGTTCCAGGATTTCAACCTCTTCTCCCACTACACCGCCGTGGAGAACGTGATGGCCGGCCCCGTCATGGTGCGAGGGGAGTCGCGGGAGCCCGCCCGCGCCCGGGCGGTGGAGCTGCTGCGCCGGGTCGGCCTCGGCGACAAGCTCGACTCCTACCCGCGCAGGCTGTCGGGCGGCCAGCAGCAGCGGGTCGCCATCGCCCGCGCCCTGTCCATGCGCCCCAAACTCATGCTGTTCGACGAACCCACCTCGGCCCTGGACCCCGAACTGGTCGGCGAGGTCCTCGACGTCATGCGCGACCTGGCGGGCGAGGGCCTGACGATGATCATCGTCACGCACGAGATCGGCTTCGCCCGCGAGGTGGGCGACACCCTGGTCTTCATGGACGACGGCGTGGTCGTCGAATCCGGGGTGCCCGCGCAGGTCATCGGCAGTCCCGTGCACGACAGGACCAAGGCGTTCCTGTCCAAAGTGCTCTAGCACCACCAGGAGTCCTCTCTCATGACCATCCGCAACACCTACGACATAGCAGTGCTCGGGCTCGGCGCCATGGGCTCCATGGCCGCCTGGCGCGCGGCCGCCCGGGGCGCCTCGGTGATCGGCATAGAGCAGTACGGCGTCGCCCACGACCGGGGTTCCTCGCACGGCGGTTCGCGGATCTTCCGCAAGACCCTCTTCGAAGGCCGCGAGTACATCCCGGTCGTCGAGCGGGCGCACACCCTCTGGCAGCAACTGGAGGCGGAGTCGGGGACCACGCTGTTCCGCCGCTCCGGCGGGCTGTGCATCGGCCCCCGCGACGGCGCGCTCATCGAAGACGCGCTGCGCTGCGCGAAGGAGGCCGGCATCGAACACCTGCTGCTGGAGCCGGACGAACTCGCCGCCCGCTACCCCCAGCACGCCACGATCGCCGACGATGTGGCCGTGCTGGAGCCCGGAGCCGGGGTCCTCGACCCCGAGGCGGCCATCGCCGCCGCCCTGCTCCGCGCCGAGGCGGCCGGCGCCCGGCTGCACTTCCAGACCCAGGTGACGGCGCTGCGTCACGACGACGGCGGTGTACGGGTGGAGACCGGCGAGGACACCTTTCACGCCCGGCGCGCGATCGTGGCCACCGGGGCCTGGTTCACCGACCTGCTGCCCGACCTGGCCCTTCCGCTGCGCGTGCAACGCTCGCTGCTCTCCTGGTTCACCGGCCCGGACCGCGAGTCGTACCGGCCCGAGGTGTTTCCCGTCTTCATCCGGGAGAGCGGGACGGTCGACGGCTGGGGCATTCCGGACGTCGACGGCAGAGGGGTGAAGGTGGGCGCGGGTCCCACCGCGCCCAAGCGGTGGCTCGACCACGCCCGCGACAACGACTACCCGGTGAGCGAGAGCGACCTGCGGCCGGCCGAGGAGTTCTGCCGGACCGCGTTCCCCGGCCTCACCCCGCGTGCCGTCGCCGCCGCCGCCTGCATGAACTCCAAGACTCCCGACGGTGACTTCGTCATCGGCGTTCCCTCCGGCGGTCCCACCCTGGTCCTGGCCGGCGGGATGTCCGGCCACGGCTTCAAGCACGCCGCCGGGATCGGGGACATCACCGTCGACCTCGCCCTCGACGGGGCCTGCGACATCCCTCTCGACCGGTTCTCACCGGATCGCTTCGCCGGGAAGGAGAGCTGACCGTGGAGTACCGCCCTCTCGGCCGCTCGGGGCTGCGCGTCAGCCCCATCGCCCTCGGCACCATGAACTTCGGCCCCGAGACCTCCGAGGACGACGCCCGCCTCATCATGGACGCCGCCGTCGAGGCGGGAGTCAACCTCTTCGACACCGCGGACGTCTACGGCGCCGACGCGAACCGCACCATCGCCGACCACGATCCCGCCAAGGGGCTCACCGAGCAGATCATCGGCCGCTGGCTGGCCGACCGTCCGGGCCGGCGCGACCAGATCGTGCTGATCTCCAAGGCGTACGGCCGCATGGGACCGGGCCCGAACGACATGTACCTGTCGGCCCGGCACATCCGGCGAGCCTGCGAGGCGTCGCTCCGCCGGTTGAACACCGACCACCTCGACATCTTCCTGCTGCACCACGTCGACCGCGCCACCGGCTGGCCGGAGATCTGGGAGGCGCTCACCGACCTGCGACAGGCGGGCAAGATCCGGTACGCGGGCACCAGCAACTTCGCCGCCTGGCAGATCGTGCAAGGGCAGGAGGCGGCGCAGGCCCGCGGGCTGTTCGGCCTGGTGGCCGAGGAGAGCATCTACAACCTCATGGAGCGCGCGGCGGAGCTGGAGGTCCTGCCCGCCTGCCGCGCCTATGGCATCGGCGTGCTCCCGTACAGCCCGCTCAACTCCGGGCTGCTCGGCGGGATCCTCGCCAAGACCCGCACCGCCGCCCGCAGCGCCAGCTCGCGGGCCACCACCCAGCTCGACCGGTGGGGCGACCGCATCGCCGCCTATGAGGCGCTGTGCGGCGAACTCGGTCACCCGCCCGCCACCGTCGCCCAGGCGTGGCTGTGCCACCAGCCCGGAGTGACCGCTCCCGTCGTCGGCGCCCGCACCCTGGCGCACCTGCGGGACGGGCTGGCCGCCGCCGAACTGAACCTGTCCCCCTCAGACCTGGCCGCGCTCGACGCCGTCTTCCCCGCGTCCGGCCCCGCACCGGAGGCATACGCATGGTGAACACCTCGCCGCCATACCAGCGCTTCGAGCTGGAGAACTGGCAGTCCGACCACGAGCAGACCGTACGGTTCAACCTCTCCGACAGCACCATCGACCCGGTCTCGCTCGCCGAGCTCCTCGGCCCCGACGCCGACCTCGGGGCGCTGCTCGCCACCGAGCTGTACTACCCCGAGGTCAACGGCGAACGGGAGCTCCGCGAGCTCATCGCGGCCGGTTATCCCGGCAGCGACCTCACGGCGGACCACGTCCTGGTCACCGTCGGCGCCTCCGAGGCCAACGCCGCCATCGTCGACGCCTACTGCCCGCCCGGCTCCCGGGTCATCGTCATGGAGCCGGGATACCAGCAGGTCTGGGGCCTGGCCAGGAACCGGGGCTGTGACGTGCGCGCCTTCCGGCTCGACCCCGAGCGCGGCTGGCGGCCGGATCTGCAGGCTCTCAGCGACCTGGCGGTCCCCGGCACCTCGGTCATCTACGTCTGCAACCCCAACAACCCGGTCGGCTACATCCTCGACGAGGACGAGATGACCACCATCGTGGAGATCGCCGAGCGCTGCGGCGCCTGGCTGATCGCCGACGAGGTCTACCACGGCAGCGAGCACGACCCGGCCGCCCCCGCCCGTACCTTCGTCGGCCGCTACGACCGGGTCATCGGCGTCAACAGCATGTCCAAGTCGTACGGCCTGTCGGGCCTGCGCGTCGGCTGGGCAGCCGGTCCGCCGGACGTCATCCGGGAGCTGTGGCGGCGTCACGAGTACGCGGCCATCGCGACCGGGCGCCTGGACAACGTGCTGGCCGCCCTCGCGCTGCGCAAGGACACCGCGGCCCGCATCCTCGGCCGCAACCGCGCGGCGATGGGCGAGGGATGGGCCCTGTTCGAGGACTGGAAGCGGTCGCTCGGGGGCCTCGTCACGGCGCACCGGCCGATGGCCACTCCCCTGGCCTTCGTCCGCTTCGCCACCGCGCTTGACTCCGTCGAGGTCGGGCATCGTCTACGTGTCGACGCCTCCACGCTGATCTGCCCGGGGGTGTATTTCGGGTGCGAAGGTTATCTCCGGATGAACGTCGGATTCGGCCGCGACTACGTGGCCCAGGCCCTTGAGGCCATGACACCGGTGGTGCGCGCCATGGCCGAACAGGATCCCGCCCATGACTGAGACCCCGCCGACCCCGCCGCGCGTGACCTTGCACGTGCTTCCCGAGACGTACGCGGTGTGCCGCATGGACCCCGCGGCCGAGCACACCGTCCCGGTCACGGGAACAGGCTCGCTCTACTCCCTCACCAGGACGGCCGACGAGCTGTCCCTCGTCTGCCCCGAGGCTCTCGCCCCACCGGCGGAGGCCAGGGTCGAGCCCGGCTGGACCTGCCTGATGGTGGCGGGTCCGCTGGACTTCTCCCTGACGGGCATCCTCGCGTCGATCGCCGGGCCACTCACCGAAGCCAATATCCCGATCTTCGTGGTCTCGACCTATGACACGGACTACGTTCTGGTCAGGTCCGAACAGGCGAATGCCGCGTTCGCGACCCTGGCCGCAGCGGGTCACACCGTCACTCCGGTATAGCCGGCCTGCCGGGCATACCCTCCCTTCACGATGGATGTGAGATGAACACCGAACCCCCTGACGATCTGTTCGCCCCGGTCGTGGTACGCAGTGCGGCCGCGCAGGTCGCGGACCGGATCGTCACGGCCATCCGGGACCAGCCGATCGAGCGGTATGAGCGCCTGCCCTCGGAGCGCGACCTCGCCCAGCGGCTGGGGGTCAGCCGCCCCACGCTCCGCGAGGCGCTCGCCGCCCTCGAACTCGCCGGCATCATCCAGTCCTACCAGGGGCGGGGCAACGTCGTCGTCGCCACCGCCTCGCATGTGGAGAACTGGGGCATCGAGCTGCTGCCGACCCAGGTCTTCGAGGCCCGGCTCGCCGTGGAACCACAGCTCGCCGAGCTCGCCGCGGCCAAGCGCTACCCCGAGGACATCGAACAACTGAAGGCCATGGGCCGAGCGCTCGAAGAGGAGTTCCGCACGACCGGCCACTACCAGAGCGACCTGCCGGTTCACCGGGCCATCGCCCGCGCCGCCCGCAACCCGATCCTGGAGCGGGCCCTGGAGGAGGCCCTGCGCTACACCGAATCGCCACGCTGGGTGGCGCTCCGCTCCCAGGCGCTGATCCCCGACCACACCCGCAAGGGCCACATGGACGAGGCGCGGATGGTGATCCAGTACATCGAGGACGGCGACGCCGAGCAGGCGGGCGAGATCTGGCGGCAGCATCTGAGGTTCTTCCGTGACGAGATGCTCGCCGGTCTCAAAGCCCGCCCCCTGCCCGTGGACGACGCCTCCGGCCCCTGAGGTCACCCCGCGGCTCGCCAGCGTGTTCATGGACATCACTTATGGCATTCGATTACATACGCAGAGTGATCGAAGCCCGAGCCTCGGGCGCGACTGCCCAAGGAGTGACCCATGCTCAAACTCCGCAGCACTGTCTGCATCGTGTGCGCGACCGCCGGACTGGCTCTCGCAGGTGGCGTCGCCACCTGCACCGCCGAAGCGGTTACGCCTGCCGTACAGGTCGCGGCCGCACGGTCTGACACGGCCATCTGGCCGCGGGCCACGCTCTACCGGAACCAGGCCTGGACCTCAGGAAATGGCAGAGCCATCCTGCGCCTGCAGGAGGACGGCAACCTCGTGCTCTACAAGAACGGGTGGCCGGTATGGCAGGCCCCGAACTCTTGGGGGCGCGGCGACTCCGCCGTCTTCCAGGAGGACGGCAACTTCGTGGTCTACGACAGCGCCGGCTCTCCGATCTGGGCCTCGCAGACGTGGCAGCGAGGGGCATTCCTGGCGATACAGGATGACGGCAACGTGGTCATCTACGACAGCGGCCGCTCTCCGGTCTGGGCGACCAACACCGGCGACTGACCGCCGGCCCGCGAGCACCTTCAGGCCAGGAGCTCGCGGGCCAGCGCTTTCTGGATCATCACCTACGGCATCACGCTGATCCGCCACGAGCCAGCCGGCGGCCGAGGCGCTGCATGGGCTGCTCCAGGAATCGGTAGGTCAGCCAGCTCCCCGGCAGGACCACGCTCATGAAGAACAGGCCGATGCCGATCTGCATCGGCCAGGGGGACCAGCGCAGCTCGCCCACCACCTGGATGACGAGGGTGAGGATCGGCAGGTGCATCAGGTAGAGGGAGTAGCTGATCACTCCGAGCCAGCTGAGGACGTACGGAACGCGCCGCCCTCGCCAGGCCATGCCACCCGCGAACGTCACGGCCGCCAGGACGATGGTCAGCGCCCACACCTGAGGCCGCACCCACCACCACCCGGCGTTGATCGCCCAGAAGGGCGACAGCGTCACCAGCGTCGCGGCGAGCGCCACCGGCCACAGACGGCCCTGTCCCCGCTCCCACCGATGGATCGCCGTGCCGATGAACATCACCGCGAGCATCGCGGCGCCGAACCACGGCACCCGGCTGCTCAGCAGCAGCAGAGCCAGCGCCATCACCCCCAGCGCGCAGCCCGCGGCCGTCCGCATGCGGCCGGAGATCACACACACCAGCCCGACGGCGAACACCGCGAACGACACCCAGGCCAGCCACCCGCCGGTCAGCGGCGTCCTGGACAGCACGAGGCCGGCGATGACGGCGACCAGCCCGAACCCGACCGCGAGCAGCCCGCGACCACCGCGCGCCCCGGTCACGAACAGGGCGGCGACCAGCAGGTAGAAGACCATCTCGTACGACAGCGTCCACATGGTGTTCACCACGGCACCGGAGCCGACCACGTCCATCAGCATGGTCGCGTGCGCGGCCACCGAAGAGGGATCCCGGGGCACCTCGACGCGCACCGGAATCCACCACGACAGGGCCAGGACCAGGCCGACGACCGCGAGGTAGAGCGGATACAGGCGGAAGAGGCGGCCGATCCAGAAGGCCCGCACGTCGCCGTGCCGCTCCAGCGAGATCGGGATGACGTACCCGCTGACCAGGAAGAACACCAGCACGCCGTACATGCCGAGGTTGAAGGAGGTGGGCCGTAACCAGGGCATGGCCCAGGTCAGCAGGTGCTCACCCACGACCGCGAGCGCGCCGATGCCGCGCAGTGCGTCCAGCCAGGCGAGTCTGGGCAGCGCCGGCTGAACGACTTGGGGGGCCTCTAGGTGAGAAGTCGCCATATGCTCCAACGTATCGAAACGGTGGCTCCGCCAAACGCACTTGTCCTCCTCTGGTGCTAGCTTTCGCCCATGGTCCTGGATGTGGTGTTCCTGCTCGGGGCGCTGGCCTTGATCCTGGCCAACGGGATCTTCGTCGCGGCGGAGTTCTCCCTGGTGACCGTCGAACGCGTACGGGTCCACCAACTGGCGCAGGCCGGGGATCGGGGCGCGCAGGGGATCGAGGCCGCGGTGCGGCGGCTGTCGTTCCACCTGTCCGGGGCGCAGCTCGGCATCACCGTCACGTCCCTGCTGCTCGGCGTCGTGGCCGAGCCGGCCATCGCCGACCTGCTCGAACCGCTGCTGGACGACGTTCCCGCCGGTCGTGGCGCCGCGGTCGTCCTGGCGATCGTCATCTCCACGGTGGCGCAGATGGTCCTGGGCGAGCTGGTGCCCAAGAACGCCGCCCTGTCGAGGCCGATGGCCGTGGCCAGGCTGGCGACGCCGCCGCAGCGGGTGTTCTCCGCGGCGTTCGGACCGCTGATCAAGGCGTGCAACGCGGTGGCCAACGGCATCGTCCGCCGTCTGGGGGCCGAGCCGCAGGAGGAGCTCGCCTCGGCCCGCTCCCCCGAGGAGCTGGGCCTGCTGGTGCGGTTCTCGGCCGAGGCGGGGGTGCTGCGGCCGAGCACGGCCGCCATGCTCCAGCGGGCGCTGCGCTTCGGTGGCAAGATCGCGGCCGAGGCGATGACCCCGCGTACGGACTGCGTGACCATAGCCGGATCCACCAGCGTCGCCGAGTTCCTCAAGCTGGCCCGCCGCACCCGGCACCTGCGTATCCCGGTGTGCGGCGCGGAGCTGGACGACATCCTCGGCGTGGCCAGCGTGCCGCGCGCGTGCGCCGTGCCGGTGGCGGAGCGGGACCGGACGCCGGTGACCGCGATCACCAGGCCGGCGGTCACGGTGCCCGAGTCGGTGAACCTGGAGGTGGTTCAGGAACGGCTCAGCCCGGCGGGTGTGGAGATGGCCGTGGTGATCGACGAGTACGGCGGCTTCGCGGGCATCGTCACCGTGGAAGACCTGGTGGAGGAGCTGATCGGCGACATCGCCGACGAGTACGACCTGCCCGAGGAGGAGTCGGCGGAGCCCACGGCCGCGCTGCTCGCGCCGGGCGCCTCGATCAGCGCGCCGGCCGTGCTGCGGGCGGACGAGGCCGAGGAACGCACCGGGTTCCGCATGCCCGAAGGGCCCTACGAGACGCTCGCGGGCCTGGTCATGGCCCGGCTCGGCCGCATCCCCGATCCGGGGGACGAGGTCGAGGTGGACGGGTGGACGCTCCGGGTGGAGTCCATGCGTAACCGGCGCATCGAGCAGATCACCCTCACCGCGCCGAGTCAGGAACCCTCATGACCATCACCGACGGCTTGGTCCTCGTGCTACTCCTGGCCGTCAACGGGTTCTTCGTGGCCGCCGAGTTCGCCCTCATCTCCGCGCGCCGGACCCAGCTCGAGCCGCAGGCGCAGGCGGGCTCGCGCCGGGCGCAGGCGGTGCTCGGCGCCATGAACACGATGCCCACGATGCTGGCGGCGGCCCAGCTCGGCGTGACGCTGGCCTCGCTGATGCTCGGCGCCTTCGGCGAACCGGTCGTGGCGCGTGCCGTGGCGCCGCTCTTCGCGGCCGTGGGCCTGCCCGAGAAGATGGTGCACCCGTTCGCCTTCGCCCTGGCGCTGCTCCTGGTGGTCTCCGCGCACGTGATCATCGGTGAGATGGTGCCGAAGAACCTCGCGCTGTCCGGCCCGAACACGGCGGCGCTGTGGCTGGTGCCCGCTCTGTTCGTTCTCGCCCGAGCGATACGCCCGCTGCTCACCCTGGTCAAGGCCATGTCGGATGTGGTGCTCCGGTTGCTGCGCATCCCGCCGACCGACGAGATCCGCACCGTTTACACCTCGGAGGAACTTCCGGTGCTGATCGAGGAGTCTCGCCGGCACAAACTGCTCCGCCAGGACGAGCGCGACCGGATGATCGCCACGCTCGCGTTGCACGCTCGCCCGGTCAGCACCGTCATGGTGCCGATCGACGAGGTGGTGAGCGTCCCCGCGACGATCGACAGCCTCGGGCTGCAGGAGTACGCGGGCCGCTACGGTCACTCCCGGTTCCCGGTGCACGGCGACAGCCCCGCCGAGCTGCATGGCTACCTGCATGTCCTGGACGCGCTCAACGGGCACGGCTCGCGTCAGCCGCTGCCGATCCGCGCCCTGCCGCTGATCGGCGAGACGGCGACGCTCGCGGACATCCTGGCGACCATGCGTAAGCGACGGGCCCAGCTCGCCGCCGTGACCGGGGCCGACGGGCAGATGCTCGGCGTGGTCACCCTGGACGACGTACTCAGCGGTATCGTCCGCCAACCTCCGAATTTGTGATGAACGTACGAACAGACACAGTTTTGTAGGTGACAGCGGGATATAACGCCGGAAGACTGTGCCTGGACACCAAAGAGGCGACAAAAGAGGAGAAGGTTTCGTGCCAGATGAAGGATCGCCGACCGACCCGGCGCTGCCCTCCAAAATCGACGCCACCAAGCCGCATCAGGCCCGGGTGTGGAATTACTGGCTGGGTGGAAAGGACAACTACCCGGTAGACCGCGAGCACGCCGAACAACTCCAGCAGATCTACCCGGGCATGGAGGACATCGCCCGCCACGCACGCGCTTTCCTGGGACGCGCCGTCCGATATCTGGCCGAAGAGGCAGGTATCCGGCAATTCCTGGACATCGGCACCGGACTGCCGACCGTCGACAACACCCATGAGGTCGCCCAGCGCGTCGACCCGGCCAGCCGTGTCGTCTACGTCGACAACGATCCCCTGGTG
Organism: Nonomuraea sp. NPDC026600; assembly: GCF_040638335.1. Taxonomy (NCBI): domain Bacteria; kingdom Bacillati; phylum Actinomycetota; class Actinomycetes; order Streptosporangiales; family Streptosporangiaceae; genus Nonomuraea; species Nonomuraea sp. NPDC026600. Next base: position 174,817 of record NZ_JBEZYD010000020.1, read on the forward strand.
CTGGTGCACGCCCAGGCGCTGCTGACCAGCGATCCCCGGGGCGCCTGCGACTACATCGAGGCCGACGTGCGCGACCCCGACACGATCCTCGACTACGCGGCCAAGACGCTGGACCTCAGCCGGCCCACCGCGCTCATGCTCCTCGGCGTCATGGGCACGGTCTTCGACGACGACCAGGCGCGCGCCCTGACGCGGCGGCTGCTGGACGCGCTGCCGTCAGGCAGCTACCTGGTGTTCGAGGACGGCACGAACACCATCAAACCCGATGCGGCCGCGGAAGCCGGACGGCTCCACGACGAAGAGCAGCCGTACTCCTACCGCCTGCGCACCCCCGACGAGATCGCCCGCTTCTTCGACGGCCTCGAACTGGTGGATCCGGGCGTCATCTCGGTCTCCCGCTGGCGGGTGGAAGCCGCCGTGTTCGGCGTCCCCGACGAGGTGGACGCCTTCTGCGGCGTGGCCCGCAAGCCGTAGACCTACTGCTCGTCGAGGATCTGGTCGAGGATCGCCCGGGTCACGGCCGACGGCTGCGCGTGGATGCCCAGCTCGTCCATCAGATGGTGGTACGGGTGCACGTCGGATTGCCTGGTGAGGTACTGCGCGCTGGCGATCTGTTCGAGGTAGACCACGTCGTCGAGTTCGGCCTGGGCGAAGCGCAGGATGGTGATGGGGCCGACCCCGCCGATGTGTCCGCAATAGCTGAACGGCAGCACCTGGATGGTGATGAGGGGCCGGTCGGCCATCTTCTTGAGGTGCTCGAGTTGCGCCCGCATCGTGGCGGCGTCGCCGACCTGACGGCGCAGCGCCGCCTCATCCAGCACCACCCAGAGTTTGGGCGCCGTGGACGCCCGGAGCAGCCGCTGGCGGCGCATCCGGAGCGCGACCCGGTGCTCGATCTCCGCCTCCGGGCTGTCCGGATTGCCGCACGTGATCATCGCGCGGGCGTAGTCCGCCGTCTGGAGCAGGCCGGGGATGTGCTGGACCGCGTACGTACGGATCATCGCCGCGTCCTGCTCCAGCCCGAGGTAGTCCTCGAACCAGTCGGGCACCACGTCGCGGTAGTCGTGCCACCAGCCGGGAGCATTGGCCTGCTTGGTCAGCGAGAGCACGAGCTCGCGCTCGGCCTCCTCGACCACGCCGTACAGGGTGAGCAGATCGTCCACATCGCGGAGCTTGAAACTCGTCCGCCCGCATTCCAGGCGGCTGATTTTGGAATGCGAACTACGGATCGCGTATCCCGCGGCATCACGAGAGATCCCCCGCGACTCACGCAGCCGGCGGAGTTGTCTGCCCACCAATATCCGCAGTGCTGTCGGCCCGGACTGACGAGACTCCAAACCGGATATTTCGGTCAGGTCGTCAATATCCCGAGCATTCGGCATATACGCTCCTAGATCGACAAACTGTGGCAGCCTGACGCTCAGACAATCCTGCCACGCTAGCCAGCTTCGCTGCCATGAGGCGGGTTAATAGCGGGAATACCAGGTCGCGGCGCCAGATAGACGGTACGACCCTCGATGAGCACCCTGGCGGCGAACGGGCGATAGCATTCGGGCCGGGAACGGAGCTCGCCATGAAAGTCATCATCTTCGGCGCCACCGGCATGGTCGGACAGGGCGTGCTACGGGAATGCCTCGCCGACGACCGGGTGGAGGCCGTTCTCACGGTCGGCCGCACCCCCACCGGCCGCACCCACGACAAGCTGCGCGAGATCACGCACGGCGACCTGCTCGACCTCACCCCGATCGAGGCCGGCCTGTCCGGCTACGACGCGTGCTTCTTCTGCCTCGGCGTCTCCTCGGCGGGCATGAGCGAGCAGGACTACCGGCGCGTCACCTACGACTACACGCTGGCGGCCGGCGACACCCTCGCACGGCTCAGCCCCGGCTCGACGTTCGTCTACGTGTCCGGGGTGGGCACCGACGAGCACGGCCGGGCGATGTGGGCCCGGGTCAAGGGCCGGACCGAGAACGCGCTGCTGGCACTGCCGCTCGAGGCGTACATGTTCCGGCCCGGCTACATCCAGCCCATGCACGGCGTCACGTCGCGGACGACCTGGTATCGGCTGGCGTACGTGGTGACGGCGCCGCTCTATCCGGTGCTGCGGCGGCTCTTCCCCACGGCGGTGACCACGACCGAGCAGATCGGCAGAGCCATGATCACCGTGGCGGAGCGCGGGGCGCCCCAACGGGTGCTCGGGCCGCTGGAGATCAACGCCCTCTGAACGTACGGAATAACCTTGGGCCACCTGCTGCTTGGGTGGTTGTTGAACTTTCAATAGTAAGGGGCGGTGAGCGATATGCAGTTCGGGATCTTCAGCGTGGGCGACGTGACCATGGACCCCACCACCGGCAGGACGCCTACGGAGCATGAGCGCATCAAGGCGATGGTGGCCATCGCGCTCAAGGCCGAGGAGGTCGGGCTGGACGTGTTCGCGACCGGCGAGCATCACAACCCGCCGTTCGTGCCGTCGTCGCCGACCACCATGCTCGGCTACATCGCGGCCAGGACCGAGCGGCTCACGCTGTCCACGGCCACCACGCTGATCACGACCAACGACCCGGTCAAGATCGCCGAGGACTTCGCGATGCTGCAGCACCTGGCCGACGGCCGGGTCGACCTGATGCTGGGCCGGGGCAACACCGGGCCCGTGTACCCATGGTTCGGGCAGGACATCCGGCAGGGCATCCCGCTGGCCGTGGAGAACTACGCGCTGCTCCACCGGCTCTGGCGCGAGGACGTCGTCGACTGGGAGGGCCGTTTCCGTACGCCGCTGCAGGGCTTCACCTCCACGCCGCGGCCGCTGAACGGGGTGCCGCCCTTCGTCTGGCACGGCTCGATCCGCAGCCCGGAGATCGCCGAGCAGGCGGCCTACTACGGCGACGGGTTCTTCGCCAACAACATCTTCTGGCCGAAGGACCACTTCATCCGGCTGATCACCCTCTACCGCCAGCGGTACGCCCACTACGGCCACGGCACGCCCGAGCAGGCCATCGTGGGGCTCGGCGGCCAGGTGTTCATGCGGAAGAACTCGCAGGACGCGGTACGCGAGTTCCGCCCGTACTTCGACGACGCGCCCGTGTACGGACACGGTCCGTCGCTGGAGGAGTTCGCCGAGGAGACGCCGCTCACGGTGGGCAGCCCGCAGCAGGTCATCGACAAGACGCTGACGTTCCGGGAGTCGTTCGGCGACTACCAGCGGCAACTGTTCCTGATGGACCACGCGGGATTGCCGCTGAAGACCGTCCTGGAGCAGCTCGACATCCTCGGGGAGGAGGTCGTGCCGGTGCTGCGCCGGGAGTTCGCCGCGAACCGGCCGGCCGACGTCCCCGACGGCCCCGTCCACACGACCCGCGTCAACGCCTGAGGAGAAGAACCCATGAAGCTCGTCGTCGTAACGGCGGGTCTGACCCAGCCGTCCTCCACCCGCCTGCTCGCCGACCGCCTGACCGAGGCGACCGTACGGCGGCTCGACGACCCCGCGCCCGAGGTGCGGGTGATCGAGCTGCGCGATCTCGCCGTCGACATCGCGAACAACTTCGTCACCGGCTTCCCCGGCGCCCGGCTGCGCGCGGCGATCGAGGCGCTGACGGAGGCCGACGGCCTGATCGCGGTCACCCCCGTCTTCAGCGCCTCCTACAGCGGCCTGTTCAAGTCGTTCTTCGACGTCCTGGACCCCACCGCGCTGGCGGGCAAGCCGGTGCTCATCGCGGCGACCGGCGGGACGGCCCGGCACTCGCTGGCGTTGGAGCACGCGTTGCGCCCGCTGTTCGCGTACCTGCGGGCCGTGGTGGCGCCGACCGCCGTCTACGCGGCGTCGGAGGACTGGGGCGGCGGCGGTGACGACTTCACGGACGGCCTGGCGGAGCGGATCGACCGCGCCGCGGCCGAGCTGGCCGACCTGTCGCGCAGCCGTACCCCGGCCCGAGAGCCGATGGAGCCGGTCGTTCCCTTCGAACAGCAACTCGCCGCACTACGCCGGTAAGGGGCCCAAATTTCACAACATAGGCCCCATAAGATGACTCCTGTGAGTATGGTTCGTTAGGAATCTTTCCTAACGAAGAGCAGGAGATCGCGTTGCTCCGAACCACTCTCGTCGCCATGGTCACTTTAGCCACCACTCTCGCGCTCACGGGCACCAGCCAGGCCGCGGTCGACCTCACCGATCCGCACAAGAAGGACATCGCCATGCAGCTGGTGTCCAGTGCCGAGAACTCCTCGCTCGACTGGAAGGCCCAGTACGGCTACATCGAGGACATCGACGACGGCCGCGGCTACACGGCCGGAATCATCGGCTTCTGCTCCGGCACCAGCGACATGCTGGCGCTCGTCGAGCTCTACGCCACCCGCAAGCCCGGCAACGTGCTGGCCAAATACCTGCCCGCGCTCCGCAAGGTCAACGGCAGCGACTCGCACACAGGCCTCGACCCGAACTTCACCAAGGACTGGAAGACCGCCGCCAAGGACACCGTCTTCCAGACCGCGCAGAACGACGAGCGCGACCGCGTGTACTTCAACCCGTCCGTCAAGCAGGCCAAGACGGACGGACTGCGGGCGCTGGGCCAGTTCATCTACTACGACGCGATCGTCATGCACGGCCCCGGCAGCGACAAGCTCAGCTTCGGCGGCATCAGGAAGACCGCGATGTCCAAGGCCAAGACCCCCGCGCAGGGCGGCAACGAGACGACGTACCTCAACGCGTTCCTGGACGCCCGCAAGGCCGCGATGAAGGCCGAGGAGGCGCACGAGGACACCACCCGCGTCGACACTGAGCAGCGCGTCTTCCTCAAGAACGGCAACCTCGACCTGAACCCGCCGCTGACCTGGAAGGTGTACGGCGACAGCTACACGATCAAGTCCTAATAGACGGACGACCGGCGCCTCTGCCACTCTCTGACCATGACCCACGCTGGGACGGTCTTATTGACGGGGGCGACGGGTGGCATCGGCTCGGCGATCGCCAGGGCGCTGCTGGACGCGGGCTACCGGGTCTTGGCCCTGGTCCGCGACCCCTCCCACCTCGGCTCCCTTGACGAGAACACGGGGGCGGGCGCCGTGGGCTCGGGCGGGGTGGATGACGCCACCGGGGCGGGCGGGCGCGCGTACAAGGCCATCGGCTCGGGCCCGCCCGGTGCGGTGGACGAGGTCGCCCGGCCGGGCGGACCCACGAAGGATGGCGCCGGGCCGGGCGAGCCGGCGGAAGAGGCCGCCGGGTCGAGCGGGCCCGGCGCTGTGGACGACCTCGCCCTCCTGAGCGAGATCACCCCGATGGCGGCGAACCTCCCTTGGCCGAACATGATGACCCCGGCCACTCCATCCGCCGACCCCACCCCCACAGGTGTCACCATCGTCGTGGCGGATCTGGCCCGGCCGGAGACACTGGCCGCGGCATTGCCGGCCATCGGGGAGCTGGACGCGTTCGTCCACTGCGCGGGGATCGCCGAGGTCGTGGCCACCGCGGACAGCTCGGTGGAACTGTGGCGCGACACGTTCAACGTCAACGTCGCCTCGGCGGCCGAGCTCCTGCGCCTCCTCCTGCCCGCCCTGCGCACGCGCCGCGGCCGGGTGATCCTCATCAACGCCGCCCCCGGCCTGAGCCCCAGAGGCTGGCCCGCCTACGCGGCCAGCAAGGCGGCCCTGCGCGAGCTGGGCGACGCCGTGCGGGACGAGGAACGCCGGCACGGCATCCGGGTCACCACGATCTACCCGGGCGGCACGGCCACCGAGCTCCTACGCAAGGTCAGGGCCGACTTCGGCTCGCCGTACGACCCCGACCAGTGCCTGCGCCCGTCCACGATCGCCTCGCTGGTCCTGACCGCCCTCACCATCCCACCGGACGCCCACCTCACAGAACTCTCCGTCGGCTCGGCCCACTGACCGGGTTCAAGCCGTCCTTCCCCCGTCAGGTGAGGCGGTCGACGACGATCTTCGCCACCTCCTCGGTGTGCTCGGCCAGGTAGAAGTGGCCGCCGGTGAAGGTGATCAGCTCGAAGCCACCGGTCGTGTGCCCAGCCCAGGCCCGTGCGTCGTCCTCGCCGACTCGGGGATCAGCGTCCCCCACGAGGGCGGTGATCGGGCAACTCGGCACCTCGCCGGGCCGCCACTCGTACGCCTCGATCGCCCGGTAGTCGGCGCGCAGCGCGGGCAGGATCATCTGCACCACATCCGCGTCGTCCAGCAGGCGGCTGTCGGTGCCGCTGAGCGTGCGCAGTTCGGCCAGCAGCGAGCTGTCGTCCTGCCGGCCCGGGATCCCCTGCCGCCGTCTGCTCGGCGCCCGGCGTCCCGAGGCGAACAGCCGTACCACGTCCACGCCGTCCTCCTGGAGCCGCAGAGACATCTCGTAGCCGACGCTCGCCCCCATGCTGTGCCCGAACAACGCGACCGGCCGCCCGGCCGCCGCAGCCGTCACGACGGCGGCGATCTGGTCGGCGAGTGCGCGGATGTCCTCGACGGCCTTCTCCTCACGGCGATCCTGGCGGCCGGGGTACTGGACCGCGACCACGTCGAGCGCCGGAGCCAGCAGCGTCGACAGGCTGTGGAAGTACGACGCCGAGCCGCCCGCGTGCGGGAGCAGCACCAGCAGTGGCCCCGCGCCGGGCCCCTGGTGGAAACGGCGCAGCCAGAGGTCCAGCTCGATCGCGGTCATCCGGCCACCACGGGGAGGGAGGCAAGGCCCCGGACGACCATGCCCTCGGTGTGCCGCGGCCCCGGGTCGGCGATGGTGAGGTCCAACTCGGCCAGCCGCCCGATCACCACCTGTACGGCGAGACGGGCCAGCGGCGCGCCGAGGCAGAAGTGGATGCCGTGCCCGAAGCCGAGGTTGCGGGCCGATGCCCGGCGGGCCAGGTCGAGCCGGTCCGGCGCGTCGTAGGCGGCCGGGTCGCGGTTGGCCGCGCCCAGAACCAGCAGCATCTGCTCCCCCTGCTGGATCGGCGTGTCACCGATCACCGTGTCGCTCAGGGCCGTCCGCGAGATCACCTGGGCGGGCGCGTCGTACCTGATCAGCTCCTCGACAGCGGCCCCGATCTGGTCCGGATTGGCACGCAGCCAGGCGCGTTGCTCCGGCTCGCGCAGCAGCGCGAGCATGCCGTTGCCGATCAGATGCACGGTCAGCGCGTACCCTGCCGAGACCAGCAGCGTGCAGGTGGTCACCAGCTCGGTCTCGGTGAGCCGGTCGCCCTCCTGCTCGACCGCGACCAGCTTGCTCATCAGGTCGTCGGCGGGTTGGGCGCGGCGCTGCGCGGCCAGTTCGGTGAAGTACTGGTTGAACTGCTCCCGTGCGCCCTGTCGCTGCGCGACCTGGGCTCTGGTGAGCGCGAAGTCGGGGTCAAGGCCCCGCCCGATCGCCGCTGACCAGCCGCGGAAGCGGTCCATGTTCTCCTCCGGCACGCCCATCAGGTCGCCGAGCAGCAGCGCCGGGAGAGGATGGGCGATGGCGTCCATCAGGTCGAAGGAGGATCCGGCCGAGGCCAGCAGCTGGTCGGTGAGTTCAACGGCGCGTGGGCGGAGCCGTTCGACGACGCGGGCGGTGAACGCCCCGCTCACCAGGGATCGCAGCCGAGTGTGGTCAGGCGGGTCCATGAAGATGAACTGGCGCACCGGCCTGCCCTCGTGGTCGCGGCCGAAGTGCTCCGCCACCGACTGGCCGTCTCCCCAGCCGATGAGCGGGTCCCGCAGCGCGTCCGACGCCTCCCGGTGCCCCATGACGACGACCATGCCGCCTGGAGTCCGCATGACCGGGCCGTTCTCGGCGATCCGCCGGTAGATCGGGTACGGGTCGGCGCGGAACTCCGGATCGAACGGGTTGAACGGCAACAGCCGGCTGATGGCGTACAGGCCCGGGTTGGCCGGAATCGTGGGCGGCGGCTCCTCCTGCAGCTCAGGGGGGTCGACCGAGGTGAGGTCGCCGTAGGCGACGGGCAGGCGAAGGATCACCGTGTGCTTGTTGCTGCGGGCCCACCTCACAGGGCCGGCCGTGCTCAGCTCGCCCACCCGGTCCAGCAGGGCCTCCAGGACCAGCCGCAGCTCCAGCCGGCCCAGCCGCTCGCCCATGCAGCCGTGGGTGCCGAACCCGAACGCCAGATGGGGGTTGTGCTCGCGGCGGATGTCGAAGATGTGCGGGTCGGCGAAGACCTCCTCGTCCCGGTTGGCGGAAGCCCACCAGAACGTCACCTTCTGCCCAGCCTTGATCTGCAGGCCGCCCACCTCTACGTCCCTGGTGGCGGTACGCCGGTTGTACGGCGTCGGCGACGCCCAGCGCAGCATCTCCTCGATCGCGCCCGTGATCAGCGAGCGGTCCTCGCGCAGTGCCTTCCATTGGTCGGGATGTTCGGCCAGGGCCAGCAAGCCGTGCGCGATCGCGTTGCGCGGTGGCTCGGAGCCCGCGCCGAGGATCAGGTTGAAGAACACCTCGCGCTCGTAGCTCGACAGTGGCCGCTCCCCCTCGGGCAGTTCGCCTGTGGCGGCCAGCGAGAGCAGCCCAGGGCCCGGCACGGCGGCGAGCGCCTTGAGGGCGCCGCTGCCGTACTGGTAGAGCGCGAGCCGGGACATCTGCGAGCGCTCGGTGTCCTCGCCGACCTCGCGGTCGTCGAAGCCCATGCTCACGTCGGCCCACGCGTGCAGGGCGGGCCAGTCACGGCGGGGTACACCGAGGGCCAGCAGCGCCGCCCTGATCGCGAACGGCCCGGCGATGTCCACCATCAGGTCGCCCTTGCCGTCCGCCACGGCCTCGGCGACCAGGTTCTCGGCGATGGCGCGCAGCTCCGGCTCCAGCGAGGCGACCGTTCCGCCGTCGACCGAGGGGCTGACCAGGTCTCTGAGCGCCTGGTGCCTGGGGTCGTCCATCATGTTCAGCATGGTGCCCGCGTGGACGCCGGGCGCGAGGTCGTCGATGTGGGTGCCACCGCCGGCCCGGCCGCCCCCACCCTGTGAGGAGAACGCCGGATCGGCCGCCGCGGCACGGATGTCCGCGTAGCGGCTCAGCACCCAGAACCCCTCACCGTCGGCGGTGGTGCCCGGTGGGTGGAAGAAGACCGGCGCCTCCTTGCGTAACCGGGTGAAGACGTGGTGAGGAAACCCGTCGCCGAACCGGCTCTGGTCGGAAAGGTCGAACCCGTCGAGTACGGGGGGAAGCTCCTGCTGCTCGGTCATCATTGTCCCTTCAGGCGGTGCGAAGCGTCGGGTGCGAGCCGCTCTAGAGCGGTGGCGGCATGCGGAAGTGCGGTGGCCGGGCCGCTCGCGCCGACGAAGCCGTCGGGACGGAGCAGCACGAAGGCGTCGACGGCGCCCGGCCGGTGGCGATGGGTGACCAGCTCGGGCAGCCGGTGGGCGAGCGCCTCCCCCTGGCTCCTGGCCTGGCCGCGATCCGGCCCGGTGGTGACGAGCTGGAAACGGTCGGCGGCGTCGGGTTCGAGCGCCCACTTCGGCCGGCGGATGCCCGGCTGGGGCAGCCCCGGCGGCACCTTGCCCTCGGCCGGGATCAGCGTGTCCGGATAGGTGATCAGCCAGCCCGACAGCAGCGGCGGTAACTGACGGCCGAGCGCGCCGGTGCGGTGCATGAGTGTCATGACGAGGTTTCGGACCCGGTTCGCGACCGGGCTGAGCACCGCTTGCCTGGCCATCCGGCCGGTGGCCTTGACGGTCTGCTCGGCGGCGGCGCGGCGCTCGATGTCGTAGCTGTCCAGGATGTGCGGGGCGTACCTGCCGTCAAGGACACCGGCCAGCTTCCACGCCAGGTTCCGCACGTCTCCGAACCCCAGGTTGAGCCCCTGCCCGCCGACCACGGAGTGGACGTGCGCGGCGTCACCGACCAGGAAGCAGCGGCCGGCCCGCAGCGGCGAGGCGATCCGCTCGTGGCTGGTGAACAGCGTGTTCATGGTCAGGTCGGTGAGCCGCAGGCCGCCCGGCCCGCGCTCGTCCAGCAGGCGCTGCCCCGTCTCGTCGGTGAGCTCGGTGCCGTCGGGGACCGCGCCCGAGATCCGCACCCGGCCGCCGGGCAGCGGCGCCACGAGCACCACCCCGGCACGGCCGAGGTAGTAGTTCACCGCTTCTGTGTCGTAGTCGCCCTCCAGCCGGCCTTCGGCGAGGAGGAAGGTGATCGGCAGGGGCGCGCCGGTGAAGTCCGCGCCGATCAGGTCCCGTACGGTGCTGCGGAAGCCGTCGGCCGCGATCAGCCACTCCGCCTCCAGCGTCACCTCACGGCCGTCCGCTTCGCAGGCGGTCACGGTGACCGAGTCGCGATCCTGAGTCAGCGTCGCCACCTCCAGGCCGCGACGTACCTGCCCGCCGAGCCTGCGCAGCTCGTCCTGCAGCAACTCGGTGGTGTCCTGCTGCGGCAGGATGAGCGGCGACATGATCGGGGCGAGCGGCAGCCGCAGCGTGGTGCCGCTGCCGACGTGGTAACTCAGCGCCTTGACCGCCACGCCGCGTTTGCGGGCTTCCTCCAAGAGGCCGAGGTCACGGTAGATCTCCAGAGATGGCGGCCACAGCAGGATGGCCCGGGATCCGGTGCCGGGTTCCGGTGCAGCGTCCACGATGTCCGCTTCGACACCACGGCGGCGGAGTTCGCACGCCGCCATCAGTCCTACGGGCCCGGCCCCGACGATCAAGACTTTGGCGCGTTGGTTCATCGGTCGTGCTCCTTCAGGATCTGCTCCAGGTGCTGAGCGAGCCGGCGTGGGGTGGGATGTTCGAAGACGAGGTCGGGAGGCAGGCGGTGGTCCACGGTCCGGCCGAGGGCGTTACGCAGCTCCAACCCGGTCAGTGAGTCGAAGCCGATATCGGTGAAACGGCTGTCGGCGTCGATGTCGGCGGGGTTGTCGTGGCCGAGGACGGCGGCGGCGTGGCCGCAGACGAGGGTGATCAGGCTTTCCTGGCCGTGGGTGTCGACCTGCCCGGGGGTGTGGCCCGTGGTCGCGGAGCCGGTGCCACCGCGCGGCCGGACCTCGGCCAGGTCGGCGACCAGGGGACGGTGGCGGGCCTCACCGTAGGCGGAGGCGAAACGGGGCCAGTCGAGATCGGCGATGGCAGCGGTACCGCCGCCCTGGCCGCCGCGCATGCCGTCGGCGCCCAGGGCGGAGAGCTCGCGCCGTAGCGCCTCCAGGGCAGGGCCGGGCCGCATCCTCGCCACGCCCCGGCTCTCCAGGCGCGTGCCCAGCTCGCCGTTGTCGCGTTCGATCCAGGGGCCCCAGGCCACCACCATGGCGGGACGGCCGAGAGCGTGCCGATGCCGGGCCAGCGCGTCTATCTCCGCGCCCGCCGCGGCGTATGCCGCCTGGCCGACGCCGCCGAACGTGGCCGCGATCGTGGAGAACAGCACCAGGTCCGTCTCCGTGGCCTCACTGAGCGCCCTGGCCTCGACCGCGTTGGCGACCAGGACGCGTTCCAGCCGGTCGAGGGTGAGCGCGGCCAGGGTGCTCTCCTCCAGATGGTCGGCCGCGTGCACCACCAGGGACGGCTGGTGCTCGGCGACCAGCCGGGCGGGCGCGGCCGGGTCCGAGGGGTCGGCGACGGCGACGGTGATCCGTTCTCCCAGGTCCGCGACCGGTTCGTCGGCGACGAGGATGACATGGTCGGCGCCGGAGTCGGCCAGCCAGCGGGCGAGGTGTGGTCCGTACGAGCCGGAGCCGCCGTTGACGAGGACGGTGCCGCCGGCCTGCCACACGGGTGCCGCGTGCGGCGCGCGGCTCAGGCGAGGTACGAGCAGCGTGCCGCCGCGCACCGCCACCTGGTCCTCGCCGCCGGGCGGCTCCGCGAGCGCGCGGACGAATGCGGCGCGCGCCCGCTCATCCAGCCGTTCGGGCAGATCTATGAGGCCGCCCCACAGCTCAGGCCGCTCCAGCGCGAGGCAACGTCCCAGACCCCAGATCCGGCCGCGCGCCGGATCCCCGGCACCGCCGTCGGCAGTGGCGTCGGCGACCACGCCCTGGGTGACGAGCCAGAGGGGACCGCTGTCGAGGCCACCGGGCTGGGCGAGCGCGAGCGTGGCGGCCAGGCCCCGGCTCAGCGCGGGATGTTCCGGATGTGCGGACTCGTCCAGGGCCAGCAGCGACACCACTCCCGTGTACGCCCCGGACCGCGCCTCGCTGCTCGTCTCGACCTTGGCACCGTGCTCGACGAGAGCGGCGACGACGTCCTCGACCAGTTCGTGCCGTTCGTGGGCCGCGGGGACGAGCACCTGCCAGGTGCCGGACAGCGCAGCCGCCGAAGCCGCCGCGGGCATCGGCTGCCAGTTGAGCCGGTAGCGCCACGAGTCGGCCTCGGGGGTGGCCGGTCTGCGGGGTTCGAGCCAGAAACGCCGTGGCTGGAAGGGATACGTGGGCAGATCGATCGGGGGTGCGGGGGTGAGGACGGCCCGCCAGTCGACCCGTGCCCCGTGTGCGTGGGCCTCGCCGAGCGTACTGAGAAAACGACCGAGGTCACCCGAGTCGCGGCGCAGCGTGCCGATCGCGGCGGCGGGTGAGCCCGCTGCCTCCGCCGTCGCCGCCACACCCGCCGTCAGCACGGGGTGCGGCCCGGGCTCCACGAACAAGGTGGCACCATCGGCGAGCAGAGCCCGGACCGTGTCGGCGAAGCGGACGCGCTCGCGCAGGTTCCGGCCCCAGTAGGCGCCGTCGAGTTCACGGCCGTCGAGCGGCCCGCCCGTGACGGAGGAGTAGAACGGGATCTCCGCCGTGCCGGGCACCAAGTCGGCGAGTTCGGCGACCAGCCGGTCCCGGGCGGGCTCGACGTACGGGGAGTGGGCCGCATAGCTGACCTCGACCCGGCCGGCCCGCACCCCGGCGGCCTCGCACTCGGCCAGCACCTCCGCCAGCGGCGCCTCCTCCCCGGCCACCGTCGTGTAGAGCGGCCCGGTGTCGGCGGCGACCGTCACCCGATCGCCCCAGCGCCGCTCGACCTCGTCGGCGGGCAGCGTGATCGCGAGCAGTCCGCCTCCGCCGTCCATCTCGGCCATCAGCCGGGCGCGCAGCGCGATCACCCGGGCACCGTCGTCCAGGGACAGCGCGCCGGCGACGGTCGCGGCGGCGAGCTCTCCCTGCGAGTGTCCTGCCACGGTGTCGGGGACCACTCCGGCCGCCCGCCACAGCCGGGCGAGCGCCACCATCGTCGCCCACAGCGCCGGCTGCGCCACGTCGCCGCGACGCAGGTCGGGGGCGTCCGGGCCGCCGTAGAGGGCTTCGCTCAGAGACCAGTCGACGTACGGCGCCAGCGCGTCGGCGCAGCGGCCGATCTCCTCGGCGAACACCGGAGAGGAGCGGAGCAGTTGCCTGCCCATCCCTGCCCACTGGCCGCCCTGCCCGGAGAACACGAACGCGACCTGTGCCCCCGGCCGTGCCACCGCCCGCACGAGCCCGGGGGCGGACTCTCCCGCGGCCAGCGCGTCGAGGCCCCGGGCGAAGTCGGTCGGCTCGGCGCCGACCAACACCGCACGGTGGTCGAGCGCGGCCCGCGTGGTCGCCAGCGACCAGGCGACCCGATGAACGTGGGAGAGTTCACCGTGCTCCGCGTCCGCGGCCGAGGGTGTCGGCGAGCCTTCGGCATAGGGGCGTAAGCGGGCGGCCTGGGCGCGGAGGGCGGCTTCGGATCTGGCCGACAGCAGCCACGGAACCGCTGTTGCCCCGGCGACACCCGTCGTGGGCTCGGGTCCTGTCTGAGGCTCCGGAGGTGGAGCGGCTTCCAGGATGACGTGTGCGTTGGTGCCGCTCACGCCGAACGCCGAGACTCCCGCCCGGCGCGGCTCCCCCGTGTCGGGCCACGGCTGAGCCTCGGTGAGCAGGGCGACGTTGCCGCGCGACCAGTCAACCCTGGGTGTCGGCTCGTCCACGTGCAGGGTGGCGGGCAGCACGCCGTGCCGCATCGCCTCCACCATTTTGATCACTCCGGCCACCCCGGCGGCAGCCGCGGCGTGCCCCAGGTTGGACTTGATCGACCCCAGCCACAGCGGCCGATCCCGGTCCGGACCGTAGGTCGCGAGCAGCGCCCGCGCTTCGATCGGGTCACCGAGCGCGGTCGCCGTACCGTGTGCCTCGACGGCGTCGACCTGGGCGGGCCCCAGCCCTGCGGAGGCGAGCGCGGCACGGATCACCCGCTCCTGCGCGGGGCCGCTCGGCGCGGTGAGGCCGTTGGAGGCGCCGTCCTGGTTCAGTGCGCTGCCCCGGATCACGGCGAGGATCTGGTGCCCGTTGCGGCGGGCGTCGGAGAGCCGTTCGAGCAGCACCAAACCCACGCCCTCGGCCCAGCCGGTGCCGTCGGCGGAGGCGGCGAACGACTTGCACCGGCCGTCCGCGGCCAGCCCGCGCTGCCTGCTGAACTCCACGAATCCCGAGGGAGTGGACAGCACCGACACACCACCCGCCACGGCCAGCGAGCACTCCTCCAGCCGCAGCGACTGCGCGGCCAGGTGCAACGCCACCAGTGAGGAGGAGCAAGCGGTGTCGACGGTGAGCGCGGGCCCCTCCCATCCCAGGCTGTACGCCAGCCGGCCCGACAGCACACTCGCCGCCACCCCGGTCAGCAGGTAGCCCTCCAGCCCGTCGGGTACCGGGTCCAGCAGCGTGGCGTAGTCCTGGTTGTTGGTGCCGACGAAGACCCCGGTCCGGCTGCCGCGCGTCGACTCCGGGTCGAGGCGGGCGCGTTCGAGCAGTTCCCAGGAGGTTTCGAGCAGCAGCCGCTGCTGCGGGTCCATCGCCAGGGCCTCGCGCGGGGAGATGCCGAAGAAGGCCGCGTCGAAGTCGCCCGCGTCGTCGAGGAACCCGCCCTGGACGACGTACGTGGTGCCGGGGTGGTCGGGGTCGGGGTGGTACAAGGACTCGAGGTCCCAGCCTCGGTCGGCGGGGAACGGGCCGATCGCGTCCACCTGCCCGGCCACGAGCTCCCACAGGTCCTCGGGCGTGCGTACGCCGCCGGGGTAGCGGCAGCTCGCCGCGATGATCGCGATCGGCTCGCGGTGCCGTTCCTCGGCCTCACGGAGCCTGCGGCGGGTCTCGTGCAGCTCCAGCGTGGCCCGTCTGAGGTAGCCGCGCAGCTTGTCTTCGGTTGACTCGTCTTCGGTCGGCGCGGCGTCAGCGGTCACCGATCCTCACCCTTCCAGTTCAGCGTCGAGGAAGTCGAACAGTTCGGCGTCGCTGGCCACGCGCAGCCGTTCGGCGACGGCTTCCGGCGGCGGGCCGGGCGGCTCGTGGCGTGCGGTCAGTTCGCCGAGCAACGACCGCAACCGGGCGGCGACCCGCTCGGCCGCGGGGTCGCCCGGCGGGATCGCGGCCATCGCCGTGGCCATGCCCGCCAGCGCGTCGTCCAGAGACGGGCGGGCGGCCTCGTCCAGGCGAGCGCCCAGGTGTGCCACCAGGTCCTCGGCCGTCGGATGGTCGAAGACGAGGGTGGGGGGCAGATCGAGCCCGGTGGCGGCGCCGAGCCGGTTACGCAGGTTCACGGCGGCGAGGGAGTCGAGGCCGAGGTCGCGCAGCTGACGGCCGGGTTCGACCGCGTCGGCGCCGTCGTGGCCGAGCACTGCCGCGATCTCTCCGCGTACGGCCCGCAGTAACTGGCGGCGCCGTTCGGTGTCGGTGAGCCCGGCGAGTCTGCGCGGGAGTTCGGCGCTCTCGGCGTCGGCGAGCTGGCTCTCAGCGGCGGCGCGAAGGAGGCGGGCCACCTCGGGCAGGTCCTCGACGAACGGCCGTGGCCGAAGCGCGGTGAACGCGGGCACGAACCGTTCCCAGTCCACGTCGGCCAGCACGAGGGCCGGGCGATCCTCCCCCAGCGCCTGGCCGAGCGCGGCCAGCGCGAGGGCCGGCGGCATCGGCGGCACGCCCCTGCGGCGCAGTTGCTCGCGCCGTTCGGCCTCGGCCGCCGGGTCGCCGAGATCGACCTCGGCCCACAGACCCCACGCCACGGCGGCGGCGGGCAGGCCCTGGGCGCGGCGGTGCTCGGCCAGCGCGTCGAGGTGGGCGTTCGCGGCGGCGTAGGCGGCCTGCCCACCGCTTCCCCACACTCCGGCGATCGAGGAGAACAGTACGAAGGCGTCCAGCTCGTGGTCGGCGAGGAGTTCGTGCAGGTGGGTGGCGCCGAGCGCCTTCGTGCCGAGGACTGTGTCCAGTTCGGCCGGGGTGGTGTCGGCCAGCGCGGCGGCGTTCAGCGCGCCCGCCGTGTGGAAGACGGCGGCCGGCGGATGCTCGGCGAGCAGGGCGGCCAGCGCGGCGCGGTCGGTGAGGTCGCAGCCGGCGACGGTCACCCGGGTGCCGCCGAACGCGGCGGGGTCGAGGTCGCCGGCCCCTGAGTGTTCGGGGACGAGCACCAGGTGCTCGGCGCCCAGGTCGGCGAGCCAGCGGGCCACGTGCGCGCCGAAGCCGCTGGTCCCTCCGGTGACGAGCACGGTGCCGCGCGGGCGGAAGCCTGGCCCGGGTGCCGGGGCCGGCATTCTGGTCAGGCGGCGGGCCAGCAGGCCGCTGGGCCGTACGGCGAGCTGGTCTTCGTCCCCCGCGCCGGCGAGGGCGCGCGTCAGGTGGGTGGCGGCGCGGGCGTCGAGTGCGGCGGGCAGGTCGGCCAGGCCGCCCCACAGCCGCGGAAGTTCCAGCGCCACGGTGCGCCCCAGCCCCCACACCTGCGCCTGGCCGGGCGCACCTGGCCCGTCGGACGCGCCGGTGCGCACGCCACCACGCGTCAACAGCCACAGCGGGACGTCGGCCCCGTCCAGGTCCTGAACCAGCGCGACCGTGGCGGCGAGCCCGGCGGATACGGCGGGGTGTCCCGGCATGGGCGCGTCGTCGAGCGCGAGCAGGGACACCACTCCAGCGAGCCCGTCGGGCAGCGCGAACCGCGGGCCGGGGGTGACGGTCTCCACCTTGGCGCCCGCCTCGGCGAGCGCGGCGGCACAGAACGCGGCGCTCTCGCTGGCGGTGGGCGTCTCGGGGACTACCAGGAGCCAGGTGCCGGACAGCCCGGCTGTCTCGGGTGCGACAGGCGTCCACGTGACCTCGTAGCGCCAGGACGTCGTCTCGGCCCGCTCGCGGCGGCGGGCGTGCCAGTCGGTCAGCGCGGGCAGCACCGCGCCGAGCGGACCGGGATCGTCCACGCCGAGCGTACGGGCGACCTGCTCGGCGTCCGCGCTCGCGACCGCCGCCCAGAAGGCGGCCTCCGCCGGGTCGGCCCCGGCGGTCGGGGGTTCGGCCTCCAGCCAGTACCTCCGTCGCTGGAACGCGTACGTGGGCAGCTCGACCCTCGTGGCCGGGCCGCCGTCGTAGGCCACCCGCCAGTTCACGGTCAGGCCGTTGACATACGCCTCGCCCAGCCCGGTCAGGAAGCGATCCAGGCCGCCGTCGTCACGTCGCAGCGTCGCCGCCACGGTGACGGCGAGCTCCGCCTGCTCGCCACTCTCCTGGATGCCCGCGGCGAGCACGGGATGCGGGCTGACCTCGAGGAACGTCCGGTGCCCCCGGTCAAGGAGCGCATGGGTGGCCTCGGCGAACAGCACGGTCTGCCGCAGGTTGCGGTACCAGTACTCCGCGTCCAGCAGGTCGCCCTCCACCCACTGCCCCGTCACCGTGGACAGGAACGGCACGGCGGGCGGACGAGGCACGATCCCGGCCAGCGCCGCGCGGAGTTCGTCGCGGATCGGCTCGACACCCGGCGAGTGGGACGCGTAGTCGACGGGCAGCCGCCGGGCGCGTATCCCCTCCGCCTCGCACCGGGCGACCAGGGCGTCCAGGGCCTCGCCGTCGCCCGCGACCACCACCGACGACGGAGCGTTCACGGCGGCGACGGCGAGCCCGGTGCCGTCCAGATCAAGCTGGTCCGGCGACGCCAGTACCGACGCCATCCCACCCGTGCCCGCGAGGGCACGCAGCGCGCGGCTGCGCAGCGCGACCACCCGCGCGCCGTCGGCCAGCGACAGGGCGCCCGCCACGCACGCGGCTGCGATCTCACCTTGCGAGTGTCCGACGACGGCGGCGGGCCGCACGCCGTAGGCGCGCCACAGCTCGGCCAGAGCGACCATCATGGACCACAGCGCGGGCTGGACCACGTCCACCCGCTCCAGGTCGCCCTTCCCGCGCAGCACGTCCTCAAGGGAGAAGTCCACGTAGGGCGCGAGCGCCTGCGCGCACTCGGCGATCCGGGCGGCGAACACCGGCGAGGAGTCGAGCAGCGCCGCCCCCATGCCGAGCCACTGCGGTCCCTGGCCGGGGAAGACGAACACCGCCCCGGTCTCGGCACGGGCGGACCCCCGCACGACTCCGGCCGCGGGCTCGCCCTCGGCGAGCGCGGCCAGCCCTCGGGTGAAAGCGGGAACGTCATCGCCCACCAGCACCGCGCGCTGTTCCAAGCCGGCTCGGGTGGTGGCGAGGGCGAGGCCCAGGCCGGCGAGATCGGGCGCGGGGTCGCGCTCCAGGCGGGTCAGCAGGCGCCGAGCCTGCTCGCGCAGCGCGGGCTCGGTCGCCGCCGACAACACCCACGGCAGCAGCCCGGGTTCCGGGTTCACCACGGGCTCGGGTTCGGCGGGGGCCGCTTCGAGGATCACGTGCGCGTTGGTGCCGCTGATCCCGAACGACGACACCCCCGCCCGCCTCGGCCGATCGGCCGTCGACCAGGGCTGCCGCTCGGTCACCAACTCCACCGCACCGGCCGACCAGTCCACATGCGGAGTCGGCTCATCCACGTGCAACGTCGCCGGCAGCGTGCCGTGCCGCATCGCCTGCACCATCTTGATCACCCCGGCAACCCCCGCCGCCGCCTGCGTGTGACCAATATTCGACTTCACCGACCCCAACAACAACGGCCGCTCCCGACCCTGCCCATAAGCCGCGATCAGCGCCTGGGCCTCAATCGGATCGCCTAATGAAGTACCGGTCCCATGCGCCTCCACGACGTCGATGTCGCCGGGAGCAAGGCGCGCGTCGGCGAGCGCGCGCCGGATGACCCGCTGCTGCGAGGGACCGTTCGGAGCGGTGAGCCCGTTGGAGGCGCCGTCCTGGTTGACGGCGCTGCCGCGCAGGACGGCCAGCACCTGATGGCCGTTACGGGTGGCATCGGAGAGCCGTTCGAGCAGCAGCAGGCCCACGCCCTCGGCCCAGCCGGTGCCGTCGGCGGAGGCGGCGAACGACTTGCAACGTCCGTCAGCCGCCAGCCCGCGCTGGCGGCTGAACTCCACGAACGTACCCGGCGTCGCCATCACCGTGACACCGCCCGCCAGTGCCATCGAACACTCGCCGCGCCGCAGCGCCTGCGCCGCCAGGTGCATCGCCACCAGCGACGACGAGCAGGCTGTGTCGATCGTGACGGCCGGGCCCTCCAGCCCGAACGCGTACGCGAGGCGGCCGGAGACGACGCTGCCCGCCGTACCGGTGCCGACGTAGCCTTCCAGGTCGCTGGGCACGGACGGCAGAAGCGTGACGTAGTCGTGGTACATCACGCCGACGAAGACGCCGGTGTCGCCGCCGGACACCGAGGTGGGGTCCAGCCCCGCGCGCTCGAACGTCTCCCAGCCGACCTCCAGCAGCAGCCGCTGCTGAGGATCCATCGCCAGGGCCTCGCGGGGGCCGATCCCGAACAGGTCGGCATCGAAACGGTCGGCGTCGTGCAGGAAGCCGCCCTCGCGGGTGTAGCTGGTGCCGGGGCGGTCCGGGTCGGGGTCGTACAGGGCGGAAAGGTCCCAGCCCCGGTCGGCGGGGAACGGCGAGATCGCGTCGCCGCCCGCCGCGACCAGGTCCCACAGGTCCTCCGGCGAGCGCACGCCACCCGGGTAGCGGCAGGCCATCGCCACAATGGCGATCGGCTCGTCCGCGCTCGGCCGGTCCACGACTACAGAGGTGGGCGTCGCCGGGACATCCAGGATCTCTCGCAGCAGGAATCCGGCCAGTGCGGCGGGCGTCGGATGGTCGAAGACCAAGGTGGCGGGCAGGCGGGCGCCGGTGCGTGTGGCAAGGCCGTTGCGCAACTCAACGGCGGTGAGTGAGTCCAGGCCCAGCTCGGCGAAGGTCGCGGTGGGCGGTACGGCCTCCGGACCGCGATGCCCGAGAACCGTCGCGACCTCGGCCCGCACCGCCTCCAGGGCGGCCCGCTCCCGTTCCTCGCCGGACAGCCCGGCCAGGCGGCGGGTCAGCTGCGGGCCACCGGACTCCGCAGGGTGCCGGCGGGTGCGGACCAGACCGCGCAGCAGGTGCGGCACCTCGCCGGAGCGCGCGACCGCCGCGAGGTCCAGACGGGCGGGCAGCAGGACGGCCTGGCCATACTGGTCGGCCGTGTCGAACGAGGCCAGCCCCGCTTCGGGCGTCAGGGCGGCGGTCCCCGGCCTGGCGGTGCCCGCCATGCCGCTCTCCACGTCCCACAGGCCCCAGGCGAGCGAGGTCGCCGGAAGGCCGCGGGCCCGGCGGCGCTGTGCGAGCGCGTCCAGCACGGCGTTGGCGGCGGCGTAGTTCGCCTGGCCAGGCGTCCCGAACGCGGCGGCGGCCGACGAGAACAAGACGAACGCGGCCAGACCCCGGGTGAGATCGTGCAGGTGCAGTGCGGCGTCGGCCTTCGGGCGGAGCACGGCGGCGAGCCGGTCGGGGGTGAGGGACTCCAGCACGCCGTCGTCGAGCACACCGGCCGCGTGCACCACAGCCGTCAGCGGGTGCTCGGGGTCGATGGCGCCGACCAAGGCGGCGACCTGGTCACGGTGCGACACATCGCACGCGACGAACTCCACGTGCGCTCCCAACCCCGCCAACTCGGCCCGCAGCCCAGGCGCTCCTGGAGCATCCGGACCGCTCCGACTGGCCAGCAGCAGCCTGCGCACGCCGCGCTCGGACACCAGGTGCCGGGCGAGCAGTCCGCCCAGCGCCCCGGTCGCGCCGGTGATCAGTACCGTCCCTTCCGGGTCGTACGCCGTAGGGGCTTCGTCCCTTGTCCTCGCGCGGGCCAGGCGTGGCGCCAGGCTCGTGCCGCCGCGCAGCGCCAGCTGCGGTTCGCCGGTGGCGAGCGCGTTCCGCACACTGTCTCGGGACGCCGCCGTCTCGTCGAGGTCGAGGAGGACGAAACGGCCTGGATGCTCGGACTGCGCGGAGCGGATCAGGCCCCACGCCGCCGCGCCGGCCAGGTCGGTGACGTCGTCTCCTGGTCGCGGCGCCATCGCGCCCTGGGTCAGCAGGACGAGGCGGGCGCCCGGAAGCCGGTCGTCGGCCAGCCAGTCGCGCGCCAACGCCAGCGCACGCTCGGCCGTCCTGTGCACGGCGGCCACCTCGTCTTCCCGCCGCCCGGCCTGGCCGGTCTCGTGCGCCGCCGTGAGCGGGACCAGCACGAACTCCGGCGCCTGCGCGCCGATGGGCAGAGTGGCCAGGTCGGGGTAGACCGGTGCGGCGATCCCCTCGTACAGCTCGCCGAGCACGGCGACGCCGGCCTCGGAAACGGCGTCAAGGGCTTCGACCTCGGCCCAGTCCACGCAGTACATGTCGCCGCCGGGCCGGGCGGGCGGGAGCGGTCGGAAGGTGATCGCGTCCACGGTGGCGACCGTGCGGCCGGTGGCGTCGGCCAGGGTCAGGGCCAGCGAGTCCGGGGTGAGCGGCGTCAGGCGGGCTCGCGCCGCGGTCACGCCGGGCACCCGCACGCGGACACCGGTCATGACGAACGGGATCCGCGCCGCCTCCGTGCCGGGGAGTACACCGAGCCCGGCCGCGTGGAGTGCCGCGTCGAGCAGCGCCGGGTGGAGGACGTACCGGTCGGCGCCCGTCTGCTGCGGCGCGGGCAGCACGACGTCGGCATACGCCCGGCCGCCGTGTCGCCATGCGGCCTGGAGGCCCTGGAAAGCCGGGCCGTAGTCCAGCCCGGCCGCGGACAGGGCGGTGTACAGCGTGTCGACGTCGGCAGGGTCGCCCTCGGGAGGCCAGTTCGCCAGGTCCGGCTCCGGACCGCGCTCGGGTGGCGAGGCGCCGAGTGTGGCTGTGGCGTGTCGGGTCCAGGGCTGGTCGGTGCCGGGGCGGGCGTGGATGGTGAGCGCGTGCCCGTCGGCGTCCACCCAGATCTGGACGGTGACCTCGCCGCCTTCCGGGATGACGAGCGGGGTTTCCAGGGAGAGCTCGCCGATCTGGTCGCGGCCGACGTGAGCGGCGGCGTGGAGGGCCAGTTCGGCGATGACGGCGGCGGGCATCACGTGCGCGCCCGCCACGACGTGGTCGGCCAGCCACGGATGGGACCACGTGGACAGCCTGCCGGTGACGACCACCCCGCCCTCCTCCGCGAGGGAGACGGCGGCGCCGAGCAGCGGGTGCCCGGCCGGGGCCAGGCCGAACCCCGCCGGGTCGCCGCCAGGGGTGGGCGCCAGCCAGTACGGCTCGCGTTCGAAGGGGTAGGTGGGCAGGGCGACCAGGGTGCCGGTGAGCCCGGCGCCCCAATCGACATGCGCTCCGCGTGTGTGGGCGGTTGCGAGGGCGGTGAGCAGTTCGTGTGGCTCGTCCTTGCCTCTCCGCAGCAACGGCAGGACCTCGCGGTCGCCGGCCAGCGCGGTCAGCGCCGCGTCCGGGCCCACCTCCACCAGCACCGGCACATCACGCAACCACTCCAGCGCCTGCGCGAACCGCACCGGTTCGCGCACCTGCCGCACCCAATAGCCGGGTGTGGCGATGTCCGGCGTCGGCCGGCCGGTCAAGGTGGAGACGATCGGGATGGACGGCTGCCGGAACGTCAACCCCTGCGCCACCGCGGCGAAAGTCTCCAACATCGGCTCCATCCGCCGCGAATGAAACGCATGGCTGACCCGCAACCGCCGGGTCCGCCGCCCCAACCCCGCCACATACGCCGCGACCCGCTCCACCTCCCCCACATCGCCAGAAATCACCAGCGACCGCGGCCCGTTGAACGCGGCGATCTCCACCCCGCCCGACAACACCGGAGCGACCTCCGCTTCACCGACCTCCAACACACACATCGCGCCACCAGGCGCCAGCGCCTGCATCAACCGGCCCCGCGCCCCCACCAGCACACACGCATCCACCAGCGACAACACCCCCGCCACATGCGCAGCCGCCAACTCACCGATCGAATGCCCCAGCAGATAATCCGGCCGCACCCCCCACGACTCCACCAACCGAAAAAGCGCCACCTGCACCGCGAACAACGCCGCCTGCGTATGCACGGTCTGATCCAGCGCCTCCCCGTCGCCCGCGATCACCTCACGCAACGACCGACCCAGCTCCGCACACACCTGGTCGAAGGCCGCAGCGAACACCGGATACCGGTCATACAACCCCAACCCCATCCCCAGCCGCTGCGACCCCTGACCCGAAAACAGGAACGCCACCTTGCCGGGGCTTACGGGTGCGGTGTCGCCGACCTCGGCCAGCTTGGCGAGCAGTTCGTCGCGGTCGCCTGCGACGATCGCGGCACGGTGGGCGAATACCGGGCGCTGGGCGGACGAATAGGCCACGTCCCCCACCGGCACATCCCGGTTCTTCCGCAGGAATGCCGCGAGTTCGGCCGCTTGGGCCCGCAGAGCGTCCGCGCTGCGCGCCGACAGGAGAACGGGTGCCTCCCCCGGCGCCTCCGCCATGGGCGCCTGCCTGGGCGCTTCCTCGAGGATCACGTGCGCGTTGGTGCCGCTGATCCCGAACGAGGACACCCCCGCCCGCCTCAGCCGGTCGGCCGCGGGCCAGGGCTGCTGCTCGGTCAGCAGCGACACAGCGCTGGAGGACCAGTCCACGTGCGGGGTCGGTTCGTCCACGTGCAACGTCCGCGGCAGCAGGCCATGCCGCATCGCCTGCACCATCTTGATCACCCCGGCAACCCCCGCCGCCGCCTGCGAATGACCGATATTCGACTTCACCGACCCAAGCCACAACGGACGGTCCCGACCCTGCCCATAAGCCGCGATCAGCGCCTGCGCCTCGATCGGATCACCCAACGCGGTGCCAGTCCCGTGCGCCTCCACGGCGTCGACGTCACCAGCGGCAAGGCGTGCGTCCGCCAGCGCCTGACCGATCACCCGCTGCTGCGAAGGACCGTTCGGAGCGGTAAGCCCGTTGGAGGCGCCGTCCTGGTTGACGGCGCTGCCACGAAGAGTGGCCAGCACCTGGTGGCCGTTGCGGGTGGCGTCGGAGAGCCGTTCGAGCACCAACACCCCGACGCCCTCGGACCACCCCGTCCCATCCGCCCCCTCGGCGAACGACTTGCACCGCCCATCGGGCGCCAACCCCCGCTGACGACTGAACTCCACAAAAACGCCGGGTGAGGACATCACCGTCACCCCGCCGACCAGCGCCAGCGAACACTCCCCCTGCCGCAACGCCCGCGCCGCCAGATGCATCGCCACCAACGACGACGAACACGCCGTGTCCACCGTCACGGCCGGGCCCTCCAACCCGAACGCGTACGCCACACGACCGGACAACACGCTGGCCGCACTGCCGGTCAGCAGATGCCCTTCCACCCCCTCGGCGCCCTGGCCGAAGGGCGGGCCGTACTCCTGGTACATCCCTCCGACGAACACCCCGGCCGGCTCTCCGCGCAGTTCGGCCGGATCGATCCCGGCCCGCTCGAACGCCTCCCACGACGTCTCCAGCAACAACCGCTGCTGCGGATCCATCGCCAACGCCTCACGCGGCGAAATCCCGAAAAACCCAGCATCAAAGTACGTCGCGTCATGCAAGAACCCGCCGTCACGGACGTACGAACGTCCCGAGCGCTCAGGATCCGGGTCGAACAACGTCCCCAGATCCCAGCCCCGATCGGTCGGAAAACCCCCGATCGCATCCCCACCCGAAGCCACGAGCTCCCACAGATCCTCAGGCGAGGCCACCCCACCCGGATACCGGCACGCCATCCCCACGATCACCACCGGATCGTCGGACACGTCGGTGGCCACCGGCGCGGCCACGACCGGCGACGACCCCAGCAGCTCACGCCGCAGATGGGTGGCGAGCGCGACCGGCGTCGGATAGTCGAAGGTGAGAGTGGCGGGCAGCCGCAGCCCGGTGGCGGCGGTGAGCCGGTTGCGGTACTCGACGCCGGTCAGCGAGTCGAAGCCGAGATCCTTGAACGGCCGCTCACCGTCGACGGCGTCCGGCCGGGCATGCCCCAGGACGGCCGCGGCGTGCTCGCGGGTCAGATCGAGGAGCGCGCGGTCCCGGTCCGCGTCCGGCATGGCGGCCAGGCGCTGGGCGTAGGAGGTTTCAGTCGCGGACCGCGCGGTCGCCCTGCGGACCGGCGCCTTGACCAGGCCGCGCAGCATCGCGGGCACCTCGGCGCCGCCACGGAAGGCGGCGAGGTCGAGAGCGACGGGCACCTGCACCGGTTCGGCCACGTCGAGGGCGGCGTCGAGCAGGTCGAGCGCGTGCTCGGTGGTGAGCGGGGCGACGCCGGAGCGGGACATCCTCGCCAAGTCGGCAGCGCCGAGCCCGCTCGTCATGCCGCTCGACTCCGCCCAGAGTCCCCAGGCCAATGACACGCCGGGCAGTCCCCGTTCGACCCGCTGGGTGACCAGCGCGTCCAGGAAGGCGTTCGCGGCGCCGTACGCGGCCTGTCCCGCACCGCCGAGCGTCCCGACAGCCGAGGAGAACACGATGAACCCGGCCAGATCCCGGGTCACCTCGTGTAACACCGTGCCACCGGTCACTTTCGCGGCCAGCACCCGATCCACCTGCCCCGCGTCCAGCCCCGCGACCATCCCGTCATCCACCACACCGGCCGCGTGGATCACCACCGACAGATCGGGCAACGACCCTGCCAAAGCCGCCATCGCCGAACGATCCGTCACATCAGCAGCCACCACCCGCACACCCGGCACATCAACCGCAACGCCCCGACGCCCAACCAACACCACATCTCGCACCCCATGCACCGACACCAGATGACGCGCCACCAACCGGCCCAACGTCCCGGTCCCGCCCGTGACCAGCACCGTCCCTCCGGGAGCCCAGAGGGGACGAGGCACGGTCAGGACGACCTTGCCGATGTGCAGAGCCTGGCTGACGTGGCGGAACGCCTCGGGCGCCCGCCGTACGTCCCAGGTGGTGATGGGCGGCAGCCTCAGGGCGCCGGACTCGAACAGGGCGAGCAGGTCGACCAGCATGCTCTGGATGCGCGCGGGTTCGACCAGCATCAGGTCGAACGGCCGGTAGTCCATCCCGGGAAGGTTCGCGGGATCGCGCAGGTCGGTCTTGCCCATCTCCAGGAACCGGCCGCCGTGCGTCAGCATCCGCAGCGAGGCCTCGAGGAACTCACCGGTGAGAGAGTTCAGGACCACGTCCATACCCCCGGTGAAGGTCGTGGCGAAGTCCAGGGTGCGCGAGGAGGCGATGTGCGCGTCGTCGAGGCCGCGTTCGCGCAGGGCGCCCCACTTGCCGGGGCTCGCGGTGGCGAACACCTCGGCGCCCAGGTGCTGGGCGAGGGCGACGGCAGCGGACCCGACACCGCCGGTCGCCGCGTGCACCAGGACGCGCTCCCCCTCTTCCAGCCCGGCGAGTTCGACCAGGCCGTAGTAGGCGGTCAGGTAGGCGATCGGGACCGAGGCCGCCTCCTCGTACGACCATCCGCTCGGGATCGGCGCGAGCATCCGGTGATCGGCGACCGCGCTCGTCCCGAACGCGTGGGAGAACAGGCCGAACACCCGGTCTCCCGGCGCCAGCCCGGTCACCCCGGGGCCCACCTCGATGACGGTTCCGGCGCCCTCGCCGCCGAGGGGCACGTCGGCCGGGTACATGTCCAGCGCGATGAGCACGTCGCGAAAGTTGACGCCCGCCGCACGCACCCGGACGCGTACCTGGCCGGGCGCGAGCTCCACTTCCGTGTACGCGGACAGGGCGAGGTCGTCCAGGGTGCCCTTGGCCGTCACGTCCAGCCGCCAGTTGGGCGAGGCGGGCAGCACCAAGCCGGGATGGGTGGACATCCGCGCCAGCCGGGGGGCGTAGGCCAGGCCGGCTCGGATCGCGATCTGCGGCTCGGCGGCGACCATCAGCCCCGCGGGGTCAGCGGGCGCGTCGGTGTCGACGAGCAGGATCCTGCCCGGATGCTCTCCCTGCGCGCCGCGGACCAGCCCCCAGATCGCCGCGGCGGCCGGATCGGGCGCGGGATCACCGGGGACCGCGGCCACCGCCCGCCTGGTGACGATCAACAGGCGGGCGTCGTCGCCGGGCTCTCCGGCCAGCCATTCGTGTATGGCGGCGAGCGCACCGTGCACCGAGGCATGGGCGTCCGCGGCCAGGTCGCCCGTCTCATGCGGCTCGCAGCGCACAACGGTGACGCCACCGAGCTCCTCCGCCTCAACCGGCACCGGTGTCCACTCGACCCGGAACAGGGAGTCGTCATGCCGAGGAGCGGTGGCCGCCAGCGGTCTGAGGACGAGCGAGTCGACCATGACGACGGGCGCGCCTGTGGCGTCCGCGGCGATGATCGACACGGCGTCTCCGCCGGCCGGTGACAGCCGCGCACGCAACGTGGTCGCGGCGGCGGCGTGCAGCGTCACGCCAGACCAGGAGAACGGGATGCGGGGCACCTGCCCGGCCGCCGGAGGGGCCGCGGCCGCGAGGGCGTGCAGGACCGCGTCCAGGAGCGCCGGATGCAGTCCGTACGCGTCCGCGCCGGCCGCCTCGGGAAGGGCGACCTCGGCGTAAACGTCGTCTCCCGCCCGCCAGACCGCCCGCAGTCCCCGGAAGGCCGGACCATAGCCGAGACCCGCCTCGGCGAGCGCCTCATAGAGGCCGTCCAGCTCGACCGGATCGGCTCCGGGCGGCGGCCAGGTCCCGAGCGCCTGCCCGTCGGTGCCGCGCCCGGCCGGTTCGGGAGTGACCGTTCCGGTGGCATGCCGGGTCCAGTCCTCTCCTGAGGGGCTGGAGTAGATGCTCACCTCACGCCTGCCGGCCTGGTCGGCCGGGCCGACCAGAAGCTGGACCGACACCGCGCCCCGCTCCGGCAGCACGAGTGGCGCCTCGAGAGTGAGTTCCTCCACATGGTCGCAGCCGACCTGGTCGGCGGCCCGTACGGCAAGCTCCACCAGGGCGGTACCGGGCAGCATGGACGTACCCGCGACGACGTGGTCCGCCAGCCATGCGTGGGTATCGGCGGAGAGCCGCCCGGTGAGCAGCAGACCGTCACCGTCGGCCAGGGAGACGGCGGCACCGAGCAGCGGGTGCCCGGCCGGAGTCAGCCCCAACCCAGCGGCGTCCGCACCAGAGGTGGGCGCGAGCCAGTAGCGCTGGCGCTGGAAGGGGTAGGTGGGCAGGTCCACCAGCCGACCGGACCAACGCGGACGAGCGCCGCGGACGTGCAGGTCGGCGAGCGCGGTCACCACCGCCTCGGCTTCACCCTTGTCCTTCCGCAGCAGGGGCACGACGTCGCGATCAGCGGCCATCGCGGTCAACACCGCGTCCGGACCCACCTCCACCAACACCGGCACATCACGCAACCAGTCCAACGCCCGCCCGAACCGCACCGGCTCGCGCACCTGCCGCACCCAATACCCCGGCGAAGCAATCTCCGGCGCCAACTCACCCGTCAACGTAGAAACCACCGGAATCGACGGCGCCTTAAACGACAACCCCTCCGCCACCCCAGCAAAAGCCTCCAACATCGGCTCCACCCGCCGCGAATGAAAAGCATGACTCACCCGCAACCACCGCGTCCGCCGCCCCAACCCCGCAAAATAAGCCTCAACCCGCGCCACCTCCCCCACATCACCCGACACCACCACCGACCCCGGCCCATTAACCGCAGCGACCTCCACCCCATCGGACAGGAGCGGAACAACCTCCGCCTCCCCCGCCACCAGCACACACATCCCACCCCCGGCCGCCAAGCCCTGCATCAACCGGGCCCGAGCCCCCACCAGCACACACGCATCCGCCAACGACAACACACCGGCCACATGCGCAACCGCCAACTCACCAATCGAATGACCCAGCAGATAATCCGGCCGAACCCCCCACGACTCCACCAACCGGAAAAGCGCCACCTGCACCGCGAACAACGCCGTCTGCGTAAAACCCGTCTGATCCAGCGCCTCCCCACCCTCGGCGATCACCTCACGCAACGGCCGATCCATATGAGGGTCAAGCTCGGCGCACACCTCATCAAAAGCCGCCGCAAACACCGGATACCGGCCACACAACTCCAACCCCATCCCCGGCCGCTGCGACCCCTGACCCGAGAACAGGAACGCCGTCTTGTTGCCTTTGACCGGGTTCGCCAGCTGCGCTCCGGAGGCCACAGCGGTGAGCGCCCGCGTCAGTTCCTCCCGGTCCCGCCCGACGACAGCGGCCCGATGCGGCAGCCCCGCCCGCGCAGTGGCCAGCGAGTACGCCACGTCGTTGAGATCAGCGTCATCGACGATCGTGAGAAGCCAGCCTGCCTGCGCCCGCAACGCCTCAGGACTCCGTGCCGACAACACCCACGGCACCGGCCCGGCAACCGCGACGCGATCCTCCTCAGCCTGTGCGGGAGCCTCCTCCAAGATGACGTGCGCGTTGGTCCCACTGATCCCGAACGACGACACCCCCGCCCGCCTCGGCCGATCGGCCACCAACCAGGGCTGCCTCTCAGTCACCAATTCCACCGCGCCGGCCGACCAGTCCACATGCGACGACGGCTCATCCACATGCAACGTCGCCGGCAGCGTGCCGTGCCGCATCGCCTGCACCATCTTGATCACCCCGGCAACCCCCGCCGCCGCCTGCGTGTGACCGATATTCGACTTCACCGACCCAAGCCACAACGGACGGTCCCGACCCTGCCCATAAGCCGCAATCAGCGCCTGCGCCTCAATCGGATCACCCAACGACGTACCGGTCCCATGCGCCTCCACCACGTCAATGTCGCCCGGAACAAGACCCGCATCAGCCAGCGCCCGCCCGATAACCCGCTGCTGCGAAGGACCATTCGGAGCGGTGAGCCCGTTGGAGGCGCCGTCCTGGTTGACCGCGCTGCCGCGCAGGACGGCCAGCACCCGATGGCCGTTACGGGTGGCATCCGACAACCGCTCCACCACCAAAACCCCGACACCCTCAGACCAGCCCGTACCATCCGCCGCCTCCGCGAACGACTTACACCGGCCATCCACCGCCAACCCCCGCTGACGACTGAACTCCACGAAGGTGTTCGGCGACGCCATCACGGTGACCCCGCCCGCCAGGGCGAGTGTGCACTCACCGCGGCGCAGCGACTGGACGGCCAGATGCAACGCCACCAGAGATGACGAACAGGCGGTGTCGATCGTGACGGCCGGCCCCTCCAGCCCGAACGTGTAGGCGACCCGCCCGGTCGCGACACTCGCCGCGTTGCCGTTGCCGAGGAAGCCCTCCAGTTCCTCCGGCACTCTGTGCAGCCGCGACTGGTAGTCGTGATACATCAGTCCGGCGAACACGCCGGTACTGCTGCCGCTCAGCGATCCGGGGTCGATCCCGGCCCGCTCGAACGCCTCCCACGACGTCTCCAGCAACAACCGCTGCTGCGGATCCATCGCCAACGCCTCACGCGGCGAAATCCCGAAAAACCCAGCATCGAAATCGGCGGCACCCTGGAGGAAGCCGCCGTACCGAGTGGAGGACGTGCCCGGCCCCGTCCCAGAGCCGAGCAGTGCGGTAAGGTCCCAGCCCCGGTCGGCGGGGAACTCGGTGATCGCGTCCCGCCCCGCCACGACCAGGTCCCACAGCTCTTCCGGTGAGGTCACCCCGCCGGGGAACCTGCAGGCCATGCCGACGATCGCGATGGGCTCGCGGTCCGCCTCCTCGACCTCGCGCAGGCGCCGCTGGGCGTCCTGAGCCTCGGCGATGGCCCGTCTGAGGTATTCGCGCAGCTTGTCCTCGTTGGCGTTCGTCATGCGGTGTCAGCCCCCAGATTCTCAACAAGGTCGAAGAGTTCGTCGTCGCTGGCGGCGGCCAGGTCGGCGGCCTCCGGTGCCAGTCGCGAGACAAGTGCGCGCAGCCGGGCCGCGATCCGGTCACGGGACGCATCGTCCTTCTGCGCGGCCAGCGTGGCCTCGAAGCGGTCGAACGCGGCGCCGACCGGGTCGGGGGCTGCCTGACGGACCCGCTCACGCAGGTGCCCGGCGAGTGCCTCCGGCGTCGGGTAGTCGAAAACGAGCGTGGCCGGCAGGTCCAGCCCGATCTCGGCGCGGAGGCGGTTGCGCAGGTCCACGCTGGTCAGCGAGTCGAAGCCGAGTTCCTTGAACTGCCTGTCCGGGTCGATCTCACCGGTGTCCGAGTGGCCGAGCACGCTCGCGACGTACCGCCGTACCAGATCGAGGAGAAGGTCTGCGGCTTCGGCGTCCGGCAGTGCCGCCAGCCGTTCCAGCAGCGGCGCCGGGGGCCGCTCCGCCCTTCGGGCGGCAGCGGGCGAGAAGCCGCGCAGGAGCGGGTGTGCGCGCCCGGCGTCAGGGTCGAGTTTGACCGGTACGGCGGTGGCCCGGCCGTCGGCGAGCACGGCGTCGAACAGAGCCAGCGCCTCGGCGGTGGCCAGCGGCCGGATGCCAAGCTGGGCGATGCGGGCGTAATCGGCCGCGCTGAGCCCCTCGCTGATGCCGCTGGCTTCCGCCCACAGCCCCCAGGCCAGCGAGGTCGCGGGGAGCCCGGCGGCCCGGCGGTGCCTGGCCAGCGCGTCGAGGAACTGGTTCGCGGCGGCGTAGTTGGCCTGTCCCGGGCTGCCAAGGACACCTGCGGCGGAGGAGAACATCACGAACGCGGCGAGTTCGTGGTCGCGGGTGAGTTCGTGGAGATTCCAGGCGGCCTCGGCCTTCGCACGGAGGACGGTGTCGAGCCGGTCCGGGGTGAGCGACTCGACCAGCGCGTCGTCGGACACCCCCGCCGCATGCACCACCGCGGTCAACGGCCGATCGAGCGTGGCGAGGAACGCGGTCAGGGCTTCACGGTCCGCGACGTCGACGGCGGCGACGCGGACGCTCGCTCCCAGGCGGATGAGCTCGGCGGCCAGGCTGACCGCGTTCGGCGCGCCGGTGCCGCTTCTGCTCGCGAGCACCAGATGCCGTACGCCGTGAGCGGTCACGAGGTGGCGGGCGAGCAGGCCGCCCAGGGTGCCGGTGCCACCGGTGACGAGCACGGTGCCGTCGGGGTCCCAGCCGGTGCGGAACTCCGTACCCTCGGGACCGCCTCCCCTGGGCATGACCCTGACCAGCCTGGGCACAAGAACGGCACCATCCCGCACGGCCAGCTGCGGTTCCTCGGCGGCCAGCGCGGCAGGCAGGACAGCGGCGGCCTTCTCACCGAGGTCGAGCAGCGTGAAGCGGCCAGGGTGCTCGGCCTGGACCGACCGCACCAGACCCCAGACCGCCGCCCCCACCGGGTCGGTGGACGAGGCGTCGCGGGTCACGACGACCAGTCGCGAGCGAGCGAACCGAGGATCGGCGAGCCAGCTCTGCATCCTTCGCAGCACGACCGTCACGGCCTCACGTGCCCGCGAGGGTAAAAGCTCACCGGAATCGAGCGGGAGAAGCACCACATCCGGCACGCCCGCCGCGGCCACCGACTCCAGATCCGGATGTCGGTCGCCCTCCAGCCCCGGCTCCGCCTCACCCAGGACGGCCCACTGGGTCGCCTGGGCGGTCGGGAGCGTACGCAAGGGGGTCCACTCGACGTCGAACAGCGCGTCAGCGGCAGGGACCCGCTGAACGGCCGCGATGTCCAGTGGGCGGACGGCAACGGCCTCGACGTCCGCGATCGGCCTGCCGGTGTCGTCGGCGACGATGATCGATGCCTGGCCGGGCGCCGCGGCGGTGACCCGGACGCGCAGCCGTGAGGTGGCGGCGGCGTGCAGATACGCGCCCCGCCAGGAGAACGGCACCTGCGCCATCCCGCTGCCGTCCGGCGTCAGCAGATGCAGGACCGCGTCGAGAAAGGCCGGGTGGAAGGCGTAGCGGTCGGCGTCCGTGGACAACGGCTCCGGCAGTGCCAGCTCGGCGTAGGTGTCGTCGCCGTCGCGCCATGCTGTCACCAGCCCGCGGAAGGCGGGACCGTAGTGGAGTCCGGCCGACGCGAGCCCCGCGTACAGCAGATCCACGTCGACCGGCTCGCCGGGCGGCGGCCAGACGGTGAGATCTCCGGCTGGGGCGGGTGGTACGTCAGCCAGTGTCCCCGACGCGTGCCGTACCCATGGCTGGTCGTCCGTGGCACGGGCGTGCACGGTCAGCTCAGGACGACCGGCCGGAGCGGGGGCGGAGACTCGCACCTGGACCCGCAGCCCGCCCGTCTCCGGCAGTACCAGCGGGGCGTGCAGGACGAGCTCCTCGATCCCCGCGTATCCGGCGTGGTCGGCGGCCTGCCAGGCCAGCTCGGCCAGGACGGTCCCGGGGACGATCGCCGCCCCCGCCACCGAATGATCGGCCAGCCAGGGATGGGTGTCTGTGGACAGGTACCCGGTGAGCAGCAGACCGTCATCGTCGGCCAGGGAGACGGCGGCACCGAGCAGCGGGTGCCCGGCCGGAGTCAGCCCCAACCCAGCGGCGTCCGCACCAGAGGTGGGCGCGAGCCAGTAGCGCTGGCGCTGGAAGGGGTAGGTGGGCAGGTCCACCAGCGTGCCGGTGAGCATGGCACGCCAATCGACCTGCGCCCCGCGCGAGTGGGCGGTGGCCAGGGCGGTGAGCAGTTGGCGCGGCTCGTCCCTGCCCTTCCGCAACAGGGGCACGACGTCGCGATCAGCGGCCATCGCCGTCAACACCGCGTCCGGCCCCACCTCCACCAACACCGGCACATCACGCAACCAGCCCAACGCCCGCCCGAACCGCACCGGCTCACGCACCTGCCGCACCCAATAGCCCGCCGAAGCAATCTCCGGCGCCAACTCACCCGTCAACGTAGAAACCACCGGAATCGACGGCGCCTTAAACGACAACCCCTCCGCCACCCCAGCAAAAGCCTCCAACATCGGCTCCACCCGCCGCGAATGAAAAGCATGACTCACCCGCAACCACCGCGTCCGCCGCCCCAACCCCGCAAAATAAGCCTCAACCCGCGCCACCTCCCCCACATCACCCGACACCACCACCGAAACCGGCCCATTAACCGCAGCGACCTCCACCCCATCGGACAGGAGCGGAACAACCTCCGCCTCCCCCGCCGCCAGCGCACACATCCCACCCCCGGCCGCCAAGCCCTGCATCAACCGGGCCCGAGCCCCCACCAGCACACACGCATCCGCCAACGACAACACACCGGCCACATGCGCAACCGCCAACTCACCAATCGAATGACCCAGCAGATAATCCGGCCGAACGCCCCACGACTCCACCAACCGGAAAAGCGCCACCTGCACCGCGAACAACGCCGTCTGCGTAAAACCCGTCTGATCCAGCGCCTCCCCACCCTCGGCGATCACCTCACGCAACGGCCGATCCATATGAGGGTCAAGCTCGGCGCACACCTCATCAAAAGCCGCCGCAAACACCGGATACCGGCCACACAACTCCAACCCCATCCCCGGCCGCTGCGACCCCTGACCCGAGAACAGGAACGCCACCGGCCCAGAGGTCGCCTGACCGGTGACCAACCCCCATGCCTCGCGGCCTTCGGCGAGCGCGGTCAGCCCGGCCATCAGCTCGTCACGATCCGCGCCCACAACGGCAGCACGGTGCTCCAGCGCGCTACGACCAGTCGCCAACGTGCGCGCCACGTCCCCGAATCCGACCTCCGGACGCCCTTCCAGATAGGACAGCAACCGCTGCCCTTGAACCCGCAACGCCTCTTTGCTGCGAGCCGACAACACCCACGGCAGCGGCCCGGGTTCCGGGTTTGCCACGGGCTCGGGTTCGGCGGGGGCCGCTTCGAGGATCACGTGCGCGTTGGTGCCGCTGACCCCGAACGACGACACCCCTGCCCGCCGAACCCGACCCGACTCCGGCCACTCCCGGGCCTCGGTCACCAACTCCACCGCACCGGCCGACCAGTCCACATGCGACGACGGCTCATCCACATGCAACGTCGCCGGCAGCGTGCCGTGCCGCATCGCCTGCACCATCTTGATCACCCCGGCAACCCCCGCCGCCGCCTGCGAATGACCAATATTCGACTTCACCGACCCAAGCCACAACGGACGGTCCCGACCCTGCCCATAAGCCGCAATCAACGCCTGCGCCTCAATCGGATCACCCAACGACGTACCGGTCCCATGCGCCTCCACCACGTCGACGTCGCCGGGAACAAGACCCGCATCAGCCAGCGCCCGCCCGATAACCCGCTGCTGCGAAGGACCGTTCGGAGCCGTCAAACCATTGGACGCGCCATCCTGATTGACCGCGCTGCCGCGCAGAACAGCCAGCACCTGATGGCCGTTGCGTGTGGCGTCGGACAGCCGCTCCACTACTAGAACCCCAACACCCTCGGACCAGCCCGTACCATCCGCAGCCTCCGCGAACGACTTACAACGGCCATCCACCGCCAACCCCCGCTGACGACTGAACTCCACAAAAACCCCAGGCGACGCCATCACCGTCACCCCACCGACCAGCGCCAGCGAACACTCCCCCTGCCGCAGCGACTGCGCCGCCAGATGCAACGCCACCAACGACGACGAACAGGCGGTGTCCACCGTGACGGCCGGGCCCTCCAACCCGAACGTGTACGCCACACGACCGGAGGCGACGCTCCCGGAGTTACCGATACCGATGTGGCCTTCAAGGTCAGCCGGTGTGGTGTGCAGCCGGGCCGAGTAGTCGTGGTGCATCAGGCCGAAGAACACACCCGCGTCCTTGCCGCGCAGGGACGCCGTGTCGATCCCGGCCCGCTCGAACGCCTCCCACGACGTCTCCAGCAACAACCGCTGCTGCGGATCCATCGCCAACGCCTCACGCGGCGAAATCCCGAAAAACCCGGCATCAAACTCAGCAGCGTCATACAAGAACCCGCCCTCACGGACGTACGAACGCCCAGAACGCCCAGGATCCGGGTCGAACAACGCCGCCAAATCCCAGCCCCGATCAGTCGGAAAGCCCCCGATGGCATCCCCACCCGAAGCCACGAGCTCCCACAGATCCTCAGGCGAGGCCACCCCACCCGGATACCGGCACGCCATCCCCACGATCACCACCGGATCGTCGTCGGCCCTCCGTTGTACTCGCGCGGGAGCGCGGTCCGGCAGCGTCCCGGCCAGTTCCCCCAACAGGTAGCGGGCCAGAGCGGCGGGTTCGGGATAGTCGAAGACCAGCGTGGCGGGCAGCCGCAGCCCGGTCGCAGTGGTGAGCCGGTTGCGCAGCTCGACCGCGGTGAGCGAGTCGAACCCCAGGTCCTTGAAGGAACGCCCTGACTCGACCGATGCCGGCGACGGGTGCCCGAGGGCGGTGGCGACATTGGTGCGCACCAGGTCGAGAACCAGCCGTTCTCGCTCGGCGGCGGGCCGATCGGCGAGGCGCTGCCGCAGGGTCTCCCGCGCCCCCGTACGGTCCCCCCGCCCCGGCACCCTGGCCAGCCCCCGCAGCATGGTGGGAACCTGCTCGGCGGTCCCACGCAACGTCGGCAGGTCGAGCTGGAGGGGCAGCAGCGCGGCCGCACCCGTCGCGACCGCCCGGTCCAGGAGCCGCAGGGCCGCGTCCGTCTTCATGGCGCCGAGTCCGATCCGCTCCCAGCGGGCCAGATCGGCTTGGCCGAGCTTGTTCGTCATGTCGCTGCGTTCGGCCCACAGCCCCCAGCCGAGCGAGGTGCCGGGCAGTCCTTGGCCACGCCGCCAGGACATCAGACCGTCCAGGAAGGCGTTTCCGGCCGCGTAGGCGGCCTGTCCGGCTCCGCCGAGTGTTCCGGCCACGGAGGAGAAGGCGACGAAGGCGGCGAGGTCCCGGTCCCGGGTCACCTCGTGCAGGATGAGGCCACCGGTCACTTTCGCGGCCAGCACCCGATCCACCTGCCCCGCGTCCAGCGACGCGACCATCCCGTCATCCACCACACCCGCCGCGTGCACCACCACCGACAGATCCGGCAACGACCCCACCAAAGCCACCATCGCCGAACGATCCGTCACATCAACCGCCACCACCCGCACACCCGGCACATCATCAACCGCAACAACCCGACGCCCAACCAACACCACATCCCGCACCCCATGCACCGACACCAAATGACGCGCCACCAACCGGCCCAACGTCCCGGTCCCACCCGTGACCAGCACCGTCCCCCCGGGAGCTGTCCAGGCGGGCGCGGTCGGGTGCTCGGCCAGGCGGGGCACGTGGAGTTCGCCTCCGCGTACCGCGACCTGGGGTTCTCCGGTGGCGAGCGCGGCGGGGAGCAGACCGCGGCCCGCACCGTCCGCGTCGAGGTCGACCAGCGTGAACCGGCCGGGATGCTCGGCCTGGGCCGACCGCACCAGACCCCACACCGCCGCGCCACCGAGATCACTGACCTCGCCGCCGACGGCAGTCGCTCCCTGAGTGACCAGCACCAGCCGGGAGCTGCCGGAGCGGTCGTCGGCGATCCGCTCCTGCAGGATGCCCAGCACCCGATGTACGGCGTCGACGGCGTCCTCTCCCACGCAGGGGACGACGGCCACGTCAGGCGCGTCAGCGGCTATGGCCGCCACATCGGGGTGGGGCCAGGCGGCCGGATCCCAGCCGTCCGGCAGCGCCCAGCGGACAGGTTCAGGGTCCGGCGCCTCAATGAGCTTCCACCCGACCCGGTACAGGGCGCCCGTGTTCGCCCGGTCCTGCGACAGGGCACCCGCGGTCACCGGCCGGAGAGTGAGCGCTCCGGCCGAGGCGACCGGGGCCCCGGCGCCGTCGGCCACGTCGATGGACACGATGTCGGGGCCGGCGGGCCGCAGGCGTACCCGCAGGGTCTCCGCGCCGGAGGCGCGGAGGGAGACATCGGCCCAAGAGAACGGCAGCAGCACCCGCCCCTCGGGCAGGTCGCTGGAGGCGAGGGCGTGCAGAGCCGCGTCGAGGAGCGCCGGGTGCAGCCCGTACGCTCCTGCGTCCACGTCTGCCGCCACCTCGGCGTACACCTCGTCGCCCGCCCGCCACATGGCGCGCAACCCCTGGAAGGCGGGCCCGTAGTGGTAACCACGCCTGGCCAGCAGCTCGTAGTGTCCCTCGACCTCGACCGGCTCGGCACCGGGCGGTGGCCAGGTGGCCAGGTCAACGAAGGTGGAGTCCGGTTCGGTCCGCACGCCCGCGAAGCCGCCCGCGTGCCGGACCCAGCCGCTGTCCGCGGCGTCGGACTCCTCAAGTCGTGAGTGGATCGCGAGGGCACGCCGCCCCGACTCGTCCGCCGGGCCGACCTCCACCTGGATCTGTACGGCTCCCTGCTCGGGCAGCACCAGGGGTGCCTGGAGGGTCAGTTCCTCGACGTGATCGCAGCCCACGCGAGCCGCCGCCTGGAGCGCCAGCTCCACGAAGGCGGTGCCGGGCAGCAGTACGGTGCCGAGCACGACGTGGTCGGCCAGCCACGGCTGCGTGTCCAGGGAGATCCGGCCGGTGAGCAGCATCCCGTCGCCCTCGGCCAGCTCCACGGACCCGCTCAGCAACGGGTGACCCGTCGGGGCCAGAGCGCCCGCGTCGGTACCGGAGGCGGGGGGCAGCCAGTAGCGCTGCCGCTGGAACGGATAGGCGGGCAGATCGGCCAGCGTGGCGGGCGCGCCGGAGAACAGGCGCTTCCAGGACACCGCCATCCCGCGAGCGTGGGCTTCGCCCAGCGCGGCGAGGAGCGTGCGGGGCTCGTCGCGGCCCTTCCGCAACAGCGGGACGATCCGATGGTCGGGCGACATCGCCCCGAGGCCGCCGTCGGGCCCCACTTCGACCAGCACCGTCGCCTTGCGGGCGACCAGTTCGCGCAGCCCGTCGGCGAAGCGCACCGGCTCGCGCACCTGCCGCACCCAATATCCTGGCGAAGCAATCTCGGGCGCCAATCCACCCGTCAACGTAGAAACCACCGGAATGGACGGCGCCTTAAACGACAAACCAGCCGCCGCCCCGGCAAAAGCCTCCAACATCGGCTCCATCCGCCGCGAATGAAAAGCATGGCTGACCCGCAACCGCCGGGTCCGCCGCCCCAACCCCGCCACATACGCCGCGACCCGCTCCACCTCCCCCACATCGCCAGAAATCACCAGCGACCGCGGCCCGTTGAACGCGGCGATCTCCACCCCGCCCGACAACACCGGAGCGACCTCCGCTTCACCGACCTCCAACACACACATCGCGCCACCAGGCGCCAGCGCCTGCATCAACCGGCCCCGCGCCCCCACCAGCACACACGCATCCACCAACGACAACACCCCCGCCACATGCGCAGCCGCCAACTCACCAATCGAATGCCCCAGCAGATAATCCGGCCGCACCCCCCACGACTCCACCAACCGAAAAAGCGCCACCTGCACCGCGAACAACGCCGCCTGCGTATGCACGGTCTGATCCAGCGCCTGCCCGTCGCCCGCGATCACCTCACGCAACGACCGACCCAAAAGCGGATCGAGCTCCGCACACACCTCATCAAAAGCCGCAGCGAACACCGGATACCGGCCACACAACTCCAACCCCATCCCCAGCCGCTGCGACCCCTGACCCGAAAACAGGAACGCCACCTTGCCGGGGCTGACGGCATCCGACGTGTCCTCGGCGATCCGGGTCAGCCCGGCCGCGAGTTCCTCGCGGTCCTGCGCGACCACGACCGCCCGGTGCTCGAACACCGGCCGCAGGCTCGTGGTGTAAGCGACGTCGAGTGGCTCGTGCTCGACCTTCAGCAGCCGCCGCGCCTGGGCACGCAGTGCCTCGGCGGTCTTGGCCGACAGCACGACCGGCATGACCGGCATGACCGGCATGACGACCACGTCCGCGCCGTCCGCGACGGCCTCCCCGGGGAACTCCTCCAGGATCGTGTGCGCGTTGGTGCCGCTCAGCCCGAACGAGGACACGCCCGCCCTGCGCGGCTCCGCACCGCGCGTCCACTCCACAGGCTCGGCGAGCAGCGCCAGTCCACCCGCGTCCCAGTCCACGTGGGGTGTCGGCTCGGACACGTGCAGCGTGCGCGGGAGCGTGTCGTGCCGCAGGGCTTGGACCATTTTGATGACGCCGGCCACGCCGGACGCCGCGAGCGTATGCCCGATGTTGGACTTCACCGAGCCCAGCCACAGGGGACGCTCCCGGCCCTGGCCATACGTCGCGAGCAGGGCGCGTGCCTCGATCGGGTCGCCGAGCGCGGTACCGGTGCCGTGCGCCTCCACCACATCGACCTGATCGGACGACAGCCCCGCGTTGGTCAGTGCCTGCTGGGTCACCCGCTGCTGCGCCAGGCTGTTGGGCGCGGTCAGGCCGTTGGAGGCGCCGTCCTGGTTGATGGCGCTGGCCCGCACCACGGCCAGCACCCGGTGGCCATGGCGGCGGGCGTCGCTGAGCCGTTCCAGCACCAGGATGCCCACGCCCTCGGCCATGCCCATGCCGTCGGCCCCGGCCGAGAACGCCTTGCACCGGCCGTCGGCCGCCAGCGCCCGCTGACCGCCCAGCTCCACGAGCGAGCCAGGAGACGACAGTACGGTGGCACCCCCGGCCAGCGCGAGGTCGCAGTCGCCGTCCCGCAGGGCTCGCGCGGCGAGATGCAGTGCGACCAGCGAGGTCGAGCAGGCGGTGTCGACGGTGACCGCGGGGCCCTCCAGCCCCAGCGTGTACGCGATGCGCCCGGAGGCCACACTCGGCACGACACCGGTCACCACGTGACCCTTGACGTTGGGTGGCGCCTGGTGGAACAGCGGGCCGTACTCCTGGTAGTTGATGCCGACGTACACGCCGGTGTGGCTGCCGCGCAGCCCCTGCGGGTCGAGCCCGGCGTTCTCCAGGGCCTCCCACGCCTTCTCCAGCAGCAACCGCTGCTGCGGATCCATCACCAGCGCCTCACGCGGCGAGATCCCGAAGAAGGCCGCGTCGAACCCGGCCACCTCGTTCATGAAGCCGCCGCGCCTGACGTATGTCGTCCCCGACCGGCCCGGGTCGGGGTCATACAGCGCGGCCAGGTTCCAGCCCCGGTCCCCCGGCAGCTCGGAGGTCGCGTCCCGGCCCGCCGCGACCAGCTCCCACAGCTGGTCGGGCGTGTCGACGCCGCCCGGATAGCGGCAGGCCATGCCGACGATGGCGATCGGTTCCCGATCGCGATCCTCGTTCTCCTTGAGCCGCCTGCGCGTGGCCCGCAGCTCGGTGGTGACCTTTTTCAGGTATTCGCGAAGCTTTTCGTCTTCCGACATACGAAGCCGCCGTCCTTGGTTCGCCGGGCCGTTCAGGAACTGCCGAACTCGCGATCGATGAGGTCGAAAATCTCTTTGTCGGTCGCCGATTCGAGATCGTCGTCGTCGGAGACGTAGGTGACCTCGTCCTCGGTGGCGCCGCTGAGCCTGGCGGCCAGCGCGGCCAGGCGGCTCTGGACGAGGGCGCGGTCCGGGCCGTCGGCCGCCATCGCCGTGACCGCCGCCTCCAACCGGTCGAGATCATCGAGGACTGTGGGCAGCCCTTCCAGCTCGGTACGCAGATAGCGGACGAGCGCGGCCGGGCTGGGATGGTCGAACACCAGGGTGACCGGCAACTGCAGGCCCGTCGCCGCACCCAGCCGGTTACGCAGGTCCACCGCGCTCAGCGACCCGAGGCCCAGGTCTCTGAAGGACCGCTCGGCCTCGACCGTGTCCGGCGTCGCGTGCCCGAGTACGGCGGCGACGTGCTCGGTGACGAGCGCCAGCACCTCGGTTTCCCGCTCGGCGGGCAGCAACCTGGCCAGCCGATCCGCCCAGGAATCCCCGGTGGACGGCTCAGCCGGCGCGTCGCCGTCGCCACGTGCCGCCTCGATCGTGGCAAGCAGCGGCCGGGACCTGGCGGAGGCGAAGACCGGCGCGAAGACCGCCCAGTCGACGTTGGCCACTGTCACGAACGTCTCGTCCTCTGCCAGGATCCGCGCCAGGGCGGCGAGCGCCAGTTCGGGCGGCAGGGTCGGCAGTCCCTGGCGGCGCAGGTGCGCCTCGTCCACTTCGTCGGGCATGCGCTCACTGGCCCAGACGCCCCATGCGATCGACGTGGTGGCCCTGCCTCGCGCCCGCCGGTGCTCGGCGAAGGCGTCCAGGTAGGCGTTGCCCACCGCGTACGCGGCGTGGTCGCCGCTCCCCCACAACCCGGCCACCGAGGAGAAGCAGATGAAATGGTCGAGCTGCTGGGGATCGAGAAGTTCGTCCAGATGCTGGGCGCCGCGGATCTTGGCCGCCGCCACGGCGCCGAGTTCGGCAACCGTGACGTCGGCGAGCGGGGCCAGCCGGGTGGCGGTGGCGGCGTGCACCACCGTACGCACGGTCTGCCCGTCAGCGTCGAGGCGGGCCAGCAGGTCAGCCACCGCGTCCCGGTCGGCCACGTCGCAGGCCACGGCGCTCGCACGTGTGCCCAGCGCGGTCAGCTCGGCCACCAGTTCGGCGGCCCCCGGGGCGTCCGGGCCCCGGCGGCTGACCAGCACGACATGCTCGGCGCCCTGCTCGGCCAGCCAGCGGGCCACGTACGGCGCGATCGAACCGGTGCCGCCGAT
This sequence comes from Nonomuraea sp. NPDC026600, assembly GCF_040638335.1. Taxonomy (NCBI): domain Bacteria; kingdom Bacillati; phylum Actinomycetota; class Actinomycetes; order Streptosporangiales; family Streptosporangiaceae; genus Nonomuraea; species Nonomuraea sp. NPDC026600. Next base: position 217,236 of record NZ_JBEZYD010000020.1, read on the forward strand.
GAGCAGCGCCGTACCGCGAAGACGGACCTCGCCGGCGGGACTGCCCGCGAGCGGGGCGCGGATGAGCCGCCGGACGTACACCCCCGAAGGCCGCACCGCAGCCTGATCCTCCTCGCCGAGCCCGGCCAGTACGGAGCAGACCCGCGCGTACACGGCCTCGCCGGGGTCTTCCGGCAGATCGATCAAGCCTCCCCATAGCTCTGGATGCTCCAGCGCCGCCACCCGTCCCAGACCCCAGACGGCCGCCTGTGCCGGGCTGCGCACTGTGTCGTCCGGCCCCGCTGAAACGGCTCCACTGGTGAGCGACCACAACGGTGCCCTGCTTCCGGCCGCCGCCATCGTCTGGACCAGTTCCAGCGTGGCCGCCGTACCACCGGGCACGCCGTCCGGCCCGGCCCGCTCGTCGAGGGCGAGCAGCGACAGCACGCCTGCGGGCTCCGCCGCCAGCGCCGCTGTGAGCGCGGTCCGGTCAGAACCGGCCAGCGTCACTGGGAGCGCGCCGTATTTCTTCAGCGCCTGTACGGTCTCCTCCACCGTCGCGTTGCCGACGTGGCTCTCCGGCACGACGACCAGCCAGGTGCCCGAGAGCAAGGGGGGTGCGGATTCCGCAGGCTGCCAGGTGACGCGGTAGCGCCACGTGTCCAGGATGGAACGGGCATGGTGGCGGTTGCGCCAGCTCGCGAGCGCGGGGAGGACCGAGCTGAGCGGTGGGTCACCGGCCAGGTCGAGCGTCTGGGTGAGGCTGTCGAGGTCGCCGCCTTCGACTGCCCGCCAGAGCTCGGCGTCTACGGGGTCCTGGCGGGTGTGCTCCAGCCAGTAGCGCTGACGCTGGAACGGATACGTCGGCACATCAACCGACACCCCACCCACCCCAGGCCACTCAACCGGCACCCCACGAACAAACGCCCCACCC